>CANRZW010000001.1 GCA_947644545.1 uncultured Lachnospiraceae bacterium
TGCCGGATTATAAGCAATTTTCTATAGTCCGAAAAACTGGGAAACTTTTAATTAAACAGAAAGTAGGAATATATATGCGAAAAACAAGCATCATAAGATGCATAATGAAATAAGTTTGTGCCGTAAGTGATTACAATACATGTCAGCAGAGAAACCTTACCTGAAAAACCGAGATACTTTACCAGCAGCTTATACAGCAATATTGTTCCGACCGCCCAATAACATACTCCGCCGAAAAGCACCATGTATTGATACAAATTGCTGTAACCCGTCGCTGTCATACTTCCAGTCAGTGCATCCCGTAGGAGAGAAAACAAATGCGCTGCAAAGAAAAAGGGACTCTCCATGATTGCAATTCCCACCGGATACTTATTTACGCTTTGCCGCCCTACTGAAATAAGTGTCAAAGGATGTTCCCATCCTTCCACGAAACCAAAAGTAAAATCTCTATAGATCAGTGCTGGCAGATATACATAATAACCAAATCCGTCAGAGTACACCTTGGGTGCATTTAATACTCTGACATGATACACCCAAATAATGCTGCACAGCATTAAAAAAACTGTTATCGAGATAAATAACATTAAAAAAATATCAGCATACTTATTATCATTTAAACTTCTTTTATCTTTCATACTCCCTAATCGTAACACCTTTACTATATTCACCTCTCTCACAGATATGACCTTTGCATATGTAAATGCCAATTCCCTCCTAATAGCTGCCACCAATTAGGCTCCTGCTCTCCGATATAGTCTCCCTATAACGCGAACATTCTAAAAATAACAATACAAAAATCATTTACAATATACAGTTTCGTATGTCCAAACAGAAAAGCTTCTTCTGCATTCCTATCTCCTCTATAATTTCTCTTTTAAACAATAAAAATCACGAAGAGCCTTCCATCCAATTTTCATAATTTTGACTAAATTGATAGAATTTTTTCCACCCTGCCTTGGTTTAAAGCTGATCTGTATAAAACGGATATTTTCAGAATAATATTTGAAATAAGTGGTCAACATAACATTTGGCAGATTATAATCTGACGGCATCTTATTTAGATACTTTTCAATTAAAGATGTCTTCATTAATCTGAATGGCGCATTGGCATCTGGAACCCTAACACCAAAAATAAAGTAGAGAATCATACATAAGACTCTCTCCACCAATAAACGAAATATGCCGTCTCCACGCTGATTACGCTTCCCAATTACAGCTTCATACTGCTTTCGCAGTTTCCAAAATGTTTCAAACTCCGCAGCATTGGTCTGTCCATCGGAATCTGTTTGAAACACGTATTCTACCTTATCCATGCAAATTGCATACTGGTACAAAGCCATTAATTTCGGACCATGCTGCTTACCGGTATCAGATAAAATCTCCAGTCTTGGATATCTCTTCTTTAAACTCAGCAAAATAGAATGTGTACGATCGGTGCTTCCGCTGTCCGCAATAACCAATCGTGACTCTGACCCCTTGTCCGCTATATGCGGATACCATTCTTCCACTACGGATTCGATATTTGCCTCTTCGTTATATGCCGGCATAACAATGTATAGATTATCCACGCCTGTATCTCCTGTTCTTTTCCATATTGCTGTATTCTGCCATTTTAGGATAGTTTTAACGCAACGTCAACAACCATCTTATATGGCTTTCGCCTGTATTACTGCCAAAAACTCTTCGATTTGTCTCTCCATTACCGGTGCAATATCCTCGTCCCTGCTATATGCCATAGTCCACTCGACGATCTTCTCCATCTTTTTCTATACCACTCAGTTTAAAGATTCTCAGCTCAGCAGGCGGCACCAATACATACCCTGTTCCGCAGATTCTCTGCCGTACAAATAACATACACATCCATGTGCCTTTTACCCCTGTTTGTTCTGTTATCAAAGAACAAACGGCCGGAGCATATTTTGACACACTTCATCATACTGCTTATCGTATAGCAATCCATTTCCTTTGGCCCCACATTATAACTTATAACATTCTCATCGCTTTTGCTACGTATGAGTATCGTCCTTTTTTGCTTGGTATATTGCGTAACTTTAGGGTGCTTTTGTTGTAACCTCACTTAATTATGATGACCAGAATTATCCAGTAAAAGACTACTATCACACTTTTCAATTACAGTTACCACTTTACCCATATCAATATATCTGTTTATACTACTATCTTTTTCGATCATATCATGCAAGATACAAGCATAAACTACTTCTCCACCGTGGAACCCATCTATAAAATACGTATCATCTACCTCCAGTATACTGCCGTCCATATAGTCAAAATATTCGTACCCATACTTCGCGAACAATTCGTTACACATAGGACTAATCTCAGACAAATATTTATATTTTCCGCTTGCAATCATCTTATCATATACAATAGGGGCAAAGGGCGGCGCTATTCCTACCACTTCTATTCTATTTGCCTTACAATATTCCAATAGTTCCACAAGATATCCGTACGTTTCAGTATCAACATGGTCTCCCCATTCAAATCTTTGCACTCCGCTACTAATCCTTTCAAATACATCCTGAAATCTGAAATCATTCTGCAGATCCAGTTCTTGATAATCAATACCATAATAGTAAGAACCATCCCACCGAAATCCTGCATCCCTAACACGCCCATTGAAGCCATAATTCATTCTATATTGTCTGATAGAATTCCAATTCCATTTATGATTAACAAAATCCACCATAATATTCCAAATTATTGATAGCTTATTTCTTTCAATCAACATAACTGGTTTATACTTATCGATCAAAGGGCATGACTTATTCCAAGCATTATTAAAAGTCCAAGCATCTAATCCAAGTAGAATTACATCTGGTGTATAATCTAAATTTTTCAAAAAATTCAGGTATTCATCATAATTCTCTCCCACTCCACCACCACAATTATAAAAACTGCCTGAAAAACAATTCGCTTGAAATTGCATAACCCTGGATGTTCCAAGTACAATAACCTCAGCCTGGTAGAAGTTCGCATTCTTTAACTTATAGTATCCTGTCTGCTCATTATATCCCATTCCAATAAAAATTGAGTGATCATCTCTCTGTTTTTCCATCAATTTATCGAAATTCTGAAGTTCTCCAGTTTGAATTCCTATAAAAAAGAACGGAACTGCAATAAATCCAAAACAAATGAATGGTATTAAAAAAACAAAAAATCTGCATAAAAACCTTTTCATGACAACTCCTAAAATTGAAAATATACAAACTGATTCTCACCTATATTCTGCAAAGAATATGCGATCAATATTATCCCCATAAGATAATAAATGCCCCAACGCAATACTTTTGGAAATTTGTCAAACTCCTTAAACGAATTTCTTTCTAAACTGATAAAATCACATATGGTCAGCAATAGTACAGATATCCCAATTCCAATACATTCTTTTCTATCTATACCAACTGCCATAAGCGCATCCCTTATATATGTCATCGGTAAAGATATTCCACTGAACATATAACTTATCACATGAAATGCCTCCTGCCATGAAGATGCACGAAAGAAAATCCAAGCAAATGTAACAAATATAAATACAATACATGTAGCTATCAACCCATGTTTTCTTTTCTTGTTCAAGCCAAATACGTTTTCCACTACCTGCGCTAATCCATGTATCCCTCCCCAAAAGACAAAGGTCCCATTGGCACCATGCCACAGCCCGCTTAAAAGAAAAGTAATCATCACATTAATGTACTTTCGAATTTTTCCCTTACGATTTCCTCCCAAAGGTATATACACATAATCACGAAACCACAACGACAATGAAATATGCCACTTCCTCCAAAATTCATTCACAGATGTAGAAAGATAAGGACTCTTAAAATTCGTCATCAATTCAATTCCGAATAGTCTGGCTGTCCCTATTGCAATATCTGAATATCCTGAAAAATCACAATAAATCTGGATTGAAAAGAATACTGACACAAGTAGTAAAACACCGCCTTTGTATGAAAAGGGCTCATCAAATACCAGGTCAACGTAGTTCGCCAAAGTATCTGCAATAACAATCTTTTTAAAAAATCCCCATAACATCTGTCGCAATCCGTATATGGCATCTTCATACTGAAAAAAATGCTCTTTCCCTATTTGTGGGAGCAAATTCCCGGTTCTTTCTATAGGACCTGCAACCAATTGAGGAAAAAAGGATACAAACACGGCATATTTTCCAAAATTTCTTTCCGGTTGTACTGCTCCATGATAAACATCTATTACATAGCTCATTGTCTGAAATGTATAGAATGAAATCCCCACTGGTAGCAATAAGTTCAATGTAATTGGGTGTAACTGAATCGAAAGCGAACTCATTGTATCACAAAATATACCTATAAAAAAATTGTAATATTTAAAAAGAAATAGAATACCCAAACACACTACTGCCGTGCAGCAGAGAATTACTCGTTTATTTCTGTCTGATTTTGTCGCAGACAGAAATATGCCACAATAATAAGAAACCAATGTTGTAAAAAAAATCAAAAAAACATATTTGGCATTCCAACTCATGTAAAAATAATAGCTGGATATTAACAATACTATCCATTGATACTTCCGTGGTATCCACCAATAAATGATAAAAACAATTGGCAAAAAAATTGCAAATGAAAAAGAATTAAAACTCATTTGACCTTTACACCTTCTTTTTTTCAAAAACTAAAAACAAAACAAATAGTCCAAATCCCACAATCGATATTAATAGTCCTGCTTTCAGATAAGGCGTCTCATATTGCAACTCTACCCTGTGTGTTCCCTCTGGTACGAGCACTCCCATATACATGATATTTCCCTGCAGCAGTTCTGCTTCCTTTCCATCAATAAAGCATCTCCAGCCAGATGAATACGGCACGGACAAGCACAATACCTTCTCCTTATTTAGCGCAATAGTGCCACTGATCTTATTCTCAGAAATATTTACCTGCTCCAGCATATTTTCCTTCAATATTTCTACACGTTCCCGCAGAAAATCCATGGGTTGCGCTATTACATCTATTCCACTATATGAATATGTTCCCGTCTCTGAAAAGGATAACGTGATCGTATTTCTCTCCTGCTGCGAATAACCTAAATGAAATAAATACTCTGTACGCCCATCATAAACATGTGCATAGTCGGGAAAGCACTGTAAACCTGTCAAATACTCATTGCAGCCTGCTTCCAGCCATATTCTGGATGGTCTTGTCCATGATTGCTCTGTTATTCTGATGTTTTCTTTCTTCCATTTTGAATAGGTACTCCATTCTTCATCAGCAATAAACTCTGAGGGTTTTTGCGGTGTATAACTTAACAAATTAAATTTCAAATATAATTCCCGTTCTGCAGGACAATCCAGCGACAGCGTTAACCTGGCATTCTCCCTTTTGACTATAATGCTGTCCTCATTAATTTCTATATTGCCATCTCCTGTCAGACTATATGGCAAAATTTCATGCATATATTGAGGTGTACTATGCTCTATTTCTACATCCTCACATATGGAATCCTCTAAGACAATACCATAAAGCATTGCCTGCTGCCGTTCCTCTACCGTCATGGCATCATATTCAGATGTCGTAAGATAAGTATCATAAGTGTATCCCAACGGTAACACCAAATCAGACTGGTATACGGTATACAGATTACCTTTTACACTCTCTTTTTTTCCAAGATATTTATATCCGTATGGCACATCCACTATATTCTCATACTCCCCATCACCGGTATGCACATAATATTTTGCCGATGCAAGAGCCATAAGTAATGCCCGCGACTGCAAATTCCTATATTCATAATTAGCGCCGCTGTAAGCTGAATTCCCTGTAAGATATGAAATTAAATAAGGCGGCAATACACTCCAGTACATGCTCGTAGTACTTTGATGTTCCGAGATCAGAGCATTCCGTCCCCCATTGCTGCCTCCGTCTTTGAAATTTCCTTCATGGATATCCAGACGATAAAAAGACTCCTTCTCTCCTATTAACTCCCCAGCAAGCGCTGATATTTCCGTAATATCATGAAAGCAGCCTCCTGCATCATGCGCTGTACCGGCATCCCAATCGCCTGCATCGCTATAAGCATATGCACTGTTACTCCAAATTCCCATCAAAACCAGGACGATCAGCATCCCCTGTATACTCTGTTTCCAGTATCTGCCAACATGCTTTTGCAGCCATATACCTATTTCTCTGATATTCATAACCATAAACAAACTCATCCAAAGAATCATACAGCTAACAAGCGTCGATTCTCTGCGTGATTCACGAAAAACAATGCATGCTCCGGAATAAAGCAGCGCCATTGTGCAAAGCACCAATCTCTCCCTCTTATGAAACATTGCTAATTTCGGCAACATCTCCGCAAAGGCATATGACAAAAAAAAGGCGTATGCAAAACTCCAACGATTGCATACATAACCAAAACCATTAAATATATGTCCAAAAAACGGTAATAAAAGAAACAGGGTCATCAATCCGATAATCCATTGCAGCCATCTATGCCCTTTTCCTCTTATATACAATCCTCCGAATCCCAGCATTATTATAGGTGAAATCCCAATATACGTCCAATTTCCGGGAGTCTCATTAGAAATATAAGCGCCTATAAAAGCTACATAATATTTAAATGGATACAACAGATCATATTTATAGCCCGAATTAAGTCTGCTACTGGACAGAAAAGCCATAGCCGAAGGCAGAAAAATAACTGCCGCCATAGCTATCCCTATCATTCCCATTCCCGCAAGCTTCAAACTAACCATTATTAAATACCTTCGTTTATTCTCCCGACTGTTTCCTGCAGTGCAACGGACAATAACATATAAAATAACAATCAAAACTGTCTGATAAAAAAAATAATAATTACTGACGCAGGACACGAAAACCATAAAGATAAATGCTGATGATCGTTCTTTTCTAAAAATCTTTTCTACACCAATCAATAACAACGGAAGACAAATCATAGGCGTGGCAAAAAAAGGATGGCGCATAGCCGCATAAAGAGCAAATCCACAAAATGTGTACCCCAGACTCGCACATACTGAGGAAAACTCGTCCAGATGCATTTTCCTTGCATACAAACAGAAGGCAATTCCGGATAAATATAAACGAACAAGAATAAGAATGCTATACATAATATCCGCATATTTTACCGGTGAGACAACAGAAAACAATGCAATTGGATCACCAAATACATAATAAGATAACGTAGTAATAATATCAGCGCCATATCCAATTCCAAACTCCCACATGGGAATTACCAACTCACCGGATTCTATCAGATTCCTGATCATGCCCCGGGTGTATGTGCCTAAATATACAAAAGCATTATAATGCTGGTATAGTCCATCCTTAGCATGGACCAGTGATTTCCCCAACCTGATAAACGGGAAAAACACAATTATTGCCATAATAACAAATAACATAGTATACAGCAAATATGTTTTTCTCTTTTCGTATTTATGCTTATGATCTATCATGATATCTCCACCTGCATAAAAACCTGACTCTTCTATCATTTTATAGGCTATTTTCATCTTTCCTTAATTATGCTATACAAAATAGTGATATAATTCTCTGCCGGCTTAGCGCTCCCAGCTTTTAATATACTCGCACATTGCATTGTAATATTCTCTTATACTGTTCCAGGCCCTCTTATAGATAAATCCATGCGTTTGAACATTCATATCCAAATAATGCTCTATCTTATTCTGAAATGCAATTTCCGGATTCCTTGCCTGTAACGCAACTTGGATCCTGCCCGTTCGCTCTCCTGCTATTCTTATCCACGTTTCTGGCTCTATATTCTCCAGTCCAAGCGCATCATTAACTCCTCTTCCACGAGCGTCTTCATTTATCAAAATTGATTGTTTTCCTCTGCTTAAATTATAAATGTGTGCGTGTACACGGAAACCAATATGAAACTTACATGTATCATAAATAGCAAATCCCTTGGAACCATTTGCAATACAAACCTGTTCTACCCCCCCCCCCCATTTTCCCAATGCATCCGTTAAAGTTTTTAAATGCTTATTATACTTTGCATTCAAACCTACGTCATTTACTTTGTCTCTATGCACAACATATATAATTGGTGAATCCGGAAATATGCTTCTGACGGCCCTCACTAAAGGAATTACAAAATCTATATTTTTCTCATTCGCCGGATCTGAAATACATATCGTTTCCTCGCCTGCTGTCAATTGTTTTCCCATATCTGAATATTGCAAAAACTCAAGACAATACCATGCCGGACACCCTGTCATAATGCAATCATCATATCCATTTTGCTGCAAGACCCTTACCGTATGCCAATCTCTGCAACTTACAGGTGCATGCTCAGACATTTTACTGATCAATGCTCTCATCTGATCAGTAAACTTATACGTAGTATATAATTCATCAATATGCTTACCTTTCCACCCTAATCCCAAAGCATACACGGGACACTTGATCAAAGACAGATTTTCTACCAACGGCATGGCAACAGGATACAAATTCGGTTGTAGCAAAGGTCCTCCCGCCATGACAATAAAATCGCATTGATTTATTCTGTCTATTTCACAGTCAAGAGGAATATTTCTTTTAAACAATCGAATCTCAGCGCTCGGATAATGGTACTTAATCAATTCCAGGCTTCTTTTCTCTATCAAAAAATCTCCGGCATTTTTTACAGCTCCGGACAAGACACCAATCCTCATAAGCTGCTCCCCCCTATACCTACGTCAAATATCTCTTCCTTCCGACGTACTTTAGCATGTCCATCCGCAATTTCATAAATGACATCACAGTTTTGAATCGTCGTCAATCTATGTGCGACTATAATCAACGTTTTATGCCTTTGTAAAGAATTAATTGCTTCCATTACCGCCGTCTCCGTATCCGTATCCAACGCTGATGTTGCTTCATCCAGAATCAATATTGGAGGATTATAATAAAGCGCCCTGGCAATTGCAACCCTTTGACGTTGCCCTCCTGAAAATCTGACCCCTCTGTCCCCTACAACTGTATCCAATCTATCAGGCAGTCCTGATACAAATTCCTTCAATTGAGCCTGTTCTAATGCCTGCCATACCAGATTGTCATCTGGTTCGTCAATGCCAAACGCCACATTATTTCTAATTGTATCATCCGTCAGATAGACCGTCTGCGGAATATATCCCACGCATTCAGCCCACCTTTTTGACATTGTTCTGATGTCTTTTCCTTCCAGTTTAATACATCCTTGCTGCGGCTTATAAAGCCCTAAAATAATATCCGCCAGTGTTGTCTTGCCTGCACCTGAATGTCCGATAAATCCTACCGACGTTCCTTGCCTGATCCGAATGCTAACTCCACTCAGCACTTCACGTTCGGCAGCCGGATACTTCCAATGAATATTCTCTATTAATAGATAGCCGTCTGCTGTATTTATAGAGTTCGCTTCAACATCCCCCTCCTCCAACAGCGAAATAACCGTTTCCTTCTCTTTTTTCTCTGCTTCTCTGACTTCCACCAGATTCTGATAAGCTTTATTTAAAGATGGTGTATAATAAACAATCTGATTAAAACAACTTGTAATTCTACCAAGTGAAGGAAGAATCCTAAATGCCGCCATGGCAAAAGAAGCCATCTTCGGGAGAAATTCCGCCGAATCACTTCCACTATACATCCGTAACCCTACCGCTAAAATAAGTCCGACTACACATACCCCTTCTATAATATATGCCGGGCTTTCTGATGCAACTGTCTGCCCTATCGTCGCTCTCTGCTGCTTATAAAAAGCCTGCTCATAACGCTTCACGAAAAACTGCTGCCGCTGCATGGCAATAACTTCTTTAATTCCCTGAAATGCCTGCAAAGAATGCTTATTAACTTCCTTATTACTCGCCCGAAATTCTAAACCCAAACGACGCATAGGTTTACGAAATCCAATGACCACAACAACAAAACAAACCAGTGCCAATACAACAACACATGTTGCCATCATTGTATCCGTTTTCATAATAAACAGTATAATTGCTATCGAAGTAAATAATTCTGCAAATACTCGAAAAGCATTATACATAATCTGATAAACTGCACTGACATCTCCAAGTACACCTCTTAACAAATCTCCAGTGTTAACCTGCGCAAAGAAAAGATATCCTCTTTTCATATAAGATTGCATCATCAAAACACTTAATTCACGCTGTACTTTGGTTGCATATCTGACTCTACAATAAGACAACAAGACAAGATATAGATTTTTAACAATATAAACAACTGCAATGCCTAACCCCAAAAGCAATACCAGCTGCCCTGATGTTTGAATCTGAAAGCGTTCAATAAACGGCTCAATATAACGATTATTCATAAGCTCCTGTGGTGTAACCATTGCCTGCACAAAAGGAACGATGACAGATACTCCCATTGTCTCCACAACAGCTCCAGCCAAAGTCATAAACAATATAAAAACGCCCAGCTGCTTCTGCCTCTTCGTCAGAATGAACTGAAATTTACTCCATATATCCTTTACTTTTTGAAATTCCTGCAGCATATCATTCCCTTATCTTATTTTTCAATTCTACAATCAATCTGCACGCCCTGCTCAATCAGTCTTTTCATCAGTTCAGGAAAAACCTTAGCCCTTTCAGATACCGGATAGGATAGATTATGTGCAGCTTTCGTAAAAAGCTTTAATTCCTTCAACGTAGTCTTTCGATTTCCTGCCAGAATATCCTGAACTGCTTCTTCACATTCCTGTACCGTTCGTACATGATATGCCAATGGGGAAGCATTCTTATAGGAATATCCAAATAAGATTGCAGGTACATTAAAAAACTGTGCTTCCCAGCAAGCTGTTCCTGTCAAAGAAGACACAGCTATTGCCTTCCTCATCAAATCGAATGTAGAGCATTCCATCCTTATCATTCTCACTTGCGGCATGCGCAAAATATCTCTATAGTATTCAATTCCCATAAAAAACGCCAGCTGGTCCGGATGTGCTTTAACATAAATACAAACATCCTTCGGAACGCTTCTACATAAAATCTGCAAAGGAATTCTCTGATCACAATATGCTCCACGTCCAAGCGGATTAGAGGTTGCTTCTGGTTGATAATGCATGGCAAAATAAATATATTTTTCTCCATCACGAGGGAATGTAGCCACCGACTGGTAAAAATCATATGCTTTTTTTGTTTTAATCCAAAAAGGTCTCGCATACCGCCATTGCTTATACGTAACCGGAATTGCATCGATCAGCTTTGGTATTTTCAGCATACATACGCCATAAAATTTCACACCTAATCCATATTTTTCGTATTCCTTTCCCAAAATACCACGCCATGCTCTGATCAGATTCGTATTACCATATCTGGCATAAAAAGTTTTCTTTATTCTGTTTCCATCCATATAACATGGCTTCATCTGAACCGGGTCAAGTGAAGCCCATTTTTCAAATTCTTCTTTGGTAATTCCTGTCAGTTCAATATCTTCGATTGATGCACCTTGATATTCGTCTCGAATTCGCTCATATTCTTTTTTGATTTCTTCATCAACTTTCATATAGTCTGTTAAAGCATAATCCCTGCGCGGTATCAATGAATTAAATGCCATAACCATCGGAAGATTTTTACGTTTAGCCAGATGATAAATAATCGCCTCATACCCCTGATGCGGCACTCTGTAAAAGAAGATATGCGTGATTGCTTTCCGTTCCAACAAATTATGGAAGAAAAACAAATTTTTCAAGTAAGTATTGTAATGATTTTCCCACGTATTACTTACCTGAAAAGCGTGATGCTGTTCATATCTGCGTTGTTGATTCAGAATTTCCAATAAATAGGGATTCATATACTCAAATATATCATCTTCCAGTGGCAGACAATGTTCCAGATCCAACTCTTCGTCTGAATAAAGCCCTTTCACGATATTTCCTGTATAATAGCAAGTACCTCTTTTTTCAAATCTTGCTTTTTGCTTTTTATCTGATGCCGTGACATAGAGATTGTCTACCTTTATTCCCTGCAGCCCTTCCCATATAATGTCACCATTAGACTCATTAACATTCACTATTAATAAATTAACCATCTTAACCTCTAAACCATCTCCCAAGTCAGAACCGTATCCTCACTGGCATCACATGTCATCGTTCTTCCAAGCACAATTTCTATGTCTTTCGGAGAAATACCGGTTCCGGGACGCTTCGCCATGACATCCTTTTCCGTTATCACTTCACCTTTTTTCATATCTCTTGTCAATACCAAAGATCTTCTCGCTTCTCTTCTTGGCACTAATTCGCAGGGCAGTACTTCTTTCTTCTCCTGTCCGCTGACTTGTGTGATCAGATCAAAGTTGCGAATTGCCTTAGCAAAATCAACGGGATCACCCGCATGATAATGATCATTTCCCTGTAAAGTCTTATCCAGTGTAAAGTGTTTCTCAATAATCTCTGCTCCATACAGATATGCCGTTGTCAATACTGTCATCGTCTCATCCGGTAGCGTATGATCACTGTAGCCAACTCTCAGATCAGGAAAGATCCGTTTCAATGTCCTGATCATATTCAGATTTGCATCCTCATATTTGCAGGGATAGGATAATACGCAATGCAACAGACATATTTCCGGACACCCGGCTTCTTCCAGCACGCGGACTGCCTCCTCTACTTCAGAAAGATAAGCAGCGCCTACCGATAAATAGACCGGCTTCCCTTTTGCCGCAATATATCTCAAAAAAGGATGATTTGTCAAATCAGAAGATGAGATTTTAAAAACATCAACCATATCCGCCAGATAATCTACCGCATCATAATCAAACGGCGTAGACATAAAATCAATCTGCAGCTCTTTACAGTATCTACATAATTCACCATATTCTTCTGCATTAAAGTGATCAAACTTTAAAAACAATTCATGCTGTGTCTTTGTCGGCTCTTTTGTTGTATCCCAATATGCAGGCGAGTTCTTGGACACAATCGTATCCGCCTTATAGGATTGAAACTTCACTGCATCAATCCCAGCCTGCTTAGCCTCATAAATGTACTTTTTGGCAGCCTCCAATGGTGTTATCTGCAGTTCTCTCGCAGTATCGTAGTAATTAACACCTATTTCAGCAATCAAATATGGTTTTTTCATGATTTTTCTCCTTTTCGTTTATATAATGCACATTATTGCCTACTTAAATCAGGTTTGTCAATACCTAATATAATGTTTCTGACTCGCATGATGCCATCCGTCAGTCTTAATCGTGTCATACTTTCTTTCATCTGCTGCCTGATCTGAGGTGTATGCATTAACCAGATCAAGGTCTCTCTTAACGTATCTTCCTCTACATTAACACCGTTTCCAAGATTAATAAATCCATTTTTCATATAACCGAACTCATGCATGGTTTCCCTGTCATTCTGTGCAAGAATGATCGTCGGCACTTTCATCACAGCCAACTCATACATTGTTCTGCCCTGAGAGGAGATCGCAATATCTGCTTCCACCATATATTTTGACATCATCCTGACATCCTTAATCACGCGAATATCCTGTTCGCACTGCTCTACAGACTGCATAAAGGTTTCATCCCGATCAAACCCAAGCCCAAGCACGAATTGATATACGACAGACCTGTCTGTCGGCATTTTCTTTATCACGTTTAATACCTTCTCGGTATACCGCCCTGGATCTGTTCCGCCAAAAACAATTAAAACGTTCTTTACCTCTTTCGAGAATTCTTTCGTCCTGGCAATCAGAAATTCATCCCGCAGACAATAATATTTATGTCCCCAATAATACTGTTCTCCCTGCACTTTCTTTTCATACAAGGCATTAATGACCGCATCCGCCAGACCACCCCCTTCTCCCATATCCTCAATATTAACCACTCTGCCTGCCAAAGGTTTCACCTTAAGCATATATTCTTTGGCAGTATCCAAGACATCATTAATCAGTACATCCGGCTTCTCTTCCTCTAATAAGCTGATAAACTCCTGTTCATCCTTTACTACCCTGTATTTCAAAAAACGTTCCTGAATTTTTTGTATACCAAGCTGTGATTTCTCGGACAGAACAATCAATACATCATGCTCTATCAAATTGTTTACCAACAAAATACTTCGATAGATATGTCCTAACCCTATTTCCGGATATCCTTCGGTCCTGATGAGAATCTTCCTGCGCGACAGGCGCATCTCACAGATTGCCCAATCAGCATAGTCATCAATATCCACTGACTCTTCATCCGGCACTTCATATAAATTTATCTTCTCTCCAAGCCTTGAATTCTCTGTGACAAACTCTCTTTTCGTAATCACAAAAGCGCCTGTCTCCATGAGATGTTTCGGAAGGTATTGCCTGTTCAGTCGCTTTTCGTAAAGCGGAAAATAGCTTCCCTTCTCTTCTCCCCACGAAAGATGCGGTCTGTTTACCGCGCTGATCATCGTGTCCATCTCCCCGTGAAGGAATTCTGCAATAGCACTGTCTAAAGTTTCAGCCTTTAGTAATGGAGAGGTCGGCTGCATGGTAATTACAAGATCGGCTTCTCCTGAATCTTTTTCACAGCTGCAAGTTGCGTGATAGATGACCGGGTCTAATGTAACAGCATCTGCTCCAAGGCACTCCGGCCTCTTGATCACCTTTGCCCCATAGAGATAGGCTATACCTGCTATCTCCTCATCATCAGTGCTTACCAATACATCTGTAATATAACTGGATTGTAATGCATTAAGAATAGCATACGCGATTAAAGGCTTTCCATTAAGGAATCTGACATTTTTCCTGGGAATCCCCTTAGATCCCCCTCTTGCCGGTATAATTGCTATTATCTTCATAATTTTCCTCTTTTCTGCGCACATTCCTGTTAAACTTTCTGTTCCATTCATGGCAGATCTGTATCAAGCACGCATAGACACAGAGTTCTTCCCGCTTAGCTTTTCCTTAATCCATGAGACGGCATTTTGCAATGCATCCGACTTCCAGAAGTCAACATTCTGAATCCCGGAAGTTTCTTTATCATAATCCCGGATCTGTTCTGCAAGCTGATCGACATTTTCAAAAAGCTGCCCATATCCACTCTCACACAGCCTTCTCATCTCCGGAGCGACGCAGTAATCATATATATACGTATCCAGTCCGAAACAAAGTCCTTCATAGATTGCGGTTGTAGTAAACCCACCTACCTGCATGCTGCACATGGCAAAATATTCATATAAGTTCTTACTGTTATTATCAATTACTTCCAAACCGGAAGCATACAACTCCGGATATCTGTCCCGCCACCCCAAAAATTCATTTGGATGCAGTTTATAAAGGATACGATATTCTTTCTGTGGCAACAGCTGCCGCAACTGCACTGCTATCGCCGACAATCTTTCACCGACAGGCCCCTGAGATAAAAAAAGTATTATCCTGGGATCTGTTTCCCGCATTGTTACCTCTTTATATCGCTTCGACTGACGTTCCAGATACGGATACCCCACTGCAAACTGACAGTTCTCTGGTATCGGTCCCCTTGCCGTGTCAATCCAGAAGTCGGAAAATGCCAGGAAATAATCCGGCGCCTGCTGTAATACCACACCCTGCGCATAATTATATCCAATATGTTCTCTGCCGGTTGCTCCATGCTGTAGTTCAACCGTTGGAATGCTCATTGTCTTTGCAATCTCATTAACGATCATACAATCTGCATTATAGCCAACTACTTCTATGATCATCTTCGGATGCAATTTTCTGAGCAGTTTGTCGTATGCTCTGCATTTATACTGATAATCATAATAACCTGCCAAAGCAAGCTGTATAAAGTACTCCATCTCGCAGTCCACTTCATATAGCTCCATAAGCTCTTTCAATGGCTCCACCAGTATCTGTTCTATCCTGCTTCGGATCTTTCGATATTTGTCTAAACGCAGTTTCATCTCCACAAGATAAAATAATGTTTTCTTTAATTCCACACGATCTGTATAGTATAAATGTCGTGTTCTGGGCGGTCTGTAATGCCTTCCATGATGCGGGCGCTCTAAACTTATACTGTCAGACAAACATTCTGCTATCTGATCCGTATAAATACACTCATATTGGCCATCAATGAGAACCCGGCGTTCATGGCATAAGAACAGTACATTCACATGTCGGCCACTTGTCCAACTATGAAAAAATGCATTGCCAAACATACCTGCAATTCGCCACAAACGTTCTAACACACTTTCCTTGGGCATACTATGTCCGGTGTTCAAAGCATATTTCTTCCGTTCAATTTCCCATATAAATTCAGCGCGTTCATATACCCACAAATGAAATCCGTCTATTTCCTTGTTGTAAAGATCATATTTTACCTCAGTATCAATCACATAATCCAGATTCATTCTTTTTCTGCACCCTGCCTTTATTATATATCAGCTCCTGATAAATTTCCATTATATTCTCTGCATTAACTCTACTGCTGAATCGATCTTTAGTCATGTGATATGCACATTCTCCCATTCGCTGTATGTTTCCTGTATGATTAAGATAACGGCTCATCTTATCTGCCAAATCCGTTCCATTTCCCCTGCAATACAGATATCCGTTCTCACCGTCTTTGATCAATTCAGGCGTCCCTCCGCTGTTTGACCCAATAACCGGATTAGAACTCATCATCGCTTCTACAGTAACTCTCCCAAATGCCTCACAGCGGGAACATACAAGTTCAACATCCATCTTCCTGCGTATAGATGGTAAGTCTGTCCGATATCCCAAAAATGACACATATTCCTCAATCTGCATTTGTTTAGTCATCTTACAAAGCATCTCTGAGTCACCTGGTCCGGCAATCGACAAATGTAAATTATGAAATCCCCGCTCCACCAATAATGCAACCGCCTCAATTGCTTCTTCCTGCCCTTTTTCCTCACTGATCCTGCCACTGATCAGAAATTGCACTATATCCTTTTGACCCTTTTCCCATTTCTTCTGATATAGATTCTCTTCTCCCACACCATTATAAATAACCCTGATCCGACTCGCAGACAATTTATCTTTATAGCATTCCTGTACTGCTTCGGATATGGCTATGATATACTCACTATGATCCTGCATAAACCGAAATATCCGACCAGATCCCCACACATCAGTAAATTCAAAATCTTCCTTCCCAAATTCCCTGATATGCCAGACATGCGGCACATGCATCATTGCGGCAAGGATTCCTCCTGTATTCAACACACTTGAATTCGTATGAATCATATCTATTGCATATTGTCTTACCACCTTACGCAAGCGAAATGCACATATATAATTATACAACACCAATATCTTATAAATCCACTTCTTCACAAATGTCGCTACAGAATTAGCGCCTGGCGCTACCATCCACCAAAAAGAATGCTGATACAATACCGGTATTCCCCTCTTATGAAGTTCATCTACCAAAAATCCTTCTTTAATAGGCACCACTACATAAATATTATGCTCTTTAGCAAAATGATCAATCATACCCAGCAGCGATAGATTTGCTCCTCCCATCCTGCTCTCATGTGCAATATACAAAATATTCATCTACAATACTCCAACACTCATTACTCGATATCACAACTCAATCCTTGCCCAATTCGTCACATCTTCTGCATCCTTCAATCTCGCCTCAACACACAGACTCCCATCCTGCTCTGCCGTTAGTACGACATACGTATCATTTCCATCCTGAATTGTCTCCATAATGGCATTCTTCTTATCTGAATGTGAATCTGAATCTGCGTCCTCATCCTCCACACTGGCCTTTATCACTACATCACCCACGCCTGCATTCGTCACCGGATGGACCTTATAGATCACATACTTACCCCGCTCCTCCTCGGAAATCTCTGGCATACAGCGTTCATAATCCTGGGATTTCACGATTTCAAGCCCATAGATCTTCTCCTGTGAATCATGGATCTTCTCCTCATAACTGTTGTAAAAGCAATCCTGATAAGCAGCGTCTCCTGCTTCCTGCGCCAGCAGAAAATTTCCAAGAAACTCTGTGAAAAGTTCTGCCCCGGCCGTATTCAGATGTCCCATGTCAGACCAGCAGCTATTCTGCGACAAATCCAGATATTCTCTTTTGCAGAGGTTAAAATCGTAATAAGGAACCTGATACTGCTTAGCCAGGTCGGATACCTGTCTGATATAATTATCATATTCTCCCTTGCGCACCAACTGGTAATCGGAAAGAGGGTATCCGATCCATACCAGATCAATCTCCTGCTCCTCGCAATATTCCGTAATCTTCAAAAGATACTCCAAAGATTCTTCCGTTATGGGATTTTCATCAAGCGGTTCCTCTTGCTTCTGCTCAAAAAACCCACCCTGCTCCGGCGTCCTGTCACATATCCGGAATCCCTTTTCACCGTCTTTCATAACATATTCTCTGTCGTCCACTCGTGTAATATGCCTGTATTCATAGTTCTTCCATATTTCCGACTGCTTTGCCTGAAAAACTCTCGCCACATATTCCTTATTAAAAAGCTGCTCCTTATAACGCATAAATGGCAGAAAAGACATATAATAATATGCCGGCTCACTCAGATCAAGTATATAAGTAAGTTTGTTAAGAGACGGTTTCATCTGGTTAAGTACAAGCCAGCTATAGGGAAAAGTAGACGGATCGTGAACATTTCCTTTCCCTCCGACGGTACAATCATAATATAACTCCAGATATACTTTATCAAGATTATGTATCCTGTCTGCTTCCCGCAACAGATAATAAGAAGCAATCAGCTGCTGTGTGCCGGTTGCCAGGTTAAAATTATTATCCCCGTTGATCTCATCCAGCAGAACCGGATTAACGCCGCAGAATACATGAGAAGTTCCTATATACAACCTGTCTATGTTCTCTTCCTCTTCATAAAACTCATGCAGCATATATCTGGCAAATTCATCCGTATCATCCACATAAAGATAATTCATCGACACTATCACTGCTGTTACTATAGCCATAAACAGAACGATCTTTTTAAAATGCGAAATAAATAAACGTACCTTCGTCATAGTTTACCCCAAATACACCAAAAATAACAACCGACATCAACAGCCCTGCATACAGACAGGTTCTGACTGTCCAATGCCAGTCCTTCATCAAATCCAGCACATACCGTCTGTGATAATGAAGCCAGTCCACTGCCACAAGAAGCGCAACTGCCAGCAGTAAGAATATAAATTCTGCCTGCTTGATTCCCAGAGTATACAGGGAACCGTCCCACAATACGGAGAGCTTAAACTCCGTGATCATTGCTCTGGCCATCCGCAACGCTCTTCCCGTACTGTCTGCCCGGAAAAAGAGCCACGCAAAGTCAACCAGCACAAACGTAACCATGACCTGCATTACCTTGTACACTTTTCCCATTTTATCCAGTCTCAGTGCCCGGACGATCTTTTTTCTCACCGGAGAGAGCACTTCCCCAGCCACTTGGTAGAATCCATTGAGACCGCCCCAGATCAGATACTTCCAACCGTCACCATGCCAGATACCGCTGATCATAAATACGATCATGATATTCATGTATTTTCGCACTCTGCCTTTGCGGTTACCGCCAAGCGGTATATAGATATAATCCCGAAACCACCCGGTCAGCGATCTATGCCATCTGCGCCAGAACTCACTGACCGTGGACGCCAAATAAGGCGCATCAAAGTTCTCCGTCAACGCAAATCCAAGCGTTCTGCCCGCTCCCATGGCAAGTGTAGAATATCCCGCAAAATCACAGTAAATCTGTACTGCATAGAGCATGGTAGCAAGTATCGCATACACCCCGCCCAAGCTCTGGCTATAAACCGCATTGACAAAGAACTCGATCCGTTCCGCAAGAACCAGTTTCAGGAAATATCCCCATAGTATCATACAAAGTCCCTGCTTGATATTTTCCAACCGAAAGTTTGTCCGCTCCTCACATCTTAACTGGCAAAGCAGAGTCGTAGATCTCTCGATCGGCCCCGATACAACTGTCGGAAAGAAGGACAGGAACAACGCATACCGCAGAAAATTTCTCTCTGCCATTGCTTTTCCACGGTACACGTCCATAATATATCCAAATGACTGTAATGTATAAAAAGAAATTCCCACCACAAGTACTATATATTTACAACAAAACAGCGCCCCAAACACTGCCAGGCCAAGTGCCCCAACACAGAGTTTTTTCAGATGATCTCTTCTCCGCTCTTCCGTGATGCGCCCGTCAATCCATTCCAACATGATTGCGCCAAGCCAAGTCACCGCAGTAACTGCCAGGAGCACTAATCCATATTTCGCATCCCAGCTCATATAGAAATAGTAACTTACCACCAAAAGCCATATCTGCCGGAACCGTTTCGGTATGACATAATATGCCATCACCACGATCGGGAAAAAAATCAAAAATTTGAATGAAGTAGTTGTCATGCCTGTTTACCTTCTGCATCATCATTTGTAATATTGTGACTTACCAAACCTCTTCCTGCAATAATCCCATATCCCTCTGTAGGTTGCCTGCACAAGCGCCGCCTTACCCTGCACGATCCACAGCGCGCAGCAAA
The DNA here is from genome assembly GCA_947644545.1 of uncultured Lachnospiraceae bacterium. Classification (GTDB taxonomy): domain Bacteria; phylum Bacillota; class Clostridia; order Lachnospirales; family Lachnospiraceae; genus UBA3282. The sequence continues at coordinate 20,462 of CANRZW010000001.1, forward strand.
CCAGCCTGTTTAACCCATAGTACCCCAGAAACAGAGGAAATCTCCACCCCAGGTGCATCCGGTTACAAAGCAGCCAGTTGCGGGCTATATAGTAGGCGCACAACGGACTATCCGCCCCCTTTGAACTTGCTCCCACTTTATGATACAGCCTGGCCGCCGGACAGTAATACATGGCAATTCCCATTCTATGCAGCCGAAAGCTGTATTCCGTATCTTCATAATACAGGAAAAACCGTTCATCCAGAAGGTCCGCTCTCTCGATCACCTTCTTTGGCAGAAACAGACAGCATCCGGTTGCAAATCCGATCTGCCGCTCTTTATCAAACTGCCCCTTGTCCTCCTCATCCAGTCCAATGTGCCGCACCTTCCTGATCCAACGGGAAACATCGCCGCCTGCAGACCAGATCACATCCCTGTGATCACTATAGAAGATCTTGGGAACAATCATGCAGTCCTGATGCCTTACCGCACAATCCATAAGCCGCACAAGCAGATCCGGCTCCGCCTCCGTATCATTATTGAGAAGCAGGATATAATCCGCGCCCCATTCCCCTGCCCGGCGGATTCCCACATTGTTTGCAAAAGAAAATCCGTAGTTATCGTCAAGCAGGACTGTCTCGATCCTGGGGTCTGTCCCATAACGCTCCTGTAAGATCTGCATGGAACCGTCCCTGGAGGCATTATCTACCATAATGATCTTTACTTCAAAACCGCCCTGCTGGACTAAAAGGGACTCGATACAGGCCTCATTATATTGTCTGCCGTTATAATTGACCAGAATAACTGCAATCTTCATGTTAACATCCATTCCTGCTTTCGATCCACATTACAACGCTGTTACAACCTCAACAGCCAAACATCTTTGTCAATACTTTATAATACTGTCGTGTCAGTCTCTGCTGATCATATACCGTAAAATCCATCTCAGCGATCCTGTTTACCGGATCCTGCATGACCTTGATCCACTCCTGTACATCATAGGGGTCCTTCACATAATTAGCCTTGCCCTGTGTCACTTCCGGAATACAGGTTCTGTCCGTAGTGATCACCACCGTGCCAAAGAGCATCGCTTCGATCGGCGGCATACCGAATCCCTCAAACACACTCGGAAACAGGAATGCTCTGCAATGCTGATACAATGCGTTCCTCTCTGCACTGTCCACGAAACCGGTCAGCGTCACTTCCTGCTCCAGCCCCTGCCTGGCAATCTGCATTTCCAGCTTCTTCCTGCTCTCACCGTTTACACCGGAGATCAACAGTCTGCATGGCAGATCAATATCCTGCTCCTTGATCTGCCGTATCACCTCGATCAATGTGTCCAGATTCTTATGCGGAATCAGCTGGGAAACCGTATAGTAGTACTCCTTATCCGCAATGTGATATTTCGCATTCAATTCCGGGAAAGCAACCACCTCTTCCGGATCTATCATAATCGGATTATAAATCGTAGTAATTTTATCAGGCTTCATATGGTATCTGCTTAAAATATCCTGTCGTACCCAGTCAGAGATCGCCACAATATGTCTGGAGAAATGGACATCCAGCCACCAGCATAATCTCGAATAGGCAACCTCATGAAACGGATGATATTCCGGATAATGCGCGGCCTGCAGATCATGGATCACATTCACGTAGGTAATGCCTCCGTTTAGAAGCGGCCTGCAGTATACCGGGATAAAGCACTGCCTGATCTTATGCCTGCGAAGCAGTCTGTTCTGACAGAAGAACTGCCACAGGATCCTTCCTGCAATATTGGCAGACTCCACGTCAGCCTCCAGCAGAGAAATCCTTTCATCTTCGGCATAGTGTGCAAGTGATGCCTTATTGTCCCTTGATACCAGTAAAGTAAAGTGAAAGTCCTCTTCCAGCTGAAGGAATCCGTCCAGCAGATTCCTGATATAAAATTCTGTTCCGCCAACCTGCTTCGGTCTCAACCAGAGCAGATCGACCGCTATTTCCAACGTAACAGCCATCTTACTTACTCTTCTTCCCTGCTTTGCTTTTCCAGTTCCCGGATCCGCTTATCGAGAATACCAATCTCCTGAATAAGCGACCTGATCTTGCTGTTCTGTCTGGAGGCAATGGAGGTAAGCGCCATCAGGATCATCAGCATAAACCCGATACAGATAATGAACAAACCGTTCATATTATCCGTAATGCCAAGCACTCGAATGATACGCACCAACATTTCCGGAAACACGACGAGCAGCCCCATGACAACACCTGCCAACAGCCATAACAGGGTATACTTCAAGTTCAACGCCCTGTTTTTCAGGAAATACAATATGATGACAAAGTAACATACAACTGCAATAATCAACGTAATTCTCAGTGTAGACGGAATCATCTCTTCGCCCTCCTGAATCCATAACTCAACCGACAGACAAGAATGGCCAGTGTCACCTTAATCATATAGTAGACCGACTTTCCCAGTGTAATAGAACTTGTCCCGCCCTCTCTGGCCTTCATCCTGACCGGTACTTCCATCACCCTGCCTCTGTGCATGACCGCTGTGACGATCGCTTCCGGCTCGGGATAATCTGTCGGATAATCCCTGGAATAGATATCAATAAACTTCCTGTTCACCGCGCGGAAACCACTGGTCACATCCATAATCCGCTTACCGGTAGTCAGCCGGATCAGCATACTTAAGATCCCGATCCCAATCCGCCTTGAATGGGAAGACTGGAAACCCTCCTTCTTCAGAAACCGGGAACCGATCACAATATCCGCTTCTCCCGCCAGGATTGGTCCGAGCATTTCTTCCAGATAGGCAATATCATGCTGACCGTCCCCATCCATCTGCACGGCTATATCATAATCATTCTTGTGCGCATAGACATATCCCGCCTGTACGGCGCCGCCTATCCCCAGATTGATCGGCAAATCCAGATAACTGAACCGTTCTCTTTCACAAATACTTAAGGTAGCGTCCGTCGAACCGTCATTGACAATCAGATAGTCATACTGGGGCGCCTGGCTGATCAGGCGCTTCATTACCTTCTCAATATTCTCTGACTCATTGTAGGCAGGAATGATGATCAATACATTCGGTTTCCCGTCCTTTACATTTTTTGTTCTTTCCATGAATCATACTCCATTCCTGCATTGCCTATTGCCTGCAATCCAAGTTCACTCGCCGTTACTTCCACGCCCCTTGACACAGTTCCAAATTCTAAGCAAAAGCTTACGCCCATACAGCTTCCACAACTGCATAAGCAACAGGAAATATGCAATATAGAAAATACCAAAATTATATACAAGATATCGCTGCTGTCCAAAAAACACCAACGAGATCACAAGGACCATGACAAGATTCGTGCCAAGCACTGCGCACATAAGCTCTCCATAGGGTCTTCCCACTTTTTTATCTCTGTATGCCCATATCATCAAAACCGCCGCCGAAAGATACAAAAACAGCGTGACCAGATGACATAACAGGTAAATCTGCTTTATCTGAAAGAAAACAGTACAGATGAACGCCTGCGGGAGTAACATCGCCGTATGGTACAAAAATCTCCCAAAATGCGCTTTGATCAAAGTCAGCCCGATCTGAATCTGGTTGTTGTTTCTGACTGTCGAATACGCACCGCTGTAAGCCAGTTCCGGATAGTTGTTCTGATAAAATTCATTCTGTACATAGAAACACTTCCTGCCGACGGAACCAATCCCACCTACAATATCTCTCCACATCCATAACCCCGGAGCAGCATAAACATATCTGCACTGTTCCCGGTCCACAAACGGATACAATACAAGATATAATTCTCTTACCATCTCATCCTCAAAAAGCAGGTAATCCTCGGCATCTGCCTCATACATTCCTCTGGAAAAGATCAGCGAAACGTATTGACTGGTCTGCAGCTCTGGCTTCTTCTTTTCTATTTTATCTTCCTTCTCTGTCTCTAAGCTCTCCTGCTGCTTTGGCTGTTCCTGCGCTTCCTGCCGTTTCGTAATCTCCTGCTGTTCTTTGCGTGCCTCGTCTTTAAACTGTTGGTAAGCGCTGCTGATCTTTCCCACACACACCACACCTGCCAGGCTGATGATCATGCATCCTGCCAGCCCACACAATATGCGCAGGAACCATTGCCTGATCCCAATCTTTGACCGGCGCAGCAGAACAATGTAAATACAGATCACGCCACATACGCCAAACAGAATCTGAAGCTGCGAGCGGATCAGTGACAAAAATAACGCTGCCAGGCACGAAACACCAAGCCACTTAAAACTCTTATCCCACACTGCGAACATAAGCGCCGCCATAAAGAGATAGAACACGGCATAAGCCAGCCCCTCAGTTAAGATCTCATGGGTAGTCATCGCCTCAGGCATATTCGTTGTAAACGGCATCAATGTCAATCCATAACATACATATGCCTCCCAATATTTTAACCGAAACCGTTTCTTGATCATACCGGTAAACAAAATCACGCAGATCGATGCGATCACTGCCTGTTCTACAATGACAGCATACAAGTATCTTTCCTCGCCAAACAGAAGCTTATTTCCATGCAGAAAGAAAGGATAGATCGGCATAACGCCTTCCATGTTGGCATAAAAATTCATATAGGACGGACTGTCATCAAAAAGCACATAGCCCGACTCTCCCAGAAGCAGGAAAATAAATATGGATACCAGCACCAAGGAGCCATAAAACAGCCATTCTTTCTTCCTGCCTCCCGATGCCAACGGCTTTCTTTCTCTTACCATAGCAGCCTCCCTACTCCCCAAACACCTCATCCTTACTCTTCGGACTCACCTTGCCGCCTTCCACTTCATAGATCAGATCCACATTACGGATCGTCGTCAGTCTGTGGGCAATAATAATCATCGTCTTCGTGCCCTGCAGATTCTCAACTGCTTCCATAACCGCCGCCTCTGTATCGTTATCCAATGCGGATGTCGCTTCATCCAACACCAGGATCTCCGGATCATGATAGAGCGCTCTTGCAATACCGATCCTCTGCCGCTGTCCACCGGACAGCCTGACCCCTCTGTCTCCGACGATCGTGTCAAGCCCATGAGGCAGACTGTTTACAAATTCTGTCAACTGTGCCTTCTCCATCGCCAGCTGTACTGCCTGTTCGTTAATATCCGCCTTTTTAATGCCAAAAGCAATATTATTTCTTATCGTATCGTCTGACAGGTAAATCACCTGTGGAATATAGCCGATCTGCGCATGGAATGTCTTAGGCTTCTCATGTACATTGATTTGATCTGCCATGACCACGCCTTTCTGCGGGGTCAGAAGACCGAGAATGATATCCACCATCGTAGTCTTCCCGGCGCCGGAAGCCCCGATAAAGGCTGCGGTCTTCCCTTTCTGTATCGTCAGGCAGGCATCATCGATCACCGGTTCGTCCGTATCCGGATAATAGTAGGTCACGTGTTCCACCGCAATACCTTCCTGCAGATTCCATTCTTCCCTGACTTCGCTGTCCTGTTTCTCAATATAATCCTCTATCTCCACCAGATCATGATAAACCAGATCCACTGACGGCAATGCATACAATGTATTGGTAGCATGTTCATTGATACGTCCCACACTGGGCATCAAACGAAAGGCCGCCACCGCAAAGACAGTCAGCTGAGGAATATAATAGATCATATCCGCCTCACCCAATAACAGCTTGATAATGATGCCGACCAGAAGTCCGGAAATCGCCACCGCTTCCACTGCATACTTGGGCAGAATGGAGATCGTTCTGGCAATTCTGAGTCCTCTGGCAAACTTCTCATAATACCTGCGGTATTCGTCTGTAAAAAAGGATTCCCGCTCCAGGATCTTGATCTCCTTAATACCTCCCAGTGCCTGATTCATCCACTGAAAGATCTTTCCCTGGTATCCCTGGTTGTCCTGGCCTAGTTTCCTGCTGTATCTCCTCGTCAGAAGCAGGAAGGATCCCACACACAGCACCAGCAGTCCCAGAACGATAATGGTAATGGATTTACTGACAAACAGCAGATAAATGACCAACACGAAGCAGACCGCCAGTTCCGCCACCAGTTCCAGTGAATACAAGACCACCTGCATAAATTTCGAGGTGTCTTCCTGCAGGCTCCTCTGCAGCGTGGCAATATTCTTATTCAGATGAAACGTATATGGCTCTTTCATATAAGTACTGAGCAGCCTCGTAGACAATTTCATCTGTGTATTGTAGGAAAAGCGGTAAATATAGCTTTTCTCAAGAATCAGATACACATTCTTAATCACATAGATCACAATAATAGCCAATGACAGCGCGGCCAGAAAGCTCTTAGCCGATTGGAAATGAAAAAATTCATAAGGTAATCTCAGATACCATTTCCGATAAATTTCTCCAGGTTCCTGAATAATATTGATAAACGGCATGAAGATTGTCACGCCCAGAAGCTCCAGAAAGCTTCCGATCACCACTGCGATCAGCAGCATACCGATCTTCCACTTATCCCTCCTGTCAAAAATATAACCAAGCTTCTTAAACACCCCTGCCCGTGTATTCTCTTTGGATCTGTTCATCTGTGACCACTCCATTTCTGCACTGCTGTTACCTTGGCTCTATTGAGAGCGCAGAGCATTCTAGTCAAAAAGCGCGCTGCATAAGTTACTGTGTGAATCCTTATCGCTGATCTTTCTGGCAGGTACGCCTCCCCAGGTAGTGCCCGGTTCCAGGATGTCTCCCGTCACTACTGCTCCGGCCCCCACCGCTACATCGTCGGCTATCGTAACCGCTCCAATCACCTTCGCACCGCTTCCAAAATAACAATTGTTACCAATAGTTGCCGCCTCATGACTGCCATCCGTTGCTCCTATAGTAACGCCCTCCTGCAGCCTGCAGTTTCTGCCGATCCGGGCGTTTCCATGCACGACGATCGTTCCGTAGTGCGGAATGGAAAGCCCTTCCTCGAAAACATTGATCGGAATCGTAAACCCGAGCTTCACACTCAACCGGTGAAATCTGAAACCATGATATTTCCTGATCACTGCAGCTATGAGACCGCTTCTGCAGTTCGTATCATACTCAAGCCTGCGCAGTAAGATCTCAAATTTCCATATTTCATCTTTCCATAATCCCGGACGTTTATCCTGTTGCCTGTTTAGCGCCAGGCGGTCCTGCGCCAGATATTTCCGCAATGTTTCCTTACTGTCGATCATAGGTTCCCTCTACATAAACTCTCTACAGCCAGCATTTCACCTGCTCCAAATAGATACCGTACGCATCATCACGCAGCGCCGCCTCTCTGTTGGCCGCTTCCCCGGTAATCTCATGCTTCTCAAGCGGCATTTTATCCGGCGCCTGTCTCACATACCACTCATATTCCAGATCCATGTTTCCGATATCCAGTACCCGGTACCCTTCCTGGAATAAACTCAGTGCAAGAAACTTGGATGCCACGCCGATAGAAAGCAGAAACAGCCTGTCCTTTTCATATCGCAGACAGGCCTCCGTGATCGCAGGCAGCGCTCCGTAGGCATCCTTCGGCGGACAGATGATTCTCTCGACCGAGCGGGCACTGTCGAGTAAATCGTTCCCGACACCGTTATGTGTCCTCGTCCCCTCCACAATAACAACGTCTCTATTTTCCCATATTTTTCTTATTTTTGCAAACCATCTGTCACAATTGCTGCGATCGCTGCCATAATAATAGCAGCGTGACACGAAGGTCGAGTAATACGCCCTGTTTGGATCGCAGTACTTTTCATAAGTTTTCCGACAGAAAAGAAGGTGGTCTCTCCAGAACTGCCGGCTTGCCTTCCGATGATCCGACAAAGTGTCGAAAATCCCCGGAATCGTTACGATCAGATTATCGTCCGGGTAAGACAGTATCCTGACCAATCCTTCCCCGATCTCCGGTGCAGCTTTCTGCAGCATCAGGTCAACCCCTTTGATCATCACGATCTCCCCATCCCCAAAGCGCACCATGCTCTTGCCGGTATTTAGAAGTGCGTCGATCGTCTCGTCGATTGAGTGAACCCGTATTCTGTTGTGCAGGATGCCTTTCTCATACAGAAAGTAGACGATCGCTGCCAGGATATCTTTTATCTTACGTTTCATCTCTGCCTCTTTTCCCTAGATTTCGTCCAGTACTCCGCTGCGTATCTTCTCAAGCATTGCCTGCACTGTCTCGAAATAAGTCCTATAATTATATTTCTCCACAAGTGCCCGGTACCCGGCAGCCCCCATCCGCTTCATCCGCTCTCTGTCAGCCAGCATCTTTCTCAGCTGATCCGTCAGATCTTCCAGGCTGCAGTCTCTGAACAGATACCCCGTCTCTCCATCTTCCACATAGCAGGCAGTACCGTTGGCGTCACTGCAGATCACAGGCAGCGAATAGCTCATCGCCTCTAACTGAGATACCGATGCCATCTCCCGTGTACTTGGAATCACATAGACGTCCGCCGCCAGATACTCTTCTTCCATCTTGTCCCGTGGCACATTGGTCTTTACCGTGACGATTTCCTCCATATGATGTTCTCTCACATAGCGTCTGACCTTTTCACAATACTCTTTCTGAAAATGGCCGGTCGCCTCCCCTACCAGTGTCAGCCGTATCCCGCCATACGTCCCGGTCGCATCCGTTTCATGCCTGTCCTGTCTCTCCCGCAGCAGCATCTCCACCGCCTCCAATAATAACAGGTGATGTTTTCTGATCTCATACTTACCGATACATAGGATATGTACCTCGTCTTCCGCAAAGTATACCCGCTCCCCCGGGGCTTTCTGAGGTTCTATGACAAAGGGCACAAAGTAATCGTTTTCCTTGATGGATTTGTCTGCTCCCTTCGTTCCCATAACAGGCGTCATTCTTAGTCGCGGCGTCAGACTGCCGACCAGGCGATGCGCCAGATCCCGTTTCTCCGGCTCCGACCACAGAGGATTCTGATTGTAGAGGATACAGGGATACCCTTTTCTTCTGCAGATCCAATAAGCCGCCATCGAGTAGACAGAGCGCTCCCGCAGAATCACCACATCGGGACCAAAACCGCAGATCAGCTTCCTCAGCCTGCGCATCGGCGGAAACCCATGCTGGATCTTGAAGACGATCGCCTCGGGATCCTTCCTGTGAATCACCTTTACATACAGATAGTCTATCAGCCGGTACAGCCTGGAATATCCCAGCACGACCGGCGTCACATAAGAATAATCCTCAATAATGGCGGCATAATGGCTGATAAAACAGACCTCATGTCCATGTTCTATCAGCCCCTTCATAATATCCATCTGGTTGGTATGATAACGCGGAGCTACATACAGGAATCTCATATAAACTTATTCTCCTTCAAACTGTACTTACCGCCTTTTAAGAACTTATGTCTGATCACCCACCAGCCCGGTACCCAGATATATTTGTGCATTGCCGGTGACGCGGAACCGATCATCCAGCAGTTTCTGTCACATTTCCTCGTACATTCCCTGACCTTCTGCGCCTGTGCGGAATTCCACAGCTCGTCCCAGCTTTGATCCCGCAGATTCCCCATGACCGCCTTCTTCTCCATGCCGTTACAGGGAATCACATCACAGAAGGGATCTATGAAGAAAGCATTCTTGGACATATCACAGGGCAGCAGCCGCTTATTGCCGTAGATGTAGTTGATCAGGCCGTGATTGAAATAAGCCCGGAACCATTTCTTTGGCGACTTGCTCCTTAACAACTCGTTGATCAGCTTCTCGAAATTCTGTGCTACCTTATATTTATCATCGATCTTATTATCAGTCTTCCTGAAATAGAAAGAGTTATGCAGAGTTGCCGTGGCAAACTCCATCCCCATATCATTGGCAATATTATAAAGCGGCACCAGATCCTCACAGTTCATATCCTGTACCGTCATGCCGAATCCCACATCCGGGTGCTTCATCTCTACCAACGTTTTCAAAGTCTTATAGCCTCTGTTGAACCCGTCCGGAATCCCTCTGATCGCATCGTTAGTGGCCTGTAACCCTTCAATACTGATACGGATGCCCACCTTCGGAAATTCCTTACATAAGGCGATAATCCGGTCGGTAAAATAACCGTTGGTAGATATGACAATTCTGTCGGATTTCTTGTATAATTCTCTGACAATCTCCGGCATATCCTGCCTGATAAAAGGTTCCCCGCCGGTAATGTTGGTAAATGCCATCTCCGGCAGCTTCCTGATATCCTCCAGCGTGATCTCCTCCTCCGGCCTGGTAGGATCCCTGAAGCAGTCACACATATTACAACGGGCATTACATCTATAAGTTACAATGACCGTACCATATAAAGTTCTTCTTGCCATGGTATCTCTCCCATCTATCTCAATCTTTCAATTCAAATCTTCTTCGCATCCCCTCAACGACCCCGGTATACATTCTTTACTATTTTAGCACAATATTCCTCCACTGTGTCAAAATTTATATATCTGCAGTTTTGGCTGTATTCCCGGCACAGCTCTTCATCCTCCCACATCGCCCTGATATGTTCTGTCAGATCCTGCAGATCGCCTCCGCGGAACAAATCTCCGGTCTTACCGGGCTGCACCAGCTCCGGCGCACCGCCCAGGTCGGAAGCCAGTACCGGCGTACCGTACATCTGCGATTCCATCACGGAAAAAGGACAGTTCTCATACCATTCGGAAGGGTATACGCTGAATCTGGCCCCCATGATCAGTTGTTGCAGCGCCTCTCCCGTCACAAAACCGCGGTTCTCTACGTTACCGGCCTGATCCACTTTATCTTCCAGCGGGCCCGTTCCGGCGAAGATAAAGGGAATCTCCGGCAGTTCCTGACAGGCCTTTAGCAGCGTCTCCGTCCCCTTTTCCTGCGCATAGCGGCCAAAATACAGCACATAATCGGCCTGCCCTGTCTCTTTATCCTGCGGCATCTTCCTGCCATTGGCAGCAGCATCCTTCCTGCGGCCGGCCTTCCTGCCGCGCTGATCATGCTTACGCTTATCTTCCTGCTTTGCATCGATAAAATTGTGCATCATCACGGTCTTATCGGCAAGCAGCGGATCCGTATCCAGCTGCCTTTTCATAAACTCACTGGGGCAGATAATCACATCTACCATTCCATAAGCCTTGCGCAGCGCATAATATTTTGCCTCCACCGTCCCCAGTATACTCTTTACCAGCGAACCATGGATACACCGGTTCTTACTGCACTGTTTGAAATCACCGCCCCGGCAGGCAAAGCAGATCGCCCCGGTAGCCGGGATCCTCATCATATGATTCGGGCACACCCACTGATAATCATGGGCCGTATAGACGATCCTGACATGCTTGCCGCACTTTCTCTCAAAAGCGCGCACGGCATAGATTACAGAAGGCGTCAACTGGAAATTAATATTGTTCAGGTGAACCACATCCGGCCTGAAATCTTCCAGTACCCGGCGCATCTTTCTCCTGGCCTCACCGGAATAGACGATGCGCAGGGGATAGAGCAGTTTCCCGATTCCGCCCGCGTGGAAATCCATATCGGCAGTATAGCATTCCAGACGATTTCCCACGATCCTTCCTTCATGCTCCATGCCGAAGTACTGCACTTCATGCCCCTTCTTCTGTAATTGTTCCCCCAATTTGAATATATAAGTCTCCGAACCACCGTTTGGATGAAGGAATTTATTTACCATCAATATTTTCATAACGCCCACAACACTCCCGATACACTCTTACCGTTTCCTCTACGACTTCATCCCAGTTGTATTTTCCACAGATAAAGTCTGCGCTCCCGTCCGCATATGCCTTCACGGCCTCCGGATGCTCCAGCATATACGTAAGCTTATCACGCAGATCCTTCACATCGCCATGTCTGAAAACAAACGCCCGATCTTCCACTACTTCCGTGTTCTCACAGATATCACTGACCAGACAGCAGTCCCCGTAGCTCATCGCTTCCAGCAGGGTTAACGCCATGCCCTCCACATCGCTCGGCAGCAGAAATGCATAGGCATTGGAATACAGCTCCTCCAGCAGCTGCCCCTGCACAAAATCCGTCATAATAATCCGCTCATCCTGCGCTGCCATCCGGTGAACCTGCTCCATATACTCTACCGCCTGGCTGTTTCCCCCGGCGATCACCAGTTTCTTATCCGTATTCAACCCGGAAAATGCCTCGATCAGATAATGGACGCCCTTTTCCGGCACGATCCGTCCCAGGGACAGGAAATACCCGTCCTTCTTAAGCCCATACTTCTCCACGATCATCTGCGCTTCTCTCTGCCCGGGCCTGGTAATGCCGTTGGGAATATAAATGGTCTTTCGTCCATAAGTGTCCATAAAATACTGCTGCACATTCCGGGACAGCACGATGATCTCGTCGGCGTACTTCGCGGCCATCTTTTCCCCGAATTTAATGACAAAGGACGCCAGATTGCCCCATTTGGCACGCTGCCAGTCCAGACCGTGGACTGTGACCACGATCCTCTTATGAAAAAGCCTTGGAATCCACAACATGGCACAGGGACCTTCCGCATGATAATGCAATACATCATATCTGCCAAACAGCGCCCTGAGCGTAGCCAGGAAACTGTATACGATCGCATTTAAGCTGCTCCTGTGAAACGTAGGGATAATATAGACCCGGACGCCCTGATAGAACTTCCTGCCCTTCCAGCCATATTCCTCATCATATTTCTTGCCCGACACGTGATGGCCGTAACGATTATAGGCATCCACACGATGTCCCAAAGCTGCCAGGCGCACGGCCAGTTCTTCCACCACGATCTCAATGCCGCCCTCCCTGGAAGGAATCCGCTTGTGGCCGATCATGGCAATCCGCAGACCTGTGCGTCCTCTTTTCCCTGCTTTTGCGTCTGTCCTTTGGGCAGCAGCTGCGTTTTTGCCCCCAACCTGTCCTTTCTTTAACTGTCTCGATTCTCTGCATACATTATACAGGAACGCAAAATTCGTATTCAGATAGCGCGGCAGCAGCCGGCCGGGATTCTGCATGATACGGAAGATCCACTCCAGACACAGACTCTGCATCCACATGGGAGCGCGCTTGACGGTACCTGCTATAAAATCAAATGCAGCCCCCACGCCGATCATCAGCCCGTTTATCTTTCTTCGGTGTTCATACATCCAGATCTCCTGTTTGGGCGCACCCAACGCCACCCAGACGAAATCCGCCCCGCTGTCATTGATCCGACGGATATCCTCCTCATCCTCCGCCGGCGTTAGTTTCCGAAACGGCGGCGCATACATGCCCGCAATCCTAAGCTTCGGATATCTGGCGAGCAGCGTCTTCTTAAGCTGTTCCAGGGTATGGTCCGTACTGCCGTAGAAGTAATGTGTATACCCTTTTTCCTGGGACAGTTCCAGAATCGCCGGCATCAGATCCGGCCCCGGTACCCGCCCCGCCTGTGTATAACCTCTTCTGCGGCTGACGATGGAGAGAGGCTGTCCGTCCGGCAGCGCCATGGCCGCGCTGTTCTGTACCCTGCGGTATTCCTTGTCCCGGAATGCCATCACGGTCGTATGCACATTGGATACACAGATATAATTCCCCTTCAGTTCCTGCAGATTACGCGTGATATAGGAAATCGTCTTATCCATATCCGTTACATTGATATTTGTCTTTAAGATCCTGCAATACCGCAGTTCTTCTTTGCTCATCACCCTGCCTCCTTCTTAAGTCAGTGAATCTGTCAGCCGCCGCTTCTTATTCCCTGTCAGAATACAATACAGGACTCCCGCGGCCCAGCCGCCAAGTCCCCCGATCAGGACGCTTCCCACATAATATCTGGCAGTCTCCAGCTTGACCGCCTTGCCTGCTACAAGCTGCATCGGTGTCTGTGCATCCCTGTAATTCATGACTTTCCACCCTGCATATGCCGGATCCTCCCGGCTTTCCAGATAGACAGAAGTCTCCTCCTGTCCGTCCGTATAGAAACGCTGTACCACATATCCTTCCGGTATCCTGTAGAAGATGCCGCACAATAAGGCTCCCACAACCACGCCTGCCGCCGTCATACACAGAATCCGACGTCTGCTGCCCTTCCAGGCATCCCCGGCCGCCCTAAACCAGCTCTCAGGCAGCCCGGCAAACGGAATCCGGATCTCCTTTTGCCCCCGGGAAAGCAGGCAGTACTCTTTCTCTCCTTCCTTTTGCAGGAAAAGCAGGCTTCCCAGAAATACCAACGTAACGTTTTTGAAGGATGTATTGAACAGCAGCGGTTCCGTCCACCCCGCCCCCAGAAAACAGATCAGGATCACCAGCTCCAGTGTCCTCTGTTTATGCGTATCATAGAACAGCAGCGCAAAATATCCAAGCATAAGGATCGCAAAGAAGATCAGCCCGTAATTGATATAGCCCCACACATAGGAATTGTCCATCGTCATGGATGACTTCACCACCTGCGAGATATCCGCGCCAAACAGGCTCCGGTACTCTGACCGCAGGAACTGTTCCGCGAGCCAGATTCTTGTGTTCAATATAAAGTTTAATTTCTGCACATAATATGCATATTTATTGTCAAAAAGATAAAACGGCAGGACAAAGGACAAGACCAGGCAGACAGGCAGAACAAGATTCGCCATCAGTTTTTCCACAAGACAAAATCTTGGCCGGATCCGCACATACAATCCGCCTGCTAATAGCACCGCCACAATCCCGAACCCTGTATAGCTGACGGAATAGAAGAATACAAGCAGATTACCCGCCATAAGAATGCAGAAATGCCTGAATTGATAGCGTTCCCCCAGCGCATAGAGAATAAAAGCGCAAAGCGCCAGATATGTGATATGCAGAATATTGGGATGACTGAACCCCAGGCTCCAGCGGAAAATATGCCCCAGTCCCAGCTTGGCATGTACCCGGTACACCGTATGCTCGATGCAAAAGAACGAGAAGATGCTAAGAAACACCGCACAGACAGACCAGACCCACAGCCCTATGTGAAAAATCTTTTTCACGGAGATCTTTTTCATGCCAAGCACCGTAAACGCAAGAAAAAGGACTCCTCTCTCATGGGAATTGTAATACACAATGCATGTCAGCAGAAAAAGCGCCGTCACCATGACCCACTGCTTTCTCGTATAAGGCGTGATCACCAGCTTGACGAAGCCAAAGAGAAGCGCCGGCAGCACCAGCAGTTCAAATAACTTCTGTCCCTCGTACAACCCCAACCCCTTGGTCACGGACAGCAGGATAAAGAAGGCCAGATAACATGCCTCTGCCCACGTCACTGCCATGCTGCTCTCCGATGCGGTTTTGATCATTGTTCTGTTCATCTGTACTATCGTGCCTCCTGCTTAATATTACAGCATCAATGCCGGCCCGAGCGCCCACGGATATGCCCCGTAGCGCTGCGGATACTGCCCGAATCCGTCACATTCCGCTGAGCAGTGATATACTCTGCCGTCTCTGACCGACTTTTCGATCGCCGTCCTGCCTGCCTCTACGGCCTCCTCATACTGCTCCCCCGTCAAAACGCCAAGTTCTATCCCCCGTTTCAGCGATGCACAGATCATGCCGGTAGCGGAAGTGTCCGCCGGCCCTTCCATGGCCTGCAGCTGCCAGGAAAAATACCCGTCCCGCCGCTGAAATCCGAGCGCGGTATCGATCAGTTTCCTGTAAGGTTCTGCGAGTCGACCGGCTCCGTATTCCGTCGTGATGCACCCGCTCATGCCGCGCAGCAGCCAGCCGACAGCCCTGCCCCAGCCAATGATGCCGTATTTACAGTCATCCTCTATAGAATATCCATGATAGGGAAGCCCTGTAGCCACATCCATACCATAAGACAGGAAATTAGCGATCTGCTTTACCGCCAGTTCCATCGTCTCCTGTCTGTCATATAATACCCCATACCGGTACAGAAACGGACAAGTCAGACCGATCGAATCCACAAAGATATCCCCCATAGACCACTGCGCGCGGTATGGGAAACTGCCCGTCTCATCGGTGGGATAACACAGTGCATAAGCCGCCAGCTTCTCGATTGCCTGTCGATATTGCTCAGCATTTCGTACATCGACACTTCCTTTATCCTGTGTCTCCTGCGGCCTCTCCCGATACGCTTCATAAATCTCCAGAAACGTCTCTCCCGACAGAAGATCATCCATGCAGGTGACCGGGCACCCTTTCCGGAACCATCTGTCGAAATAAGCGTCAAGCACCAGCTCGATCATGGACACCGAAATACGAACGGACTCCGGCTCCCCGCCGTCTTTCTCTTTCATCTCCTGCCTGCACTGCCATAGCCCTGCTGACAGAAGTCCGGTCGGCCAGAACACCATATCCTCCGGCGCCGTCCTCCGCCTCATCAGATACCTTTTCACCAGAACCTTAAGCTTCTCTTTCCCGTCCCGAACGCCATAGGTCAGAAGCTCCCGGCAGGCCTCTTCTATCAATACTGTCTTATCCATCCTTACCCCTTATCTCTTCCGTTTACCCTTCACCAATGTCCACAAATATCCGAATTCGTCCGTCTTTCTGAATACCAGGACGAATGCTGCGTTATAAAATACCGTGATGACCACTGCCATCAGGATGAAGGTCACGAGGCTCACCTGCGCCATCACAAACTGTTTCAGCGGGATCATGACCAGGACAACGCCCACGATCACCACCATATATTTTACGGAATCTCTGAAATAGTTCCAGACATTTTTCCCGAAACAATCTCTGTATATAATCACCGGCTGAATCACGTTCGCCATCACGCCGGAGACTACCGTACCCACATAGACGCCTGCAAGACCGATATACCTGATTCCGATGATCGACAACACCAGATTCACGCCGCCCTGGAGCAGGGAGAGATACTTGTCCTGCTCGAACACCCCGGCCGCGATCTTGAAGTTGACAAGCACGGTCCGTCCTCCTTTAAAATACAGATCGACCAGGATCAATGTCAGCACCGTCTGTCCCAGTTTCCAGCTCTCATCCAGCCAGATTCCCGTGACAAGCGGCGTCAGAAGCAGCCAGAACCCCACTGCCGCAAATCCGTACAGCCAGCAGGCAAAGAAACGGTACACCCTAAACATCGCATACTGTTTTTCCTTTGCTTCCGTCGCCACAAGATTGCCGAATCCCGAGATCACGGAATTAAAGATCACACTGATGAAATTAACGGCGTAAGTGATGATCATTGTGTAGTTTCCTACGATCCCTACCCAGTCCACATTCATGAAATAAGTGATGATCACGCTGTCCGTTGACAGGCGCGCCACATCACCGATCTTATGGAACATCAGCGCCTTCGTCTTCGTTACGACAACATCCGTCTCTTCCTTACTCAGCTTTGCTGCCTTTTTATCCTGCAGATAAGGATAGAGCCTGTTAAAATAAAGGCTGACGAAGATCTTCTGCACGAGCTCCACCGCCGCCTGCGTGAGCAGATACAGCAGAAAGTTTTTGGTCAGGAACAGGATGATAATCTGCGCAAAAACAGTGACAATCTTCGTTATCGTCGCAATATTCGTCTGGATATAGTTGCGCTGCTGGGCATTCGCCAGACTGTATTTATAGGCGACAAAGTAGGTGCTGACCGTGTTAAAAAGAAAGATCAGATAATAAACCGTCAGCTGCCTGACCGATATGCCGCCTCTCTCTTTCAGCAGATAGGGCAAAAAGGGCGTGATCGCAAGCCCGATCACCGTGATCACCCCTGCAATCGTCAGATAAGCTTTCCTGTAGAGCCGCATATAGGATTTGATCTTTTCCAGATTTCCCTCGGCCACCGGCTTATACAGGCTGTAGTTGAGCGCACTGCCGATCCCCAGCTCCGCCAGGGAAAGCATACTCAGAATATCCGTATACAGGCCGTTCACGCCAAGCAGTGTTCTGCCGAGCACCATGATAAAGACGTGTCTCTGCAGAAATCCCATAAACAAAATGATAAAATTACTGATATAACCGAAGAAAATATTCTTTCCGGCCTGTCTGACTCTCCCCATTCGGCTGCCTTTCTGCCTCTTTATGCATTATGGCGTCCTCGACGCAGACGCTTCGTACTTATTCATGGCACTCGTTCCAGATCCTGCGGATCTCCCTGCCGGCTTCCCCTGCCCGTGCGCAGTACTCCGGCATCATGCTCTTAAGCCTCTCCCGGATCTCCCCTTCCCGCTCCATCATCCAATCGTAAGCGCCGATCAGTTCATCCGGGCTCTCCAGCGCCTGCACCGGAAGGACATAGTTCTCTTCCGTGCCAAACAGGTCTCTCGCAATGCCCCGTGCCTTCACGGAATAGCCGACCACAAGCGTGGGCACACGGCTGGAATAAGCGGCGATCGTCGCATGTGTCCTGGCGCCTATGAACGCCCTGCACTGCGAGATAATGTATTTCAGTTTCCGACAGGACATATCCGGAAAGATCATCACTCTTTCCTCCGCCTCAAATCCCCGGTAAAGCTCCTGCAGCGTCAGCCTGTCATCGTTGTAATTCCACATCACATGCGGGATCAGCGCCACGCAGTTATCCGTCGTCTGCAGGATATGGTCGATCAGCCTGCGGTAATTGGCCAGCGTGATCCCCGTCGACTTTTCATGCCGCACGATCATCGGGCTGACATTGATCCCGATCGTCCTGCCCACGGCAAACCGCTCCGGCAGCTTGATCTCCTCCGCCTCCAGCGCAAATGCCGGATCCGGAAACAATCTTACGTTATCCACGATCCCCGCTTCGTGCAAAGCCTTTGTGGTGATAGACTCCCGGGGCGTAATCAGGGCATACCGCCTCATATCTTCCACCACTGCCGGATCTTTAAGCAGTTCCGGCTCCAGGGAACATCCCCACAATATCGTCTTCGCGCCTGCCCGCACAAAGGTACTGTTGGCGACGATGGCCTCCTTTTTCGAGATCTCATAACAATACATATCGCCGCCTGTGGAAATGTAGAGCGGTGCACGGTTTTTGCCCAGAACCGCACGAAACCGGTACCGCATAAAAGATTCCGGATCATGGAACAGCGCCCGCCATGCATAATACCAGACATGCGCAAAGAAATGCTCCGCGATCTTCCTCTCCTGCAGAATATCACACAGAGGTTCTAACGAATAGAACCTGTCCTCCTTCTCACTGTTAGTCACTAACAGCTTCGGAAGATCCTCTATCATATGACAGGTACTGTTAATGATCGCCTCGCAGCCATGGTTCCCGCTGCCGCCATGCAAATATAACACGATCCGGTCATTCATCCTATGCAGTCACATCCTTTCAATACTCTCTTCACAGCCGGCCTGCCTCACGCCTGCCGCCTACCCGGCAGACACCGGCGCTTTCCTCTTGCTTCGGCTGTCATATTTCCTGATAATGGTTCTTAAGATTGCCAGCAATACCCCGTTCGGATACTGCATCCCCAGATACAACAGTGCACTCGCACGACTCGTCACAGCGACAGGCGTGTTCATGATCCTCTCCCGCACTGCCGGATCCATGAAAATTTCCTGAATCTTCTGTCTGTAATTCTGCCCGGGATTGCGCAGTTCATTCTTCATCACATACAGCATCATGTAGCAGTATTCCCTGTCAAGCTTCTTTAGGCCGTCCGGCACCGCCTTGTCCTGAACGATCCGGCGCACTGCCGCGTACCACCGCTCGACACTCTTCGCATTGTCCGGATCATAGGCATGCACGATGGAATCTTCCACGTACCGGTAATGGTAGAACAATGCCTGCTCCATGACCACGATCCGGCTGGCGGATAGCAGCGCCGGATAGATCAGATTGAAGTCGTCCCCCATACGCAGTCTCGTATCATAGTATTTCTCATTCCCCTCAAATACGGATCTCTCACAGAGCTTCATGCAGCGCGACATCGGTATGATCCTGTCTTCCCTGCCAAGCAGCCTGTCCTTGACTTCCTCCTGCAGTTTCGCACCCTCGTACACCCCCGGCGCCAGCGGCATGATGACGGGCACCGTCTCTTTCTGCTTCTCGAGCACATGGTTGCAGCAGACGATCTCTCCCTTCCTGCCCGACAGACAGGCCGTCATCTTTTCCAGCATGTCCTTACTGACATAATCGTCACTGTCGATGAACATATAGTAGTCCCCGCAGGCTTCCTGCAGGCCTGTCATCACTGCCGCCGTGGGACCGCCGTTCTTCTGGTGGAAGACCCTGACCCGCTCCCCGTCCGCATACTTGTCGCAGACCGCACTGCTTCCGTCCGTCGATCCGTCGTCAATCAACAATAGCTCCAGATTCCTGTAGCTTTGTGACAGGATGCTGTCGATACACTGCGCCACATATTCTTTTTTGTTATAGACCGGCACGATCACGCTGATCTTATATTGTATTCTCTTCATATTTACCTCTATTCCTAAGCGCTTTGCGCTGAGGATGCGGGCAGAATTTCAGATTCTGTTGACCGCAGAACAGACAGGCCTGTTCATAATACTTCTCCCGCCGGCGTGACTAACGTCCACCCGCTCCACAGCTCTTTCATCCGTTCCGGTACGCATACCTGTGTATTCTTATGGATGGATGGCCTGACCATGATCCTGCCCTCATGCCGGTTCAGTCTGGCTCCCCAGAAGCTGAACGTGCTATTCGCACAGATATTATGCCTGCAATGGCTCATCAACATCATATCGTAGAAGCTGTTCTCCCGCTGATTCCAGTCCACGACCTGATATTCCTCTCCCTGATAGTGTTCCTGCGCATAAGCCGTGTCATCCGAAAAAAGATAAAATTTTGCTTCCGGCACCCTTTCTTTCATAAGCGCGATGGCCTCTTTATAATACTCCTCCGTACAGATCCCGCCAAAAAGCGCCAGATTGATCTCATCCAGATAATCTCCCCGGCGAAGATGCAGGCTCACGGATGGCGTCTCTTCCATCTCCCGGATCAATTCGTCATTTTTACGCTGCAGTCTGTCGTCCGCACTGTGCGGGAACGAAATATCTTCCCGCATCATCGGCAGAATATCCGCATAATACTTTTCACACGCCCAGTATCCCACCAGATACTTGTTATCCATGGCAAGAACCTGCTCATGGTACATATCATACTCTTCAAAAAAGGGGGCGCAGGCAGGCTTCAGTTTCCTCTTAAGCTTATCGGTGACCGACTCTTTCTCTTCCCAAAGCCTTCCGAGAACCGAACGGATTTCTTCCTCAGAAGCAGTCTTACAAGGGGGGAGGTCCAGATAAGCCAGCTCCAGCTTTCTTCCTGCCGGGATATTGGCCTGTAAGGTCTTATTATAAAACCAGGAAGTGTCCAGCCTGACATCCTTCCCGATCTGCTCCAGTTTCCGATACAGTGCGTACTGCTGCAGCTGGTTTCCCAGGCCGCCCATCACTTTCACGATTACCATATGCTCTCTCCTATTGCCGTCCTGAGCCCATACTTTTCTGCAGATGATACAGAAACAGATAGAGGACCGGCCAGGCCCTGAATACCCTTGCCTTGATCCGGTATCCCGTCGTCAGTCTCTCATAGGCTCCTGGTACCTGCAGCGCTTCCTGCAGCCTGTCATGGCACTCCTTCACATACTGTCTGTTCTTACGTCTGTCCGTCGACCCAAGCATGGCGATCTTCCCTGCCGTCAGCATGATTCCCATAATATAAAGCGCCGTCACCTGCGCGTCCAGATCCGGGCCGCTGCGCCGGATTTCCTGCCGTACAAGCTGCCAACAAGTCACCTGATCCATATAGGACGGTGTAAACTGCCGCTTCATGGCTCCCGACGGATTCTGGAAATAGCCGTACCCCTGATACTTCGTCTCCACGATCCGGTCTGTAAAAGGCAGCATCCTCACAAGAAACAGGATATCTTCCCCGATACTGAGCCCCTTTAGGAACCGCGCCTGCGCTGCGATCTGCCTTCGGTAAAGCTTACTCCAGCAACGGCTGTTGCCGCAAAGAACGGCCTCCCGCAGATATCTGTCCGCAGTATAGACTTCCGCCTGATCCGCTTCCTGCTGTCCTTTGGCCCCGTCCTCCTGTGCTCTGTCGGCCATGGCCTGCTGCCACTGCGCTTCACTGCTCCAACAGAAGAAACTGCATCCGGCTACATCGCTTCCGGTCCTCTCCATACACGTATACAGGATCTGTAACGTCTCCGGACACAGCCTGTCATCTGCATCCACAAATGTGATCAGTTCCCCCGCCGCCTCATCGAGTCCTCTGTTTCTGGCCTCGGAAACCCCTTCGTCCGGCATGGTCAGCACCCGGACATTGTCATGCTTCTTCTGCAGCTTATCACATATACTGCCTGTCCGGTCCGTGGAGCCGTCATTGACGATGATAATCTCCAGCCTTGGATAAGTCTGTTCCTCGATGCTCTTTATACAGTTTTCCAGATAATCCTGTCCGTTATGGACCGGAACGATCACACTGATCAGCGGTTCAGTTCTTGTCATGAGGAAACTCCCTGTGGTCAACCGTGTCATATATCTCCATAAGCTGCTTGATATTATTCTCCATCGAAAATTCCGCCTCCACTTTCCTGCGGGCATTTTCTCCCAATCTCCGGCAAAGCGCCGGTTCTGCCAGAAGTCTTGCCAGTCCCTCTTCCAACGCGTCCGCGTCCCCGGGCGGCGTCAAAAGACCGGTCTCCCCCTCAAGGATCATATCCGGAATGCCTCCTGTGTCCGAAGCCACAATCCCGCAGGAACATGCCATCGCCTCCAGGATAGAGACCGACTGTCCTTCAAAATAAGAAGGCATCACAAAGATATCGCATTCCTGCAGATACTTGTGCTTTTCGGCTCCGCTGATCCAGCCAAGATCCGTCACGCACGACGGCATCCCGGCCGCCTGCTCCTGCAGCTTCTCATCTTCCCATATCCCGGCAAGATACAGCCGTACATCCGGCCAGCGCTTCTGCAGCCTCGGCATGACCGCAAGCAGTTCTCCGATCCCCTTCGCCCGGCAAAGCCTCCCCAGAAACAGGATCTTATGAACCCCGTACCGCTTCTCCTCCCGTGCCGGAATCCGGATCGCATCCGGCAGTACCGTGATCCTATCCCGGCCGATCAATGTGCCAAAGAAATCCTTCCACGCCACGGCAAGCACCAGAAAGGCATCTCCGCTGGAAAGAATCCGCCTGACACGCCCTCTTCCCCTGTCGCTTAAATCCTTGTTGTAGAATTCCGGAAAGTTTCCTCCATGCTGATGAATCACCACTTTCTTACGAAAGACCGATGCCGTCCTGATAAAAACGGACTTCCGGTAGTAGCTGGAATCCGAAGCCATATTGACATGCACGATCGTAAAGCCCGGCAGCTTCATGAGAAACTGACAATATGCCCTGAGCGCACAAAGCAGTTTCCGGCCCTTCGATCCTTCTACCATCGTGCCGATATAATACAGATCGATCAGCCTGTCCAGACCCGCTTCATAATAATTATTGACCACGCCCGAAATCCCGCCGTGCACGCTTCTGGCCGGCCCGATCATCAGCACCTTATGCCTGTTCTTCCTCATTATTTCGACCCTTTCCCGGTCAGCACCACCCATATGGTCTGAAAAAGGATCTTGATATCCAATCCGATCGTCCAGTTATCGATATATTCCAGATCCAGTCTCACCACCTCATCAAAATTAACGATCTCACTGCGGCCGCTGATCTGCCACAGACCGGTAAGCCCCGGCGTCATGCTGATCCGCCGCCTGTAATGGGAACTGTACTGCTCAAACTCATCCTCCGTAGGCGGCCTGGTCCCCACAAGGCTCATATCTCCCTTGACAATATTAAAGAACTGCGGCAGCTCATCGATGCTTGTCTTGCGAATAAATTTCCCCACTCTTGTAATCCGCGGGTCATTCTCCATCTTAAACATCAGGCCCTGGATCTCATTGCGCGCCTCCAGTTCCTTCTTCCGCGCCTCCGCATCCACATACATGGAACGAAACTTGTAGATCTTAAATCTTCGGCCGTTCTTACCGATCCTGGTCTGTGCAAAAAGGATCGGCCCCGGTGAATCAATCCGAATCGCCAATGCAACAAAGGGCATCATGACTGCCGTGATTATCAGGCCCACGAGCCCGCCCGCAATATCGATCAGCCTCTTCAAGGCCATTCTCCGATAGTCAATGTGATTGATCGAATACGTCACGACCGTGTATCCGGCAAAGCTTCCGACTCTGATCTCCTTCTGCGGTCCCTCAATCACATCTATATTATAGTGACAGGCAATTCCCATGGACTCCAGATCATAGATGATATGCTTCACATACCGCTTGTCCTCATCCGGCAGATTGATAAACACTTCATCCAGGGGCATCTGCCTTGCCGCCTCCAGCACATCCCGGCCATCCATCGTTACCTCGATGCCGTCGACGACCGTCCCCTTCCTGTCCGCATCCACGCAGGCCAGCGCCACGATCTCGTAATCGATATCCATATGCTGTTTCAGCTGTGCAACCGTCTTCTCAAGTACCGACTCCTTCGCAATAACCATGATCTTCACCACATTGGACTGTGACGTAAAGTAGGCCCGCAGGAGTCTTTTCATCGCAAGACGGATCAGCCAGACGATCATGATATCAAAGACAAAGAAATATCCCATGACCAGTCTGGAAAAATCGTAACTGCGCTGTATGACGAACAGAAAACACTGCAGCGAGAGGATCATGAAAATATTAAACTTCAACACTGCCACAAACTCCACGAAAATTCCGCGAAGCAGAAATTCTCTGTTCCAGTCCAGCATGAAGCTGTATATCGTGCAAAAGAGCAGGAAACAGATAAAACCCATGAAATGCAGCTCCGGCTCCATGACCCGTCTGAACTTCTGATAGCGCAGCAAAATAGCGCTGCCATATGCCAGCGTAATACTGAGTAAGTCTGTAAATAACAGACAATAGCTTTCTATGATCTTCTTTTTACGGTTCATAAACAGTTAATCTCTACTTTCACTTACTTAAAGATCAGCGTAATACATTATCAGTATACACACCGACACCCTTACTCCGTAACAATTCTATTTTATTCTGATCATTCACAGTATGAATAAACAAACGGATTCCATACTGACTGCAGATATCCAGAAGTTCATCGCGATAAAATCGCTCATGCATTGTGATTACATCAATATTATGAAGCATACAAAACTCCGCATATTCCTTCATTTTATCTGCTCCTCCATCATATCCTTCACAGTATAATGTAAATATATAATTGGGAAATTCATAAATTTCTTCAATTATATCATGCATATATGCGTGATATATCTGCACCACAAAGCGATCCAAAACCTGCCTGCAATCAATCTTCTCGGCTATACTCACTAATTCTTTGAACTGTGTGATGACCTCATCAGGTTCGACATATTTTGTATCCGTAATAATATATACCTCAGGATGTTCCTTAAGAAATACCATTATATCTTCCACTGATAAAGGCGTATACTTCCCCATTAACTTACACCCAAAAAAGGTATCCAAAGTCGGAATATAGTCTTCTTCCCCTGACATCTCAAGGGATGTATGTGCTCTCCAAAACTCCCAATCATGGCATGCCGCCAGTTTTGCATCTGCGGTCATAATCATATCACATTCAAATAACCTGTTTCCATTTTGATAACTATTCTCCAGCGCCTCTCTGGAATTCGTATAATGAACATTATCAATACTTCCTAATGCATGCACTACCAAATAATCAGTATCATACCACTGTTCCCGGCTCATTCTATGTTCACGATTCAAATAAGACCCTGCATCCAATACAGCAAATGCAATCCATACAGATATTACAAGCGCTCCACCCATAACATACATCATTCTGTACTGAATGGTTTTTTTCAATACTTTATTAACAAAGAATAAAATAAAAAATACGATAAGCGTTGGCAGGAGAACCTCTTTAGCAAACAGAGATTTTTTGTTTTTCAAACCGCCTCTAAACGATTCATTTACCATCGCAAAAATCAATGTACCATAGGTCTTTTGAATCCAAACTGCTCCTGTAAGAATAAATGTCGATATCCCTGCGAATACAATCCAGATCTTATCCTTAACCTTAAAACACGAGTTCATGATCACCTCCAACTGTCATGTACCTCTTACTTATTTTCCCCTATTATAAAATTCTTGTAATAGTAATTCGAATATAAATCCAACTCTCTGTTAAATTCCTTACTCCCCATTATCTCCGGCAGCGTCTTTTGATCCGAAAATAAATTTACCCCCAAAGCCAGTCTCTCACCTTCTATATCTGCTCCAATTGCTGCCAAAATCGTGGGAAACATATCCATAACAGTAAAATCTCGGTTTCTGGTATATTCACACATTACCCCTTGGGGAAGATTAAGAAAGCAATTATAAATCTTCCGTTGATAATCGTTAATATCATCCCAGAAGTCAGCCTTCATAGACAAATGATCGCCCATTAGTATAATCGTAGTATTCTCATACCATTCCTGCTCTTTGACCCATGAAACAAACTGATCCGCCTGTCTGCTGGCGCAGGCCAACACATTCTCGTATTGCTTCGGATAATCATCCTTGCACAGGGAGCATATATAACCGTCTCCCGGGTGTGTATCAACAGTCAGCATCATAAAGCAAAATGGTTCCTCATATTGTGCAATATCGGGCAGCTCCTGTCTTGCATATTCATAGAGCTTCTCATCCTCCATTCCCCAATATACATGATAATCCTCAGGGATAATATTATCCCTCTTTGCAGTATTATAATCCATAATACTGTAATTTCCATGTTGCTCATAAAAATCTTTACGACCGCCAAAAACCGCCTCGGATCCACACATAAAATAATTCCTGTATCCATTTTCCTCTAATACATCCCCGAGACCTTTTAATCCAGGTACAATGCTTATATAGTCACCAGCACTGTTTCCATCAACCGGCAGTTTATATGGCACTCCTGTTGCACTTGCAAATAATCCTCCCATTGTCCAGCCTGATCCGCTGGCCCTTCCTGCCCCGCCCAAATCGTCATCATCAGAAAAAAACACATTTTCTTCCGCCAGTTCAGTCAATTCAGTAATATAATTATACTGTTTTCCACCTCCAACACTCTCAGAAGCATAAGTCGTCTCCATAGACTCCAAATAAATAACAATCAAATTCCTTTTTTGATCGGGAAACGTAATCGAAACAGTATCTGGATCCACATACTCATCCTCGAAAATCCTGGATACTACTGATATACTCTCTACATAGGCAGGAAGACCTACTGCAACTGACCTATCCACCACCATTACGAGCATGATCACAACTACGGTCCATAATGCAATAATCTTCACTGCCTTCATCCATCTGCCGGCACCTATTTTGAAGCGAAAATCTTTCGCAATAATTCGAAGATTTACTTCTAAACCAAGATTTCCGGCTATCATATCACAAAGTATATAAATTATAATCCCTATCACCGAAAAGGCAGCTGATGGATAAAAGCACTGATTAATATAATCATCCAATACCCCTGTCTCTGTTCCTTTTAACGGACTAAAGAGTTGATATACCGCAGTAGAAAGCTCGACTTCATGAAAATTATTCATAAACCAGTTTGCAGATCTGATTAAAATAAACATTACAAAAAAAACAAAAAGCAATACTGCACTGCTAATTATCTTCCAGGCAACTTTCCCTTTTTTCATCATTTGTCCTCACTACCAGTGTAATTTGAAAATACTTTTTAATTATTTCTTCTACATATGGAACCAAAACTGCCATTACGACTGCTATCAATATGTACTTTGTGAAAAATGGAAAACTATTCAGTGCATCTGACGTTACATCCGGCATCCCCAAAGCATATGTAATCATACAGCCCGTCAAAAAAACATTTATCAACACATAAATTCCATATTCAAACAACACTTTTGGCGTATTCCATATACATTCAGCATTCCGTTTATGCTTTATCCAAACACTAACCATTCCTGGTATAAAAATTCCTACAATCGTCATTTTTATAGATTCTCCTTTCGTATTTTACTCCGTTTCTACACTGTTTTTATCTCAGTTTCGTTAGTTCAGTATTAGCCCTTTCATTACACGACCAAAACCAACCAGTCAATGCTATATCACTTTAGAATAGCATTTTCTGGATGAATTTTCAAGATTGATATCTGTATACATAGAATATACACATGATCGTTTTCCGAATTATGCCAAAAGGTGTCTTACCCTCTGGACATACCGGAAAAAACGAACCAAATTGTGGAGATGCCTACAGCAGAATGACCCTTAATGAATACGGAGATGTGATCTTTGAACGCATTTTCTGGATTTTAACTGTTTCTACGATCCTCCATCGTAACGATTCAGCCTTCGCCTTCCTCCTGCCGGCAGAGCCCGTCCCGGACCGCATAACTGCCTCCCATCATCATAAGCAGAAAGTTTCTTCCGATATATACAGAGATCAAATGGGCCTCCACCACGGTGTAGACCGCCAGTACCGTAAACACCACGAGACCGCAGGCATCCCTGCGCTTATAAAGTTTCCGGAGGAATACAAGCTGCGCCGCCAGATAGAGGATACCCGGCACGATTCCATAGCGGTAGAATAACTTGACCCACCCCATATCAAAATAGTGATCCATATTACCCTGGCTGGAAAATGCCGACCAGGTATGGATCATCCCGTCATTGTTCTCGCTGTCCGTCAAAGATACGATTCTGCCGCTGATATAACTGTCAATCTTCTCAAGCGCCACAATATGCCCGTTATCTCGCGGATTATTATGAAAGAACGCATTCCACCTCGCATCTCTGACCCGCTGGGCACACACCGCCGCATCGACGGAAAACCCGATACACAGCAGGAAAACCAGCAAACCGCACAGATACGCCAGCCAATTCTTACGCAGGAATCTGACATAAGTCATCACACAGGCGCCGGCAAGAAAGACCGCCGTGATTAACATACTGGTCCTGGATCCCGCAAGCCGATACACTCCTGCATTAATCAGCATCAACAACAGGTACAGATACCATTTCATCTGTGCAAAGTACACATACACCCCCATGATCACCAGCATCAGAAACATGCAGGACAAAGCATTGGGATGCCCCATGCCAAGCGTATATCTGGTTTCTTTCGCTGCCTCAACACCCACATACACGGTTGTCTCCGGGCCCTGCCGTCCATATGTCTGTGTCAGGCTGACCTCACCGTAAACTCCGGTCACTGCCAGAAGGACAATGACCATACAGCCCGCCAGCGTCACGTAGAAAGCATATTTCATCATCTGTCTGAGCGGAATATCCTTGCATGCCGCCACAAAGGTGACGATACGGATCAGATCGTTAGCGCCCGTCACCCGGTATGAGACCACGGCCAGCAGCTCTGACAGCAGCAGCACACACCATTCCTTCCCCGTGTACTTTGTCAGCAGCAGTTTCAGAAAGAAAAACACAAAAGTGATCTGGAACAGTCTGCCCTCGGCCGGGTTGATAAAATCGCTCTTGTCAACCACAACGATCAAAAGTTCTATGGTCAGTCCCGCATAAAAAAGATACCACGGCAATCTGCTCTTCCGAAGATTGCGATAGAATTCCACCATCGTATCCATCCTTTCCCTATCCTATGTCGCTTTCTTCAGGCGCGCCGCTGCGCCATGCACTCTGCGCAGGAAACGCAGTCCTGCCAGCTTCATCTTCTTACACCAGATCCCCATCCTGCCAATCTTCGGCGCGATCAGAAACGCATACTCTTCCTGATGCTC
Organism: uncultured Lachnospiraceae bacterium; assembly: GCA_947644545.1. Lineage (GTDB taxonomy): Bacteria > Bacillota > Clostridia > Lachnospirales > Lachnospiraceae > UBA3282. The sequence goes on from CANRZW010000001.1 coordinate 49,987, forward strand.
CCGCAGATATGCCGGATAACTCTCGTCAATGGGTACGCGCACGAACCGGGCGTTCCTGCCAAAAATATCCTCACCGCACAGCAGCCTGTCCACGGCTTCATTTAAATAACGGGACTTATTATATTCCTGATGGGCTGCCGCCTGTACCTTGACGCCGATCCGCTTCGCTACGTCCCGGTCACCGCCCATATAGCCGAAATGCCAGCCACCGTCCGCCACTCGCACGCTTCTGGGATCTTCCGGCGACACTTCCCGCAGATACACGATTCCTTCTTCGGGAAGACTGCCAAAGCTGCATATTTTCGTGCCCAGCCACTGCTTATGCGCTACCCCTGGGAACTCTCCGGTGATGGACAACAGGTTGCCCGAAATCTCTTCCATATTTAGAAAGCAGTAAAACATCCGCTGCGCCAGATGATAAATCTTCGTCGGATCAAACTGTGCCAGAATCTTCTGCAGAGTTTCGGGCCTCGGAATCTCATCCACATCACTGAAAATAACGATATCATCCGCTTTACAGCCCGCCATACCCCGGATCAGCTGGTTCTTCTGGAACTTGTCCCTCTCATGGGTCGTTACTTTGTCGAGCGGCGAATTGTCCACTGCGATATAGACGATCTTATCCTCAAACTCCCGGAACATCTCCCGGTTATCTGCAAAGATCATCTCCTTCGGCTCCCCGGAAAAGGTCACCGTAGACTCCTCCAGCACGAATTTGTCCACATAAGGAGCCATAATCTGCATTCTAAGCTTTAGAATATCGAGTTCATTGAAAAAAGGGATACAATCATAAATCATTTCTCTGTTCCTGTCGCTTCCTGTTATCTGAATCTGCGCCAGAACAACATCGGCCTGACCAGATCCTTTACCTTCTGCCACCTGACTTTCCACGGATTCACAAATTTCGGATACTGCGCATTCCTGCCCCTCCATTTATGGAACAAAAACGGCGCCTCCACATCCATGATCTCCGGTATCATATGCTCATGTCCGAAATACTTTGCCACCTCGATCGGCGCGAACTTCATTCCCGCTTCCTCGATCACATTCTTATACTGACAGCATAAAAACGTGTCCTCGTTATAGTCTCCATCCACGTTCTTCTCCCATTTAAGACCTGCCTGTTTCGGAAAATCAAGCAGCCGCCTGCTGCGGATAGAAACGCTGTTGCCCACACGGCAGATCTGTCCTTTCGCATCCCGGTAAGAGTGATCATTTTCCGGAAGCGGCCACGGAGAACCGATATAATCATAGGCGAGAAACTCTTCCCGCCAGCTCTCCGGGTGGACTACAAAGCCGTCTGCATGAACGAGGAGAATATAATCCGTGTGTATGTGTTCCCCCAGCTCATATACCATCTTATAATTAAACTTATCAATATCGTCCAACCGGGAAGTATGAGAATAACGTATGCTATTTGGAAGCATCCACGGTTTTCTGTGCGTGATGAGCACAACGTCACCGAAATCGATCTGCCGCATACTGTACTCCATCGCCTTGATCGTCTCATACAAATTTACGCTTGTCATCGCTGCCAGTGTTACATTCGGCAGCTTAAGTCTATCTCCCATCTCTTCCGCCCTCCCGGAACAATCTCTCTTAACCCATACCGGCCTGCACAACCCCTAGAATCCTGACTATCCTATATCCTATATTCTGCATTCTTTTGCAGCCATTAATTTCTATCGTTATGAAACATACGTTATTATTCTACAATTCTCACATAAGCCTTATGATAATACTGTGACACCGCCAGATTCAGCCAGTTCCCGGCTTCTTCCGTAAGATCATTGAAATCAAAAAGCGCCGGGCGGGCGGAATAGGGTTTGAGCTCCACATCCACAATATCCTCATCAATATAGATCTCGTGCCGTTCCATCGCCTCCTGATAGAAGGTCTCTGCATCCCCGTTTACAAGCGACCGCATGGCAGACACACTCGTATACGTATTCTTATCAGCGGTGCAGACCCACATCATCATGACAAGCAGGAAACAGACTGCCGTCATCCTGCCCCCTGTCTTTTCCAGAAACAATCCAAAGACTTCACCGGCTGACAGGCGCTGTGCGTCTACCGCCCGGCCCTGGGAGCCGTTTTCCGCCGCAAAAATCTTTGCCATGTCATTTTTATGCGCAAAATATCCCAACCAATAAGCCGTGACCATGATCAAACCCAAATAATATACCATCTGAATGATGTTGTCTATCCTCGATAACCCCACCATACCGATCGCATACAGCGTCGGTGTAAACATGGCGGACAAAAGGCAGATTGCTCCTGCCGTCACCCATACGGGATGCCTGAACTTCTTATCCGATGCTTTGACGATCTTCCACAACACGGGCAGAAGCAGCAGCCAGACTAAGATCACAAAGGGCGTGGTCCAGCGGATTATAAATGCAACTGCATTATAGAAAGACAAAGCAATTGCCGCTGCCGCAGAATACCCCTCATCCATATCCAAACTGCTCCGCTGCGCATTTCCCGGCGCCAGCGCATTAAACAGGAAACCGACACTGCCCGTAATCAAGGGGATCACCGTCACCAGAAGCTTCTTCCGGTTAACCACAGCCGCATAGAGAACCAGAAGCACCATAACAATCTGTGCCTGCAGCGCCGTTACCAGATTTCCTCCGCCCACAATAATCGACAGAACCACCCCGATACCGCAGCAAAGCGCTTCAACTGACTTCTTCTGCGTCCACAATCCTGCCGAGACCGCTGCCAGACAAAAGAACCAGACAGACTGCATCAGCACATAATGTGTTGCGCCGTTATACCAATAGATTCCCTCAAAGGGAGCTTCCAATACCTGGTAGAACAGAAACAGCAATGCAAACATGACGAACGCGCTGCTCGTCCGGTCTGCACCCAGCCATTTATGCAGGATATGCTTTCCCAATACAAAGGTGGACGACGCAAACATGCCGATCATGATAATTGGTACGGTCCACGCTGCCCCATAATGAAAGTTCATGGGACAAAGCGACATCAGGAAACAGGAAATATAAGTTCCCTGCCAGTTCCGATAATTATCCATATTCTGTTCCCAAGCCGCCTTAACCGCTTCTTTTACGGATCCCGTAGCCATCCACGCATCATGTACCCGCACACCGTAATCATAGTCATCGACACACATCACGTTATACCTGCCCAGCCACAACAGAGGAATCAGGGACACTAACAAAAGCACACCTGCGCACACCGTCATCCTCTTCATGGGGATCCTGTCCACGCGCTCTCCCATCCAGCTCTCTAATTGCCGTAGCTTCCGCATTGCCTTATCCATAGATCATCCGCCCGCTTTCTCTTCCTCACGCCCGCCGCCGCAAAATCGTTCAGCCGCCTTCCCTGTTACATCGTTGACTTCTGCCCCTGTCCTTTACCGGCAAAGACTGCCTATACGCCGCTTCACGCCGCGCGCGATCTTGCAGACGTAGGCTTTCTTGTAGATATACTGCCCCTTAAGCTGCATCAGCCGCAGTCTGAGCCCCGCCGGTCTCCTGTTGACCGACGCATATTTCGCCGAAGTCTTCTTATATTTGGCCAGCTCTTCCCGGCACTGCTCTGCCGTAAAGACCCTGCCTTTTCTGTCCATATAATGCCAGCCTTCATAGATATTCTGTTCCGATGCCCAATAGCCGTCAGATACGTTATGACGCGCCCAGTATTTCGGCGCCAGCACATACTCCACAGTATCACTGGTGAATGCCGGGAAGTAAGCAAAGGACGAATTGGCTAACAGCAGATATTTCGCGTTTTTCAACACACTGTAATCCTTTGCCAGATCGAAATTATAGGCAGGAATGCCCGGAAGCAGTTTCCCCGCCTCTTTTACATCATTGGTGATGATCATGAATTCCATTGCAGGATTGATCTTCCGCATCTGCTTCATGCCCATGGTCCAGTACTTCTTTCGCAGGAAAAGTTCCGGCGATCCCATATAGTCACTGCAGCGAAGATGCAGCACACACAGATTATCCCTGCTGTACTCATGACAGTCATACTCCGGTTTCACTGCAAGCCATTTCCTGATTTCTTCCTTATGAGAGATAAAATAATCCTCCGCCTGCAGGTTCCCGTATAGCAGCGTACCGTCCTCCACCGCAAACAATGCCCTGTCCGTATCCGTGACATAAACGCCATGGGTCAGATCGTGTTTGGAGTTGCCCGCATACAGCCTTGTATCCTTTTCCCGGAAGACCTTCTCATAATCCTCTTTCTTTGAGAGCCTGCCCATATCCAGATCCATGAAATACAACCCGCAGTCACTGTGCATATTATTGGCAAAATGTTCCGGGTCCAATACGCTGTACTCATACCCTTTATCCTGCGCAATACATCTGGTCGTTATATAGAAAAACAACTGGTTTCCCAGACCAAAACCTTCCTGTACCTCAATTCCTAACATGATAATGTCGTCTCCGTAATCTTTTCCCCTTCCACCTTGTAGATCACATCACATTTAGCGATCGTATTCAGCCGATGCGCTATGATCACCATCGTCTTCCTGCCGTGGAAGCTGTTGATGGCATCCATGACAGCCTTCTCCGTATCGCTGTCAAGGGCCGAAGTCGCCTCGTCGAATACCAGAATCTCCGGATTGTGATAGAGGGCTCTGGCAATCCCCAGACGCTGCCTCTGTCCGCCGGATATTCTGACACCCCTGTCACCTATTGTCGTATCAAGTCCCTCCGGAAGTTCCTGCACAAAGTCTTTCAGCTGTGCTTCCTCCAGCACCTCCCAGATCCGCTTATCATCAATCTGATCCGCGTCGATCCCGAAGGCTATATTATCCCGGATCGATTCGTCAATCAGATAGATGGACTGCGGGATATAACCGATCTTGCCCAGCCAGTCCGCATAATTGTCAAAGATATCCACGCCGTCACAGGTGATCGTTCCTGCCTGCACTCTCAAAAGTCCCAGAAGAATATCAACGACCGTGGACTTGCCGGCGCCGGACGGCCCCATGATTCCCACGGACTGTCCCTTCTTTACTTCCATATGGGCGTCGGTAAAAATATTCTTATCCGTATTCGGATAGGCGTAGGTGATATGATCCAGCACGATCTTATCCTGCAGGCTCGTTCTTGCCGCCTGTCCCTGCCCATCCGCTGTCAGCCCGGTCACGCTGCCATTGACGTCCATCTTCATGTTTGCCGTAAGATTCTCATACAGATAATCCAGGCAGGGCTGCGCATAGGCAATCTCTGACAGATATGTGTTGATCCGGTTTGTGCCCGGCATCACCCGGATCGCCGCCACCGCGAACGCCGACAGCTGCGGAATCAGCACCGTAATATTACCGCCTCTCAACATATATAACATAATGAAGAAGAGCATCGACGCCATAAAGATCGTCTCGATCAACAGCCGGGGGAGATTATTAAACACAGCATAGTTGCGCGCCACATCCGCTCCCATCGCGCCGCTTTCATAATAATTGCGCACGAAAAATTCCTCCCTGTGCAGCACCTTAACATCTTTCAATCCATAGATGGACTGGATCCGCCACTTGGCAATCCGCGACTGGATCTGCTGATTCCTATGACCAATGGCATTCAGTCTCGGCTTTAAAATCTTCGTGATCACCAGCGTCATCCCCAGGAAAATACAGAGAATAAAGAAGGACATCGCCGGACTCACTACCACCAGCACGATGCACAGCGAGCCTGCCACCACGATCTCCGTCACCATCTGGATCAACACCAGGATCAGTTGGAACGCATTCGGTATATCACTGTCTGTCAGGCGGAATACTGTCGGTATATCCGCTCCCAGATATTCCTCATAGGGCCTGCCCAAAAACTCCCGCATCACACGGCTGATCATACGGTTCCTGTTTCTTGTCACAAAAGTATTCTGCACATAAGTCTGGAACAGCAGATAGGCATTCTTAATGACATACACCGCGATCAGGGAACCAAGCATCAGTATGATCAGCTGTCTGCTTGTCTGGATCCCCAGCGCATCCACTACCACGCCCACCAGTTCATTCTCCATGATCGCTTCCGGATCCATAATCGCCTGTACCACCGGCAGGAGCATTGACACACCCATCGTCTCCAGCAGGCCGCCGATCAGGATCAACACTGCCAGTCCCAGGATCTGTTTCTTCTGTTTCCTGTCAAAAAGATAACTTACTTTATGCAGCATACTGACTTTCTTTTCTTCTGTTGCTTGTCTGTTCATGAGCCATTGTTCCCTTCATTTCCATTCCATTACCCGGCCCTGCGTCAGCAGGCCGCCTTAAACGGCATCCTCTTATCCGGACACCGCCTGCATGACTCCAAACACCGTCGTCACATCGCAGAGATCCTGCGCATATCTGTCCGGTAGATATCCTCACAATCCCAGCCGTTGAGCCATCTGTCCGGCGCCAGGACCGTCTTATGCGGATTCTTATTTAAATAGGAGGCCCACCAGCTGAAACTGCTGTTTGCCATGATATGATGCCGGCATTTGCTCATCAGGGCAAACTCTGCATAATCACTGCTGCCGGCGCCATCCGGCCTCTCTTCCAGTTCCACAATCCGGACAGGGCACGCATCCGCGGCCCACTCGCAGGCCCATTCCTTGTCATTGGTAAACAGATAAAAGACGCACCCCGGATGTTCTCCCGCCATCACATCCATGGCTCTTCGGTAATATGCTTCCGTACAGATGCCGCCAAACAATTCCTGATTCTGCGGCAGGAGATAGTCGCCCCGCCGGATATGCACGCTGACGGATTCCGTCGTCTCTATCTGCTCCAACCAGTAAGACAACGTCCCCGACCCTGCATTCTTCTCGGATCTGTCCGCATCTCCATGGTTTCCCGCAGCGTCGCTGCTGCTTCCGTCTGTATCCTCAGCGCTTCTATTGGCATCTCTGCTGCTTCTGTCTGCATCCTTATCGCTTCTATTAGCATCTCTGCTGCTTCCGCAGGCATCTCGTCCCTCTGTCACGAATCTGATCAACTTATCGGTATCGAAGACTTCCCGCACCTGTCCGGACACCTGCCGGAAATATTTCTCCGTCTGCCAGTACCCTTCCAGATAGATATCATCCCACTCCATAATCTCAGGCCGGTAGCGCTTATCCTCTTCAAAATAAGACTTCTTCTTCCTGCCGCACAGTTTCCTGCGAACCCTGGCATACAGATGCGGGGAAGAATCCAGCATCTTGCGCAGTTCTTTCTGCCCCGGTCTTTCATACGTTACGCCAAAAGGCATCAGCGCCGGATCACGCTGCCTGTCCTGCGCGAATCCCGATACGTCATCGATCTTAACCTCTTTTCCAACACTTTTTAATTGCATATACAAAGCATACTGGAACATCTGATTGCCCAGCCCGCCGGCCAGCTGTATGATCACCATGCCTGCACCCTCATTTCCTCTTCGACACAAAGGTCAGCCTCTGTGCAGAAGCCGCTTGATCTTCACCTTACACGGAATAACCACTCTCTCCTCGATACGGATACGGCGGCTGTATCTTGCCGGAGATCTCAGAAAAAGCTTTAACTTCTTGGCGTCGCGCGGATCAGCCTGCGGACACGCGCAGGCTGCCATATAAGATTCCCGGCCATTCCACAGGATCTGCCTGAACTTCTCCAAATACCTGTCCCGATCCGGCAGCTCCCCTTCTTCCACCTGATGATAAAAAAGCAGCAGCCTTTTACAGACAAAATAATCATGTACTTTAGCCAGATCCGCTCTCCCGATCGAACGCAGAAACGCTGTCTTCTCATCGTACGCCGGAATATGATCCGTAAACGTGCGTTCATTGATCTGCGCATTCATGATGCTGCCTTCTCTGTCTATTATATAGTTATAGCAGGCCGTGTCAAGGTAAACACAGCATCGCACGCGGCTTAGCGCCCTGGTCGTAAACACGATATCCTCATACAGTTTTCCCGTCGGAAAAAGCAGATCTGCCAGTATCTCTTTCTTATATAATTTGTTCCAGGCCGCATTCTGGATCGCAAATTCCTTACTCTCCCACACGTAATGCTGCAACGCCTCCTGCCCTGCAAACACGACCACTCTGTCCTGCGATTCATCCAGTGTATAAGCGCTGTGTACCTGACGGTATCGGCAGACCGCCGCATCTGCCTTCTGCTCCCTCATCGCCCCCAGCATCTTCTCATACATATCCGGATCAATCCAGTCGTCCCCGTCTATAAATCCGATATAGCTGCCGCCGGCGGCCTGCAAACCTGCATTTCTCGCATCCGCCAGGCCGCCGTTCTTCTTATGGATCACCCGGATCCGCTTATCCTCCTCGGCCAGCCTGTCACAAATACTTCCCGTCATATCCGTCGATCCGTCATCCACGACAAGGATCTCCAGATTCCGGTACGTCTGGGCACAGACAGAACGGACACCCTTTTCGATATAATCTGCAATATTGTAAGCTGCCACAATGACGGAAATAAGTTCCGTCTGATCCTCCTGCCCAATCTGCGGGTGGTACTGTTCCAATATTCTCATGCTAACCTCTATTCTGTCCTATTCCCTCTGTTTCTAAGCCATTCCTCAAACATCAGCAGATACCAGATCTGCACCCTCCAGATATCCTTTTCGACGTAATCCTTCCAGATCCTGCGCACCGTATCCACATGCAGAAGCCCCTGTTTCTCCAACACCGAACGTTCGAGCAGACTTTCCGCCCATTCCCTGAGCTCCGGCTCTTTCAGCCATCGCTCCAGCGGGATGGCAAACCCCCTCTTGGGCCGCTCCACCAGTTCGCGCGGCACATAGCGGTAAAGAATACGCCGCAGGATTCTCTTCGTCTCTCCCTCTTTTCTCCGATAGGAGAGCGGAAGCGTCCACGCAAATTCCACCACGTCTCTGTCAAGCATCGGAACCCTCGTCTCCAGCGAAACCGCCATCGCCGTCCTGTCCACCTTGTTCAGAATATCGTCCGGATGATACATGAGCAGATCCATCAACATCAGATTATGCTGCGGATCCGCAAGCAGTCCTGCCGGATACGTATCCATGATCGTCCTGCATCCCTCCGCTCTGCCATCCTGCCTGACAAGCCGGATACCCTCACCAATCTCCGATCGCAGATACATATCTTCCATGCTGCCTGCTCCCAAAAGGCTTCCCCGGACGGCCAGAGCGCCTCCTCTTCCATGACTGACCGCCCTTAACAGTGCGGCGGACGGTTTACGGATCCCTGCCGGAACCTGTCTGATCCGGTTCCAGATCCGGTCAACAGAAGCGTACGTACGATAGCCGCAGAACAGTTCGTCCCCGCCGTCGCCGCTTAAGGATACCGTCACATGCTCTCTCGTCATCCTGCTCACAAGATAAGTCGGGATCTGCGACGAATCCGCAAAAGGTTCGCCAAACATTCCCGAAAGTTTCGGAATCACACTGCGGGCATCCTCCTCCGTAATGTAAAGCTCCGTATGTTCCGTCCCCAGATGCGCTGCGATCTGCTTCGCCACATCGGCCTCATTGTACTTCCGATCCCACATGCCGATGGTGAAGCTCCTCACCTTCTGTCTGCTCAGCGCCTGCATCAGCGAGACTACGGTGCTGCTGTCGATTCCCGCCGAGAGGAACGCTCCCACCGGCACATCCGCACACATCTGCCCCCGAATGGCTTCTTTTAACAGCAGTTCCAGTTCCTTTGACGCCTCCTCCTCGCTCCCGGTAAAAGGATGAGCCTGTCCCCGGACGGCCGCATCCATCATCGACCAGTATGTCTTTGCCCGGTAATCGGCAAACGGATACCTGATCTCCAATATCTTACCCGGTTCCAGCTTATAAATATCCTCATAAACAGAATAGGGAGCCGGAATATAACCATAGCGGAAGTATTGTTCCAGAACCTTCTTATGAATTGGATTATCAAATCCATCCAGAGACGTTATGGAATTCAGATCCGAGGCAAATACAAATCTGTTCTTTCCCACAGTTCCATAATATAGAGGCTTCTCCCCTACCCGGTCCCGTGCCAGATACAACACCCGTTCTTTTTTGTCATATACCGCAAGCGCAAACATTCCCTTTGCCATAACAAGCGTTCTTTCCAGACCATAGGAAGCGATTGCCTCCAGAAGGACTTCCGTATCAGATGTCCCCCGAAAAGCGGCCACTCTGCGCTCCTCCTGCAGTTTCCCGCGGATCGCACGGTAATTGTAGATCTCCCCGTTATAGGCTATTACATAACGTCCGCTATGTGATTCCATCGGCTGTTCGCCCGACGGTGTCAGATCCACGATCGCCAGGCGTCTATGTCCCATAACAACCGTTCTGTCTTCCGAAGCCCAGATGCCGGAACCATCCGGCCCTCTATGGAACATTTTCTCATTCATACGCCTGATATTGTCCTGCCAGCCTTCTCCCCAATTACATAATCCGGCAATTCCACACATAATTTACTCCATTTCTATATCCTTTTGTCCTATTCCCAATGTTCCTCTATAATCTCCGCATATTCACCGCGCTCGATTCTCCCCCGGATCGTTTCCCGCGCCTGTTCCATCTCGCGCTTCCACAGTGCATAGGCCTGATCCCAGGAACGATATTCTTCCCTGCCGCGCCTGTCCGCGAAAGAGTAATGCTCCTGCAGGTAGTCTCGCAGGAAATCCGTACATTTCTCCGCCCCTATGGCGTTGGTATGGCTGCCATAATCCGCAAAGTCCTCCTCGAAGATAATACCGATCCCCTCATAATAATTATTCATATTCAAAAACGCATATCCGTAAGAATCCACGATCTCTTCCATATAATTGAACATCTGCTGCTCTTCCAGAGACTCTCCGTAGGGAGACACGATGAACAGCGCTTCCTTCCCGGACTGCCTCAGAAAGTCCAGCAGGTCTTTCAGATACGCTTCCTGTTCCGGCGGAATCGCTCTCGTCTCCCCCTCAGCCCTGCCGCAGTCCGGCATCGGCTGCGGTCCCACTTCATCCTTAAAAGCATATCCCTTCAGGGGACTGGCTTTGCGGTAGGTCATATTGGCCCATTCGGATGGCAGGGCCAGCATCTTCCAGTTCGTATGGTATTTCATAATATCCAGATAATAACTCAGGCGTCCCTCCTCGTCATCTTCTGGCACAAGCGCCTGTATTGTCTTCACCCGCTGGTATGAGTAACGCATGTTATCCGTCACCCCGCGGGTATATGCCATGTTATCGGACAGTCCCTCATCTTCTATGGTAAACATACGCATCTCGAAGATATACAGCGACGGAGACTGGGACTTCTCCGCCTCCTCCACCAGATATTTCATGGCTGCAGGCCTCTGCATATTAGAAGAGAGCGGATACATCGCAATTCCGGTCTCCCCCCATAATTTAGGCGCTATATAATAAGGAAAAACAGGACTCGACCCGATCATCACAATATCAAGCGTATCCTTTTTCTCCGCATAAAATCCCGAAAAGCGGTCTTTCACGTCGCCGTTCGTTCTCACCATATAAGACACCAGCACCAACAACAGCACAAAAATGCCGATAAAACCGACGATCTGCACGGCTGTTCCTATTTTCTTCATGTTCTCTCTCATCTTCTTCCTTTTACCATTTTCTTACCTTTACGCAATCGCTGCTCTACGACAGCCGGTTCTTCTGACGACACGCCTCTCATTCCATAATCTTCTCAAAATACTGCAGCCACAGGCGGTTTACCCGCTCAGGCGAAAGCCTCTTTTGTATCGCTGCCGCCTCCCGGCCGAGCCTGTCCGCATAATCCGGATCGCCAAGCAGGCGGTCCATAGCACGAACCAGCGCTTCCTCGTCTCCCGGCGGAATGATCAGACCGTTGACGCCATCCTCCATCAATTCCACGGTTCCACCGCTCGGCACATCCGTGGAAATAACCGGCAGTCCCGTAGCCAATGCCTCGATCAGCGCATTGGAGACCCCTTCCGAATAAGATGTCAGCAGAAAAAGCGCAGCCCGCTCGATCTGCCTTGCCACATCCGGAATCACACCGGGCATAAATACCTTCCCTGACACCCCCAGCTGCTCTGCCAGCTCCTGCAAATATTGTCGAAGCTCTCCTTCCCCATATATTGTGAGCGTATGGCCCGGATAGCGGTCAGACAACGAAGCAAAAGCCCGTATCATCATTTCATGATTCTTGTTGGCATCCATGCGTCCCACCGACACGATCCTTTGATCCCGTTCCCCTTCATAACGAGGACGTATGAAATCCGGGTTCAGGGAGTTTGGCAGGATCACTGCCTTGCGCTGTATCTTCTTATGGAAAAAATACCGGGACCGCTCTGTCTGCAAAATGATGCCGGCGGCAAACGGAAACAACAGATTTGCCAGCATACGCATCAGCCTGGTTGGGTACTCTTCCCTGGCTTCTCCCACCACCGAAACGACTGGTCTGGTTTTGGTGAACATTGTCGTAACAACTGTCATGAAATTATTTTTACCGATGCAAGATAACACCAGGTTTGCATCTTCCTGCTTCCATATCCTGTGCAGCTTACGGACACGGCGGCCGAAATTAACAACACGGCTGTTACTAAGTTCCTCCTCCGTCAGATCGGAGAGCACTCTTTTGACTCCCTGCGGCAGAAGATATTCTTCCTCCTGCGGAAATTGATATTGCGTGACCATAGTCACCCGATATCCTTTCTGCTGAAAGTATTCTGACAGATTTACGAACACACGCTCGGCGCCTCCCTTATGCAGGGAGCCTATATAAAAACATATGTGTTTTCCCGTTTCGACTTTTTTCATGGCTCTTGCATAAAATCCTTCATTTCATCTTTTTAAAATACTTTTTTCGCGATTTTCTTTCATTTTTCCTGCAAACTATGCAGTAGATATCCAATTTATTAAATCCATATTTATTTTCACATTTTAAATTGTATGCGCAATTAACTCTATTCTCTGACTTCATTTTTCGATTTTATTCTACAATACACAAGCTATTTTTTCAGTATATCGCATTTCTTTCGTTACACCATCTTATATTTTCTTCAATTCTCCTGCCGCTGTTTTTCGCCCCTGTAAATCTCCCGATTCTTCCACGGGTTTCTCTTGTCTCTCATATTTCGACAGAATCCTTACAGGAATCCAAACCCGAAAACAGTCCGTCCCGGACCGTTTTTATCCCTTTGGCACTCGTATATCCGTACGATAGCAATATGAAATCACAGTGCATATTTTGCGTCTTACATATAGAGATAACATATGCTTCTTTACATTTCCCTGCGTGATACGACACTACCAGGCATGACCCTTATAGAGCTGATACCACTGCTGAAATACATAAAACGCCCATATCATCTTGGAGTAATTAGCCCCTGTTGCCGATCCTGCATCCCCTGTCTTAATATACTTTCCGATCAGATCAGATACATACGCAGCGTCAAAAATATCCTGCCGTTTCAGATATTCATAACTACTGTAATCCATCAACTGTTCCAACAGCGGACCACGCAGCCACTTATCAAGCGGAACACCAAAACCAACCTTCGGACGTTCCAGCAGCTGCCTTGGGATATAGTCATAGGCAATATCTTTCAGAATATATTTCTTCCTGCCGCCGGCATATTTATACCGATGCGGGATCCGGAAGGAATACTCCATCACCTCTTTATCCAGAATCGGACATCTGGATTCCAGAGAGTATTTCATGGCAGCGCGATCCACTTTACAGAGGATATCTCCCGGAAGATAGGTATCCATATCCAACAGCATTCTACGGATCTGCCAGTCTTTCACCCCGTATCCGCTCTCGATCAGATAATGAATCGGCAGCGCCTCTTGGCCCCCGGCCGTCTCCTTTACCATCGCCTTCGCTTTGATCAGATAATTACCGGCTCCAAACTGGGTCTTACTCTCCCGTTCTCTGTTCCCGGCAATCACGCGCACCTTGAAAGGCAGCTTCTCCTCCATGTGAATGTGCTTAAATCCGGGCAGCGAGCACAATCCATGTACCATTCCGCCCAATATGTCCAGTTTCTGTGCCTGGCCTACATTATCATAAATATTATAACCGCAGAAGAATTCGTCTCCGCCGTCCCCCGATAACGCCACCGTCACATGCTCTCTGGCCAGCTTGGAGACCATCATCGTGGCGATCTCGGAACTGTCTGCAAACGGCTCATCATAATACCTGGCAATGCTGTCAACCAGCCCGAATATATCGCTCTCATCGATATACAGTTCCGTATGATTCGTCCCCAGATGCTCCGCCACCGCTCTCGCGTATTTCGCCTCGTTATACTTTTCCTCATGGAATCCTATGGAAAAGGTCTTCACCGGAGTATCCGAACATTCCTGCGCGATAGCCGTTATCAGGGAGGAATCATAACCGCCGCTTAAGAACGATCCCAGCGGAACGTCCGCAATCATACGCATTTTTACGGATTTCTTCAACAGTTCCTTCAATTGCTGTCTGGCTTCACCGTAGTCCGTGACAGGCGACGCCTGAGCCCTGTGATAGACATCCCTGATCTCCCAGTATTTCCAGGTATCGATCTTCCCATGGGAAAAATGTATGACTGCGCCCGGCTCCACCTTGCACACCCCCTGGTAGATGCTTTCCGGCGCATTGATATACTGCTGGAATAAATAACGGGACAGTACGCGGGTATCAATCTTCCCCACAAATCCAGGGCACTTCATAAGCGGCTTTAACTCCGACGCAAACACAAGCTCTTCGTTCTCATACCAATAATACAACGGCTTCTTGCCGATCCTGTCGCGCGCTAAGAAGAGTTCCTCCCGCTTCCTGTCAAACAGTGCAATGGCAAACATGCCGTTAAACCTCTCCAGACATTGTATTCCCCATTTTAAATAGGCGGCTATTATCACTTCCGTGTCACAATCCGACCGGAAGGAATAGTCCGCCAGTTCTTCCCTTAACTCCCGAAAATTATAAATCTCTCCGTTATATACGACACAGACCCGCTTGTCCGGTGAATGCATCGGCTGATGCCCCAGCGCAGAGAGATCCAGAATCGATAATCTTCTCTGCGCAAATCCTGCCAGCCAGCCGCCGCCCAGCGCAAAGATCTCTTCGCCGCTGTCATCCGGTCCCCGATGATACATCGTATCATTCATCGCCTTAAGCTGCTCCAGGCTAATGTCTCTTTTTCCGATAAATCCGCATATTCCGCACATAACTGCCCTTTCTATCTGACATCCTTCTCCAGGAAATATTCCTTATACTCTCCGAAATCCTTGCATTCCCGATCCACCGATTCCACTAACTCCACATATTTCTCCTGCAGTAAGGCCCTGTAATTCTCGAAGTTGTTGTATCCCTTTTTACACCAGGAAAAGGGATGTATCAGGATCTGTACTTTATCATAACCCGTGATATTCTCTTCGTCAGGATAACCATAACGCCAGATATGATTCGCATCCGACATATATTTGACTCTCAATTCGGTATCTTCTGTTATTTTATCTGCAAAGGTAAAGAAATCATCCTGATAAGCATTGAGAATACCTTCCAGCTTGATATTCTCCCGCAGGATATCCTTGGATGGCCTGTGCACAGAGAACTCCGTAATCTCAAAGCCAAACATCTCGCTTAAGATATCGATCTCCTTCTTAATCCGTACGCGCACCTGCTGCATATCCGTCATCCCGTTCAAGGCAAAATGCAGGCCGATATGCTGCCCTCTCTCATGCATGTCCTTAATCATATCCATATTTCTCCGGGAGAGAATATTATAGGTATTGTTCGTCCACTGAAAGAAATATGTGGAGATAAAGTCCATGCTCTCCTCCACTTTGGACATCTGATAAGCCCGCTCCACACTGTACTCCACATCATGGCGCATAATGATAAACCGCTCTTTATGAAGCGCTTCCGCATAGCTGCAATGCCTTCCCGTTGATTGAATGATCCTGATGATCTGTCTGTAATCGTCAAATGAAAACATAGTATTTCCTCACTTTTGTATAGATTTTACCTGAATCAGGTTCTCATGGAATGCGCAGTCAGGCACATTCCTGAGCCGTAACGAATCATAACCCTATTGTGATTGTAACAGCAAGCCCCTTTATGGTCTAGCACTTTTTCCAAATTAATGAAATTGTGCCGGATGCATCCGCATTGCAGGAATGCCGCATCAGTCCTCTTTCTTCCTGCCGATAAACAGAATATCCCCAAGCACAGGCAGTCTGTAAACGACCATACTCACCGCCATGCACACCCCCCATATCCCTGCGGCAAGCAAAATACTGATCATACCGCTCTCCTTCGTCCACGCTTCCACAAATACCACATGGAAGAGGTAGACCGCTATGCCATATTTCTGCAACCCGGCAGCCCTGTTGAGCGCCCCGGATGCGCTCTCCTGTCCGATCCACTTCCGGAAGAGCATCATCAGCATGACACTCATAAGAAACCCGCACGGCGAGAAGATCTCATACGCCGCATGATCCGCCATGCCCGCCTGCAGAGAATCCCGTACGCTCAACAGATAGGCCGCGGCGGCAGAGACAATCCAGACGATCCCGGCGTAACGCTCCCATTTCCGTTCCATACACCAGCAGATAAAGTACCCTGCCAGAAAATACAGGGAATATCCCACAACAAACTGCATATGGATACTGTCTGCCACAGCCAGAGCTCTGTCAAGCCACTCTATCCTGTAGAAAAGCGGCAGCAGCACGGTAAATAGCAGCGATAATCCCAGGAAATAGACAAGCAGTTCCTTTCTTTGCACGATTGGATACAATAACGGCGTAACCGCGTACAGCCCCAGAAGCGTAAAGATGAACCAGGTATGATATTTGCCGAAGAGTAGGCATTTCAGAAAGGCATTCACCAGGACCCTAAGCCCCGCATTATCACCTTCCATCCAGATCCGCAGGACATCCCAGATTCCCAGGACCGCCATCCATCCCAGATATACCTTCACGAGACCAAGAATATTCTTCCGCCATATTTCCCGGATCGTGTGTTCCCGCGCCAGGATACCCGCACCGCTGCACATGAGAAAGACCGGCACGCCCATCCTGGAGATCATGAAGATGCCATTGAGTACCTTCCACTCGGATCCGTCCACCGGAAGCGTCGTAAAACTGCCGGAAATACTGTGCTGCAGCACGATCAGAAAGGTGGAGAACACCTTGATCACATCCATCCAGAGAAATTTCCTGCCGCTTTGCATCACAGATCCCTTCCTTTCTCGCAGAGCTGTTCGATATAGTCTCTCCACTGCTCATAAACCGCCTGGCCGTTAGCCCGGTCCGCTATCTTCCTTGCTTCCCGACCAAGCCGCTCTGCCAGCTCCTTATCCTCGATCAGCCGCAAGATCCCATCCTCCAGCGCTTTCTGATCCTTAATCGGGATCAACAGACCATCCACACCGTCCGTCATAATCGTGCGCGGTCCGCCGCAGGGACAGTCCGTAGCCACGATCGGCAGTCCTAAGGCCATGGCCTCCAGCAGAGCATTGGGAAGCCCCTCCCAGTCCGATGTAAAGGCAAACACCGCCGCATCCGCCAGATCCCGCTCCAAACTGTCGCTGGCGCCCATAAGATGAATATAGGCTCCGGCCTGCAACTCATCGATCAGCCCCTCCAGAATCTCCTTCGTCCCGTCAAAGGAATCGCCCCCGTATATCTTCAGATCATAGTCCGGATGTTTCTCATGCACCCTTGCAAAAGCCCGGATCAACATGGGCTGGTTCTTAAAGTCCACCAGACGCCCCGACTGCACCACCGTCTTACTGCGCTTGTCCGGGGCCGGCACACCGATATATTTCTCATGAACAGGGTTTAAGATAATCCGGGAATTTTTCTGCAGTCTCGGCGCGAAGAATTCCTTCGCCCCCTGTGTCTGAAACACACAGCCGTCCGCCCGGGGGAACAGCAACGGGATCTGTATCCTGTCGGATCTCTCCTCATAATGTCCCGCAGGATCGGTGCGGATGGAGATCAGAACCGGGATTCTGGTAAAATATGCCGCCATCAGTCCTCTGTAGAGCGCCTTTCTGGCAAAAGGAATCAGAATATCCGGTTTCTCCTTTTTTAAGAACTGCCTTAAGTATTTCACCCGCAGATAAAACTGAATAAGGCGATGTTTCTTCTCATCGCCTTCCCGCAGTCCCACATGCACCCGCCTTACCCGTGCATCTATCTGAAATTCATTCTCACCGTACCACTCCGTAGCGATCAGGACTTCATAGCCATTCGCCGCAAACTGGTTCGCCAGATTGGTTACCACCCGCTCCGCGCCGCCCTGCTCCAGGCAATTTAAATGAAACGCGATCTTTCTTGCCATAAAACCTCCTGTGATCATCTCAAAAGCTCTGGTACATAAAGGCAGCCGTATCGTAACTGCCGCCGTAAATTCCCGTCACCAGTAAAAGCAGTACAACCCCGTAATAGCAGATCCATCTGACTGCCAGCGGCCTGTCTGCGATCACCGTTCGCACATCAAATCCCCACTCTTCGATCACGGATACCGCCAGCCACAGAAGCAACGCCGCAAACAACAGCACGAAATCATACTTGCTAAGCCCATAGGACGTGATCTCACGGGAAAGCAGGCTTCCGATCTGCAGCCGTCTCACGAAGGATGTATAGATCGCTCCCGCCTGTGCCAGGCTTGTACTTCTGATCAGCACGTCCGCCACAAAGACGATCAGCCATGTTCTCGCCATCCGAAACAGGCTCCAGACTCTTCCGTCCCTGATCGAAAGCTTCTCTTTCCATACCGCATAATTTGGTTCCAGCACAAGCGAAACGCTCATGATCACACCATAGTAGAGTCCCCACAGCATATAACTTACCGTCCGGCCATGCCAGATCCCCGTGAAGAACCACACCAGCATCGTGCCGATGACCGGAGCCGCCTGCCTGCCCAGTCCATTGCCCTTATTCTTGCAGGCTTTGCTGATCTTTCGTCCGATTCCCGACATCACGAAGGAGAACATCACATAATCCTTGAACCAGTTCCCGAGCGAAATATGCCATCTGCGCCAAAATTCTGCCACCGATCCCGCAAAATAGGGACGCTTGAAGTTATCCGGAAGCGTAATGTCAAGAGACTCGCTGACGCCTGCCGCCATATCAATATAACCGGAAAAGTCCGCATACAGCTGTAACATATACAGAACCGTGGCACAGATCAGGATACTGCCCGGAACGGCAGACGCTTCCATGCCGTAGACCCGGTCCACAAAAATACCCATCCGGTCCGCGATCACCAGTTTCTTGAACGCACCCCAGACAAACCGCTGTATACCGCGCAGCATCCTGTCATACCGGAATGCATGCTCCCGTTCAAACTGCTCCTTCATCTGTTGAAAGCGGGTAAAAGGCCCCTGGGTAACGGACGGAAAATAAGCCAAAAAAAGAAGCAGCTTCAAGGGGTTGGTCTCCACCTCACAGTTTTCCCTGCCGGCATCCACCACATAACTGATCGCCGTCAACGTATAGAAGGATATGCCAAGCGGCATGATCACCCGCTCAAGAAACCCTGCATGCGCACCTGTAAGCCGTTCTGCAAAAGGCGCCGCGATCACGGCATACTTATAGAACAAAAGCAGGCCCAGATTGAAGGCAATATACAGGATCTGCACCCTTTTGCGGCTTTTTTGGAATGCCGCCTTCACCGCTTTCTTCTCTTCCTTACCGCTGCACCTGCGCAGGGCATCCTTCTCCTGCTTAAGCTTTCTGCCAAGAAACAGGCCGCATCCGTACGTCGTAACGCCGGTCAACAGCAGGCCCACGGGAATTCCCTTAAGGCCGAGAACATAGAACAGCAGGCTCGCTCCAAGCAGCACGCACCACTGTGTCTTCTTTGGCACAAGATAATACAGCGCGAACGTAAACATCCACAGGATCACAAAGGCATACGATATGAGCTGCATTTATTCCTCCAATAACTTCTGTACCAGCGCGATGATCGCCTCTTTGTTCCTGAAGTTCTCCGCTACCACATATTTTGCGTCAATTTCGATATCAAATTCATCTTCCAGATCACTTACGACATTGATGACGGTAAAAGAGTCAATGATGCCGTCCTCCATCATGCTGCCACCGTCATAACTCAGAGCCTCCTCACAGTGCTCCTCCAAAATTTCCAAAATCTTTGCTTCCATATTCTGCTTCTCCCTTCCCGTTCCTTACACATAAACCTGCGTCCTGACCAGACGCCCCGTCACATGCTCTCGTTATCCGTAAAACCGTATTTGATCTTCAACAATCCGCCGTCTCCAAGCGGCAGATACATAAGTCCGTCGCCTTCCCTGCGCTTATCCGCCGAGATCCTTCGGTATCTGAGGATCTGCGCCTTCCTCCCGTCGATACTCGTTTGCAGGCGCGGAAAGATATCATGCTTACCATAATCCACGCTTCTAAGCAGGCGGTAAATCGTCTCCGGCTCCTCCGACAGATCTAAGATACCGTCAGCCGGCATCTCACAGGAACGGTACATCCGCCGGCCCGGATCAAATCCCTGTTCTGTCGTCTGCACACACTCTGCCATGATATCTGCAAAGCACTCTCTGAACGCCGCCGATGCAAGATCCATCAGGCGTTCCGTCAGCTCATAGGCCTTCATATCCTCCGTGATCTCGCAGTCCTTCTGGATAATAATACTGCCCTCATCCACCCCGGCCGTCACATAGTGCCATGTAATGCCCGTTCTCTTTTCTCCCTGGTAGATAACCCAGGTAGGGGCATTTCTGCCCGGATATGCAGGCAAGAGCGCATTGTGAAAGTTAACGATGGTGATATGAGGCTTCTCCACCAGGGATGCCGGAAACAGGAAATTGTTGCTGGCGCTGACGATCAGCGTCTTCTCCTCAATCCGGTCAAGAAATGCCGCCAGTTCCCTGCGATCCGTCATTCGATGGAACGAAATGCCGTTTTCGCTGCAGATGCGCTCCGTGATGCTTAAGGAATGCACCTCGTGTTCTATAAACGCAAGCTCATATCCGTATTCCGTCCGTCTGTCAAATACATATTGTAATATTTCGCCGGTCACCTTTCCGTAGCCGAGGATCACGACCTTATGAAACCGCGTCTTGCTGTTCATTCCAAGATCAATCCCTTCCTGTTCTTCCCTGCCCTGCAGCATTATAAGAACTCTTTTAACTTTACTCTGTCAATCTTCCCGTTGGCATTAATGGGCATCTGCTCCATCGTGACCACCTTACCCGGCAGCATATACTCCGGCACCAGCCCGGAAATCTTCTCATTGATATAAGCTTTCTCCAATTGCTCCTCGATAAACAGAACGATCTTCTGCCGCTTCTCGTCATACAGACAGCAGCAGAGTGTGATTTCCTCCAGGGAAGACACGGCCGTCTCGATCTCCCCCAGCTCAATCCGATGTCCCATATGCTTGATCTGGAAATCCTTGCGGGACAGGTAGATGATCTCCCCGTATGCATTGTATCTCACGAGATCGCCGGTGCGGTAGATCGTCTCCGGCACATAAGGATTCAGCGGATTCTGTACGAAAGCCTCCCTCGTCTTATCCGGGTTATTGTAATATCCCATGGAAAGAGACGTGCCTCTGACACAGAGCTCGCCGATCTCATCACCGCTTACCGGTTCATTCCTGTCATTGAGAACCAGAATATCCGTATTCGCCATGGGAATGCCGATCGGCAGCGGTTCATCGTCCGCAAATTCACGATCCACGATATAGCAGGTACAGGCGTCCGTGATCTCGGTTGGCCCATACAGATTCGCATATAATACATCCGGCAGGAACTTACGCCACGTATTGAGCTGCTTATTGGGCATTACTTCACCGCAGAACAATACTCTCTTAAGCGTCGACGACAAGTCTACATTGCGGAAAGCCTTCAGTTTCGCCACAACGATCAGGGCCGAAGGCACCCAGAAGATCGTGTTGATCTTCTTCTCCAGCAGATACTCCAGCAAAGGCACCGGCTGTGCAAACAGATTCTTCGGAATAATATAAGTGGTGGCGCCGGTCTTAATGGTACTGTAAATATCCAGGATCGAATTATCAAAGTAAAAAGGCGCCTGGTTGCCGAAACTGTCCTGCTGGGTTATCTCAAAAGTCTCTGTCACCCAGTCAATATAATCGATCACCGATCTGTGATTGATCGTCACCCCCTTGGGGACTCCCGTAGAGCCGGAAGTAAACAGGACATACAGAAGATCCGTATCGATTCCTCTGCTTCGTGCGTCCTCAATACATGCCTCGTCCGCCTCGGATAAGACCGCCTCCTCAAACAGCAGATACTCCCCTTCATAGGCATACTCCGCAAATACACTGCGCAGGCCGGCAGTCGTAACCACTAACGACGGCTTAAGCACCTCCAGAATCTTGTTGACGCGGTTTACCGGCATATCAATATCGATCGGCGAATAGAAATTACAGCTGTACGCTGCGCCCATAAAGGACACCAGCACATCTACCCCCTTTTCCAGATAAATGACCACCGGCTTCTTAAACAGGCCACGCTTCGCCATCTGCGTGCCCAGCGCCATCGCCTGCTCCCGCAGCCTGCGGAAGGTTATTTCCTTATGTTCATCTGCAAAGGCGGTCTTATCCGGCAGCCTCTCGGCCGTCTGATCCAACCACCAGGTAACATTTGCTTTCATATCCGTAACCCTCTCTATGTGTTTCTTCATGGCACGATCACAGGGTAGAACGTGTCCATCATCTTCTCCGTCTTCACGTGATAAAGATCATACAGATCCTTCATCTCAAGCCCGCAGCCCGCGGGATCATAGGAGCCGTACAGCGCCGTGTGCGTATCCTCCGCGATCTGCCTGATCCGCTCTTCCACCTGAAAGGCAATCCGGTATTGCTCCTCAGATTCTATGTAATTATACATCATGGGCGAATAGGGTGGCAAGTATAACATCACCTCCACGCCGCTCTCCTCGAGGTACACAATCAGCGCTGCAAACAGCCCCATGCTCCACTCATCGATCTTGTGATAATCCGTCATCCGGTAGACGACGCCTTCCTCCATGGACTGTCTGGTAAGCGCCTCCACATCCGCCGCGTCAACTTCCCGCAGGCTTCTCTGATAGGCGATACTGCCGTCATAGTGTTTCAGATACTGTTCCGTCTCCCAGTCCGTCGTGTACGTCACCTGGAAACGCTTATGCTCCGGCAGAAGCGTCACATTATAACGAAAATAATCCAGGGACAGCCATTTCCTGTGATCTCTGCCCGTATTGATCTGCGTCTTCTCCTCTGCCTCTGCCGCCGTATTCTGCCCGCCTTCCTCACCTTCCAGCTTCTTAAGCATATAGTCTGCATACTCCTGCAGTTCCATCCAGCGGTCGTTATTGTGGCTCGTATTGAACAGGAAGGCATCCACACCTATAACCATCTTCTCCGGCAGCTGCCCGTTCTGCTCCAGGATTCCCACCACCGCCAGCAGATCCATGAGTGTCGACTCCGACAGGCCCGTATTATAGAAAGACTCCGTGCCGAACATCTCATGATCGAAGTTCATCACCCGGCTGGAACCGGCCACAATCACCTCTTTTGCCTCCTGCTGCTGTTTCAGACAGGCCAGCAGCAGATTCCTGTCATTGAAATCCGACTCCTCCAGTCCTACCACATTCCTGGAATGCACCGCCATCTGCTCCCCGATCTGATCATATGTAACCCGCAGATATGCATAGGAATCCACATACCAGTTCACCGCCGCCACCATACCCAAAAGCGGAAGCAGGAACACTAACGCCTTAATCCACCTTTTCATCGCTCCTCACCTCCAAAACTACAGGCAAACAGGAGCGGAAAGGCCGCAAACACCCCGTATGCATAACGGAACTCATTATAGACCGGCGTCGCCAGAAGCAGCGTCACGAGAAGCATGACGAAGGGCACATAGATCATCGCGCTCTTTCTGCGATACGCCACATAAGCGATCCCAAACACCATCAGCCACGTATTCATTCCCAGGCTCCACACCTTATTGTACAAGTCCTGGAACCCCATCAGAAAATCCCGCATCGCAAGCTCGTTATCATAGGTGAAAAGCTGCCTCTGCGTGGTGATTCCGAAAGGATTATCCACCATATAGTATTCACTGTACAGGTACTGATAATCCTTGATCCCCATAGCCCAATAACCGCTTGTCTGCCGCACCTGCGCGACCAGATACTGGAAAGGATTGCGAAGCCCCACACGAAGCCAGAGCCTGAAATAGTCCCATTTATGATCGGCGATCACCTGCTGGTCTCCCTGCTCCCGTATAAAGTTCTTTACAATATCAAAAAACCATGGGTTATAGTACTCCCCGATCTGATCTGCCGGCGCCACCCGGTCGATCATCGCGATCTCTTCCTCCGTCAGATGCCCGCCTTTCAGATAAGCGCATAAAATGTGTTGTACCGGCATTGTCAGGCTCTCGATCGTATCCGGCTGTTGTACTTGAAGCGCCCTGAGCACAGGCCCGTGGCAGACCAGATAGCACGCAAGCACTGCTGCAGCGCAAGCGGCTGTCCTGACCGGAAACCGTCCCCGCCGCACCTTCACAAGGATGAGCACAAGAGTCGTCCCCAGGAAGATAAAGATGCCGTTGCTCCGAAGAAGACAGACCAGAAGAGCCGCCATAAACCAGGCCGCCCGTTTCCCGGCGGTACCCGCATGTGCATCCAGATCAAATTCCACCGTCATCCAGGCAAACACCAGCAAAGCCGCCGTAAAGAACGCATCCTTCCCCATGCAGATCGCCTGCATCCCGTTGACCGGCAAGGCCGCATAGAAAACAAACGCCAGAAGAAGCCACGGCAGACGTGTTCCTCTCCGGTACAGCCAGTACAGGAAAAAGGCAAACGTAAATGCCATGACCGCCATCTGGCAGAATGTATAGAATGCGGCGCCGGCCGTGTAAGTGCCGAACAGATGATATCCCGCCATAAAGAAGCATTTCATGAGCAGCGTGTGATAATAGGGATGGTGATTTGACCCCGGCGCCCATCCCAGGATCTGTTCGATCTGCCAGACTGCATCGTTATTCAGCCAACCGGGAAAATACATCAGAAAATAAGGCATATAGCAGAGCAGACAGACAAACGCAAAGAGGAAATACAGATACCATCTGCCCTCTCTGCGCTCTCGCGTACTCTCCTTTCGGCCTGAAATAATCCCGCACAAAATCAACAGTACCACATAACTGCCCACAAACCACAAAAGGATCCTGCAAAGGTTCTGCCACACTCCCAGCGTCCTGGCCTTCTCCAGCTGTCCCAATATGGCCGCGCCGCAGTAAAACAGTGCAAAAGGAAGTAAAATCAGCAACTGTCTTTTCTGCGGCATATGCAGTTTATCGTATATCAATGCTTTTATCCGTTCCATTTTAACCTCTATGCGGATCTTGCCGGCCGTGCCAGCAAGATCCCTGAATGCCAAGCTTCTTCTGTCTGCCGCATTGTTAATGCGCTATCCCTGCCCACTCGCAGATCCGCTCGATGTAGGATTCCGTCGTATAATCCCCGGCACGCTTTATCGCCATTTGCCGGTAGTGCGCCATCTTATCCGGATCCTCCAGAAGCCTTATGATCTGTCCTGCAAGATCTTTCTCTTCCTCCGTGATCGTTTGCGGATCGAAGTCCTCCTGCCGGCTCATATTGGGAATCAAAATACCATACTTGTCCTCCAGGATCTCCAGCGGCCCTGTCATACAGTCCGTGGCGATCACCGGCAGTCCCATGGACATCGCCTCCACCATGGCATTGGGAAACCCTTCATAATAGGACGTCAGCACGTACAGGCTTCCCCTTTTCAGATAGGGATAGGGATTTTTCCGCAGTCCCGTGAAATAGACCGCATCCTCGATACCAAGTCTGCACGCCAGTTCCCGATAAGGCGTAAACTCCCCCTTGCCAATGATCATCAGCTTCGTATCCGGCAGCTTTTCATGCACCAGCGAGAAGCTCTTAAGCAGATGCCAGAATCCCTTGACCACATCCTCACGCCCCATGGAGATCAGGATCCGTCCCTCATCCCATGGCAGCTGCGCCTGTTCCTGCTCGGAAAGCTTCTTTACTTCCTTCCTGTCAAAAGGGTTCTGCAAGGTCACGGCTTTACCGCACCGGTATTTCCCCTGCACTTCGCGGCATATGGTCTCGGAACAGCAGATCACCCTGTCCGCAGCCTTGCAGAACAGACGAATCTGTTTCGGGTTGCCCATATCCATATAGCTTCTCAGTCCCAGCCACTTCTCGCTCCTGCCGCCGGATGCGATATTGGCCAGATTGGCCGTCGGCCCGAAACTGTAGGCAATGTCGATCTGTTCTTCCTTCTTCAGTCTATGCAGCTTAATCCCTCTTTTGATCACATTGATCACCTTACCGATCTTGCCCGGCCTGCTCGGCAATCGAAGATCCGATACCGGAATCCCCTTGACGTCATAGGCTATATTGCGGGAATCAAAGATGGCGATCCGCACATCGAAATACGGCTGCATAAGCCGCGCCGTCACCGCACATACCTTTTCCAGACCGCCCTGGTGCAGGGACGGCACGATCAATAAGAGTTTCTTCATAATTTTGAACTGTCTCCTTTCTGATAGAAGAGGCGATACCCGGCCGCCTGTGTCTTCACGTCAAAACCGGCTTCCTTCACCGTCTGATAGGTATCCATCCTTTCATAACAGGCCGCTTCCCGTATTCGATCGGCCCATACCTTCGCAGGCTGTTCGATGCTTAAGTACGTGACCTGGTCCGTAATCCTGGCCTCCCTCGTAACCTTGTCCGACACAAAACACCGCAGGCCGGCCGCCTGCGCCTCCACCAGCACGCCCGGCAGGCCCTCATAGAAGGATGGCAACAGGAAAATATCCATGGCCTGATAATAATCCTCCGGCCTCTTCTGATTGCCCAGAAATCTTACCTTCTCCTCAATACCGAGCAGACGGCACCTCTCCTTGATCTCCTCCATATGCGGGCCTTCGCCAAGAAGCAGCAGCGCCGTGTCCTGCCTGCTTTTACACAGACTGTCGAAAACGGCAATCAAATAAGGGTGGTTCTTCTGATGATCAAACCGCCCTACATGTCCTACCACCAATTCTTCATTCAGACCAAGTTCCGCTCTGACCGACTCGCGCTTCCGGGGATCATAGGTGAATCTGCCCGCATCGATGGCATTGTGAATGATCTTCACCCTGCCCTGCTCCATAGCCTTCCTGCCGAATACATCTTCTCCCGCCAGCGTAGAACAGGCGAAACACTGGTCCGCCTTCTGCACGAGATTTCGCCTGAAAAATCTGGTCGCCGCGCCTTTTGGCCCTTTTACGACCCCGGCATTTCTGGAATGTGCCACCGTAACGGGCACGCCGCTTCTCTTGGCAACCGGCAGATAGATTCCGGCAGTGCTTGTCATGTGTCCCTGCACTACCCGGAACTCATGGTGCTTCCGGAAAAAGTCCTTCACCGCTTTCCGGTAAGCAATATAATTATAGACACGAAACTTGGGCAGTACATAGATCTGTCCGCCAAGCCTCCGGATCTCTTCCTCATAGAATTCCGGTCTTCTATTCTGCGGATCACGGCTGTGAACCAGAAAGTCAAACTGGATCTCCTCCCGGTCCATCTGTCTGTATAAATCCATGATGCGGCTCTCGGCGCCGCCGAGCCCCACCCCGCCAAGCACATGAAGTACACGAATCGTCTCTGCCATGGCTTCCTCCGTACTAAGAAACTGTTGCTGTCAGCTTAAAATATCCCCAACGCCGATCTTTTTCCCACTCTCATAGCGGTCGATCAGCAGGGAGCCGTCTACCGTGCGCACCACCGGCTTATCGTCAAATACATCGATCACCTCACCCGGCGCAAATGACGAGAAATCAATCATCTCATCAAACGGATGGGCCTCCCACACAGTCACCTTCTCCTCCCCGATCATGGCATATGCCCCCGGAAAAGGAGCCGCTACACCCCGGATCAGATTATAGATTTCCCGCGTCCTTGCATGGAAGTCGATTCTGCCGTCTGCCGCCGTCCGCTTACCGTACCAGGAATCATAATCCTTCGATTCCGTGCGGATCTCGATATGATCTTCCGCGTAGGCCTTCAACAGCTTTCTGATCAGATTCTTGGAGCAGATCATGTTCTTATACTGCGCCGTCCTGATATCGTCATGCGGCGTGATGGAAAACATCTCCGTCGCGAACACATTCGGGCTGTCCGCCTTCTCATCATAGCGGAACATATTGAGATTAAATCTGGTATCTCCCAAAATAATCGACCAGTTAAGCGGTGAACGGCCCCTGCCGAAAGGCAGATACCCGCAATTGCCATGAAATCCATAGATACCATAGCGAAAGGTATCCAGGACGGAAGGCGGAATCAACCTCTGCCAGCCCATGGAAATACCGATATCAAACGTATTCTCCTGTATAAACTTCTGTGTCTTCTCATCGGTCAGGAAATAGCTGTCCGCCTCGTGAACCGGAATCCCGTACTTCTCCGTGAGGACCGATAATCCCTTATAACCGGATACCTGATTCTTCTTTGTCACTTCCGGGCTGATCGTGATCACCAGATCCACCGGACAGATCGTCTTCTGGATAAAATCAACAATATTCTCCGAGGTGTCCTTCACCCCGAATACAACCACTTTGTATCTCATGCTCCTGCACCTCCATCCTGGTCTTCCTCCCGCAGCTCAGCTATCCTGCAGATAATGTTCGTACAGATAATCTTGCATATTCACATATTCCTGCACCCGTTTGTAATTATCAAGCACAGCCGGCAGCATCGCCTCATACTTCTCCCGCGTACATTCCCTGAGATGACGCCTGGCCTCCTCTATATCCGGCCCGTCCAGTAAGATCATGCCGTCCCCGTTAAAGAACTCCGTGATCTTACGTGCCCCCAGGTATACCGGTATGGTCTGTGCCGCAAGGCAGCTTGTGAGCCGCTCCGAGAAATAATAATCCGATACATCGTTCTCGATGATCAGCGCAAACCGATAGCGGTCCAGCGTCTCATCCACGCTCTCCACATACGCGCCGCCGTCGAACCTGCCAAAAGTATCCGCCAGCCCTTCCTTTTTGCACATTCTGGCTAACTCCAGCCGGAATCTGTGCAGCCTGCACATCACCTTATCGGAAGAGAGAATGGAGACATCTCTGTCCTTCGCCAGGCAGAGGCCGTCTCTCATCTTACGGTTCCAGATTCCCGCCGCTGCCGGATAGAATCTGGCATTCCCGATCTCGTTCAGGATTCTCTCATCATAAGTAAAAACATATTTGAATTCTTTTTCCAGTCCCTTATGCCTGCGGAACACCTCATAGTCTTTCGGCACGATCGTCCGCGACTCCGTCAGCATCCCATACTTGACCAAAGGCTTTCCAAGCGTCCTCGTCATCACTTCCGGCCCATAGAAATGTGTATCCAGCCCGTAGTTATACCGGTCCCAGAAGAAATATTTCCCCTCGTGTCCAAAAGGGGCGTGCTGCGAATGCCGGTTCTTAATAAAATAAGTCTCCAGCAGCCGTCCTTCTGCATTATAGATCTGCGGCTTTGTGCCGTCAATCTCGTATTCCCTGGCAATCTGAATACGATATCTGCCCAATCTCAATTCCATGGTCGTTAAGTTCCTTCTGTGTTATCCAAGATATTCCTTATACCAGTCGATCGCCAGCCCGATGCCCTTCTCGAAATCAAACTCCGGATCATATCCCAGAAGTTCTCTCGCTTTGCTGATATCCGCATTGGAATCCCGCACGTCTCCCTTGCGGGCCGGCCCGTAATTCGGCTTGACATCCTTGCCCAGCGCCTCGCAAAGATAACGATAGATATCATTCAGGAACAGCCTGCCGCCGGCGCCGATATTAAACGCCTGCCCGGCCGCCTCGCCGGAGGCCTTACAGGCCCGCAGATTCGCCTCGATCACATTATCGATATAGGTAAAGTCTCTGGACTGCATTCCGTCGCCATTGATCGTCGGTGTCTCGCCATGCAGAAGCTGCTTGATAAACTTGGGAATCACTGCCGCATACATACCGTTGGGATCCTGCCTGCGCCCGAATACATTGAAGTAGCGCAGTCCATAAGTGTCCAATCCATACAGCTCCTTGTACAGGCGACCGTACTCCTCGTCCACCTTCTTGGTCAGCGCATACGGAGAGATCACGCTTCCTTCCTGCCCCTCTTTCTTCGGCAGTTGAGTGGAATCCCCGTACACCGAAGAACTGGACGCATAGACAAACTTCTTCACCCCGCATACCCGCGCCGCTTCCATCATGTTAAGCGTTCCGCGGATATTGATCTCCTCATACAGAAGCGGCATCTCTATGCTGCGCGGCACGCTCCCCCACGCCGCCTGGTTCATCACGTAATCTACGCCCTCCATAGCCTTTTTGCAAGTATCCAGATCCCTGATATCCCCTTTGATGAACGTAAATCTCTCATGCGGGATAAGCGGCTCGATATTCTCGTATTTGCCTGTCGACAGATCGTCCAGGCAGCGCACCGTATATCCCATATCAATCAATGCCTCACAGAGATTGGAACCGATGAAGCCCGCTCCGCCCCCTACCAGAAATACACTATCTTCCGCAAATTTCACATCACGATAACCCATAGTATCTTCATGCCTCCTTTTTTGTTTTTCCTCTAAGCGTCTGTACCCACTCTCTCAACAGCAGAAATCCTGCCATATAGAACAGCGAAAATCCATAGATCATATAACGTGACAAACACATGATGGTGATCGATGTGGCACAGACATTCGCCGCAATAAACAAAAGCGCGGCTCCCATGACCCATGCAGCGTCGCTTCCCCGTAAACGAACCGCCTGCCACAGGGCAAGCGATACCGCTCCCAGATATAGGAGAAACGCCGCCCAGTTGATCAGGGGATGCACCACCGCCACGCTCCTGATAAATCCATAGGTACATAACAGCATATAGTCATAGAGCCACTGTCCGAAACACGCCGGCAGCAGTTTTGCTAACATCCGGCCCGCCATTTCATCCGACATGCTGCTCTGCTGATAATAATCAACCTTACCCAGACCGAAATAATAAGCCGACAGATCCGCCTCCAGCACCTGGAACTTCAAGACATCATGAGAAGATTCCAAATGTTGTACACGTTCCTTGAACGTCTCCCCGCCGTACCGGTAGTTGGCTCCCAGCGCATCTGCCTCTTCATAGAACCTGTCAAAAAACGCTCTCTCCAGGCTGTCCTTCGCAAATACCATGCCGTCTTCCCTGTCACAGGCATAGATCACATTCGTCAACGTATTGACCTGTCCATAGGTGTTTCCCATAAAGTACCCGGTAACCGCATAATTATACACATGAACCGTCAAACTCCGCAGACCAAAGATCAGCGCCGTCACCAGAATCGGACAGACCAGCGACCGGACCGTTGAAACACCGGACCGCCTCCCTTTCTTTCTCCGTGTGATTATCTCCAGGACGGCCTGCACGAGCAGCACCGCCATCCAAAGCAGGATCGTCGTCATCATCTGTCCTCTGGTCATCGATAACAGAAACGCCATGACCAGTCCCAATACCCGGTCCCTCGTCCTGCGCTCAAACAACATCCTCAGCAGAAAATATACAAAAAACTGAAACAGCGGAATGCACAGCGCTTCGCTCATCACCGAGCTTTCCAGGAAAATATGCAGTGCAGAGACATATCGCGTCACAAGATGCGGCAGGATCTGCAAAAAAACAAGGAGCAGTTCTTCTAAGAAACACAGCCTGAAATGCGCCGCAATATATTCCACCACAATCCAGATCCCGACCGCCGTCAGTATACTCTGCACCGCAGCGGCCGCCATAAGATACCCGTCACCGCAGAGCGCCCGGAAAAGGGCAAGAAACAAAGGGTACAAAGGTTCCCTGTGTATATGCATGGCAATGTATTGTTCGGAATCATTGTAGACCCCCACACCATAAACCGCAAGCATACCGAGAAAGAATGCCAGCAGGCCGCCTAAAATACACCATGATCCGATCCGTTTCTTCTTCAATCTTACAATCTCCAATACAGATAATCCTCTGTCAGATACTCTTTCCTCTCTAACAATCCCTTGATATCCAATAACACCTTCCGTTTATGGGCCGTGCAATAGAAAGCGTCGATCTCTTTCCTGCCAAGCTTTAAGAAGGCATCGTGAGCCACTGCAATAATCACGGCATCCATATCATGAACCGCTTCCATCGGCTGGAAGGAAATGCCATACAATCTCTCTGCCTCCTCGGCATCTGCCGCCGGATCCACCACGACAGGCACGATACCGTACTCGCCCAGCTCCTTATAGATATCGATCACCTTCGTATTTCTCGTATCCGGACAGTTCTCCTTAAAGGTAAATCCCAGGATCGCCACTCTCGCATGTTTGACCGGGATGCTGACCTTGATCAGGCTCTTGACCAGGCTCTCCGCCACATACCTGCCCATATCATCATTGATCCGGCGTCCCGACAATATAATCCGGGAATGGTATCCCAGCTCCTCCGCCTTGTACGTCAGATAATAGGGATCCACGCCGATGCAATGCCCGCCTACAAGGCCCGGCATGAATTTGAGGAAGTTCCACTTTGTACCGGCCGCCTCCAGCACTGCCTTCGTATCAATCCCCATCCTGTGGAAAATCATCGAAAGCTCATTCATAAAGGCGATATTGATATCTCTCTGGCTGTTCTCGATCACCTTGGCCGCCTCTGCCACCTTGATGGATTCCGCCCGGTATACCCCGGCCTCCACTACCAGTTCATAGACCTTCGCAACGACGGCAAGCGTCTCCTCGTCCATGCCGGATACAATCTTCGTGATCGTCTCCAGCCGGTGCACCTTATCGCCCGGATTGATACGCTCCGGGGAATAGCCGATCTTGAAATCAATCCCGCACCGTAGGCCCGATTCCTCTTCCAGGATCGGAACACAGATCTCCTCCGTCACCCCCGGATAGACCGTGGACTCAAACACCACCACGGATCCCTTCGTGAGATTCCTGCCCAGGATCCGGCTTGCGCCTTCCACCGGAGATAAGTCCGGCGTATGATCATGATTGACGGGCGTCGGCACCGCTACAATATGGAACTTCGCCTCCCGCAGCTTCTCTGCGTCCGCCGTAAACTCCACTGACGTGTTCCGGATCACCTCATCCCCCACCTCATTGGTAGGATCGATGCCGTCCTTGTACAGCTGGATCTTTTTCTCGTTCAGGTCAAACCCGATCACCTTGATTTTCCGCGCAAAAGCGACCGCGATCGGCATTCCCACATACCCCAGGCCCACAAGGGACAGCTTCTCTTCTCCATTTACAATCTTTTCATACAAATCCATTATGATACCACTCCTTTTATCTCATCTCCGAAGGATCCGCCTCACCTCATCCATATAGGCCTCGGTGACCAGTCTCCTGTCGAACTCCCGCTCCATCTTCTCCCGTCCTCTGCGCCCCATGGCGGCTTTCTCTTCGCCCGAAAGCGCAAGCAGCTTCTCCATCGCGCGAATCAGCTCCTGTCCGCTTCCCGGTGTGAATCCGAATCCGGTAACGCCCTCCTCGAATGCCTCGAGACAGCCGCTGATATTGGAGGCGATGACGGGCCGTCCCGTAGCCGCACCCTCGATCAGCGCATTGGACATCCCCTCATGGAAAGATGCCACCACGATCGCACCGGCCGCCGCCAGATAAGGATGTACCTCCGTGTGGAACCCGATCTGACGTATAATGCCCTGTCCCTCCAGCTCATTTAGCATCTCCTGATAATCCTCGTCACAGTACCCCATAATATCAAAGAAAACCCGATCGCTGTGCAGCGCCTTCGCCGCCTCAAGATACTCCAGGATTCCCCGCTCTTTCATTACCCTGCCCACAAAGAGAAAATGGGTCTCTTCCCCTTCCGGATATGGCTCATAGCGGTGCCGCTCCAGATTCACACCGGAGCCCATGACCATGCGCGTCCTTCTCGCCGTGATCCCGAATGACCGGAAGATCCCCCGGTTCTCCTCATTCTGGAAAAAAACACAGGCCGCCTTCTTAAGCCCTGCCCGGTACAACGTGATTACCAGCTTCAGCAAGAGTCCCGTCCGGTCAAAGGCGCCGCCCAGTCCGGTGATCGTCGCCATATACGGGATCTTCTTTCGTCCCGCCGCAAACCCGCCGTAGATATTGGGCTTGATCGTATACGTGATCACCAGATCCGGCTTAAGCCGGCGCATCAAACGGCTGTACGCACGGTACAGCTTCAGATCCTCCAGCGGATTGATTCCCCTGCGGTTGATCGGCGTCCTGATGATCCGGGCGCCCTCCGCCGCCAGCTCCTTCTCCTTCACCTCGTCCGGCATACTGATATATACTTCATGTTCTGCCAGCAATGCCTGCATAAACTCATTGCGGAAGTCGTACAGGCCGCCGGATGAGTTCGTCAGTATCAATACTTTTCCCATTGTAATCTCCAGTCCTCCGACAACAGACCGCTTAATATGGTTCCCTGGACTTAGCCGCAGCTCCTATGGCACGATCTCCACGCCGTTCATATCCCGGATCGCGATCTCATTGTACTTCATCATGCAGACATTCTCCGCATAATCCCCGATACCGGCCTCATTCTCCAGCCCGTCCAGATTGCGCAGGATAGCCGCCGGGATATTGACCCCGCAGGCATGGGCGTGAGGATAGCCGCCGCCAAAGCGGGGATTCACTTCCGAAATATAATATCTGCCTTCTATCTCAAACAGATCAATATCGATCACACCGCGAAAACCACATGTTTCCACGAAGTTCCGAATCAATTCAAATAATTTCTCATCCCGTACAGACACTGCCTTGTCTGTCTCGCCGGCACGCATTTTTATCTTTTTCTTCACAAAGATCGAAGTACATTTGCCGGAGATCATATCGATATACACGTCGGCCCCGTATTCCTGCCCGTCCATGTACTCCTGTATCATCAGATCCTCATGCAGACCGTACAGAACCTCGATCTGCCTGCTGCTCTCCACCCTGTTGATATGCAGGCTGGCGCTGCCCCGCACCGGCTTCACAAAGACCGGATAAGAGATCTCTCCCTGCTCCACCGCCCGGTAGAACGCCTCCTTCTCCAGATAACACCTGCCGGTAGGGATCTGCATCTTCTGCAGAAGCTCATACATTCTATACTTATCGAAACAGGTCTCTACCAGATCATAATCCGATAAAATCGGCGTCGTTCCCACCGCCAGGAATCTCTCCCGCTCTTTCGCCAGCAGGCTCAGTTCCGGATCGATCAGGGAAAGCACACCCGTGATCTTCTCTTTCTTACAGATATCCAGGACCACATCCAGATAATCCGGCGCAGTGATCCTCGGCACCAGATAGAACGCATCCGCCTCATAGACCGCCGGCGCCAGGTTGCTGCAGTCCGTGGCAATGACCCGCCCTCTGCCTTCCAATTCCTTCTTAAAGTACTCCACTACCTTATTCCGTGTACCGGCGCTCAGAATCAACACATTCATATTCCGTACCTCATTTCTTTTCCGAAACGGCAGACTGCCTGCCTTCCTCCTCGAGCCTCCTCCGGCGGATCTGGGCGAAGTTCCCCTCCACCGCATTGGTATCCTCGGCCACCTCCTCGGAATGCCCCAGGACCGTCTGCACCGTCATCCACAATACCTTCACATCCATTCCGAAAGAAAGGTTCTCAACATATTCCACATCTTTCTCAAGTCTTCTGTCCCAGTCCAGGAAATTCCTGCCGCTGACCTGTGCCAGGCCGGTCAGACCGGGACGCACACTGTGCCGCAGTTTCTCCCTCTCACTGTAATAGGGCAGATAAGATACGAGGAGCGGCCTTGGCCCGATGATGCTCATATCGCCTTTCAGGATATTGAAAAGCTCCGGCAGCTCGTCTAAACTCGTCGCCCGCAGAAACCTGCCAAATTTTGTCAGCCGCACCGCATCCGGCAGAAGATCCCCGTTCTCGTCCTTCTCATCCGTCATCGTCCGAAACTTGCACAGCGTAAAGATCCGCTCGTTTTTCCCCGGCCGCTCCTGCCGGAACAACACCGGACTGCCCAGCTTTACCCGCACCAACACACACAACACCAAAAGCACCGGACTCAGCACAAGGATCCCGCACAAGGAAAGCAAAAGATCCAGACACCTTTTTACACAGTTCTTATACATACCCGTTCTCCAATAATCCCGCTTACCTTATCTCTTTGTACAGCGCATAATAGTCTGTCTCCATATTATCCGCATATTTCTCATAGAATTTCTTCGCGTCATCCAGAGCCTTATTATAGATCCTGTCCCCCAGAATCTCCTGAAAGAACTCCAATATCGTTCCCGTCCCGATGATTCCCAGGTCCAGATCATACTCTTCTTTGAAAAAATAAGCTATCTCGTCACAAAGCTGTTTCTTCTCCTGCTCCTCAAACTGATACATGGCTACCCCCTGAAACACTTCTTCACCGTGCGGATGATCTCGTCCATATCCTCCGCGGTATTCTTCACATCACTCGGCAGACAGAGCCCTCTGTTGAAAATATCCTCGCCCACACTGCTCCCGTCCGCATTGTGCGCCATGAAATCGTATCCCGCAAACACAGGCTGTAAGTGCATCGGTTTCCAGATCGGCCTCGACTCCGCATTGATCCCCTCCAGGGCATCCATCACCAGATCGGGCGTCACACCGCAGCCTTCTTCTATCACCATACAGGACAGCCAGCAGTTGGCGTCCCCGTCCGGATTCAGCGGATTCATATGAATCTCCGGTATATCCTCGAAGGCCTCCTTATACTGTCTGTAAATCTCTTTCTTCCTGGCCTTATGCTCCTCCAGATGCAGAAGCTGCCCTCTGCCGATCCCGGCCGTGACATTGCTCATCCTGTAATTATAACCGATCTCCGAATGCTGGTAATGTCTGGCCGGATCCCTGGACTGTGTCGCATAGAAAGTCACTTTCTTCGCCGCATCCTCCTCGGCCGACACGAACATGCCGCCGCCGGATGTGGTAATGATTTTATTTCCGTTAAAAGAATAAATGCCGTATTTACCAAAAGTACCTGTGTGGCGTCCTCTGTAAGTACTGCTGAGGGATTCCGCCGCATCTTCTACAAGCGGCGTCTGATGCTCCTCACAGATCGCCATGATCTCATCCAGTTTGGCCGGTGTGCCGTACAGATGCACGCAGATCACCGCCCTGGGATGAGGATATTTCTCAAATGCCCTGCGCAATGCCGCCGGCGACATGTTCCAGGTATCCGGTTCCGCATCGATAAACACGGGATCCCCGTTCTCATACATGATCGGATTGCAGGATGCCGAGAATGTCAGATCCGACACAAACACCTTGTCCCCCTGCCCGACTCCCAACATCTTAAGAGCCATATGGATCGCCGCCGTACCTGAACTGAGTGCCGCCGCATACCCACAATCTGTATAAGCCGCCACCTCCTTCTCAAAGGCATTCACATTCGGCCCCAGAGGCGCCACCCAATTCGTGTCGAACGCCTCCTGCACATACTTCTGTTCCTCGCCATGCATGGTGGGGGACGATAAATAGATCCTTTTTCTGTCCATAACGATCCCGCTCCTTTCGCAATTATATTCTCCGGCAAATCCTGTCGGGATCTGCCCGCATTGTTCACTGGCCGGCTGTCTCATTCAGCTCCTCAGGATTATGATAGGTCGGCACGATCTTCTTCAGTAACGGCCTGATATCCGAACTCTCTATCTGGCACTCATCCTTCAACTCTTTCAGCTGCATAAAAAATTCCTGTTCGTCCAATTCGATCGGCTTGCCGATGTGGATCATGCGGTTTGCCGTATCCTTCATGCCCTCTTCTTCCAGCAGCAGCTCTTCGTACAGCTTCTCACCCGGACGAAGCCCCGTAAATTCGATCTTAATATCCTCTCCCACACGAAATCCGGACAACTTAATCAGGTTCTCCGCCAGTGTCAGGATCTTGACCGGTTCTCCCATATCCAATACGAAGATTTCTCCGCCCCTGGCATAAGCTCCGGCCTGCATCACCAGAGAGACCGCCTCCGGAATCGTCATGAAATAGCGGATGATATCGGGATGTGTCACGGTCACCGGTCCGCCCGCCGCGATCTGTCTGCGGAACAGCGGAATCACACTGCCGTTGCTTCCGAGCACATTGCCGAACCGCACCGCCACAAACTCTGTCTCGTAATGTTTGTCAAAGGTCTGAATGATCATCTCACAGATGCGCTTGCTGGCCCCCATGATATTCGTAGGGTTCACCGCCTTATCCGTGGAGATCATCACGAAGCGCCGCACACCGCTCATGGCTGCCGCCTGTGCGGTCTTAAACGTACCGAACACGTTATTCTTTACCGCTTCCGTCGGACTGTCCTCCATCAGTGGCACATGCTTATGGGCCGCCGCGTGGTATACGATATCCGGCCGATAAGTCGAGAAAATATAGTTCATGCGGTTGGTGTTCCGCACCGATGCAATCAGGACGATCAGATTAAGTTCCGGATACTTTTTCTTAAGCTCCTGTTGGATATCATAGACCGAATTCTCATAAATATCCACAATCACCAGCTGTTTGGCCTTATGGGCCGCGATCTGTCTGCATAACTCGCTGCCTATGGAACCGCCGCCGCCGGTGACAAGCACCACCTTGCCCTGCACATATCCGAGGATGGAATCCATATCCACGCTGATCGGATCCCTGCCAAGCAGATCCTCCACTTCCACATCCCGCAGCTTGCTCACGTTGACTTCCCCGTTCACGAGCTGATACATACCGGGCAGCGAACGCAGCTTGCAGTTCGTATCCTTACAGATCTCCAGAATCCCTCTGATCTCTGCCCGGGGAGCCGAAGGCATCGCCACAATGATCTCATCCACATCATAGACATCGGCACATTCCACGATCTTGTCCCGTCCGCCAACGACCTTAATGCCCTGAATATATCTTCCCCATTTTCCTTTGTCATCGTCGATAATGCACTTGATAACCATCGTGGAGAAATTACTGTTCACGATCTCCTTGATGATCAGGTTCGCCGCTTCCCCTGCGCCGATCACCATCACCGAGATCAGATTCTTCTTGTTCTGCTGTTTGTGCTTCAATCCCCGGAAAAACCGGTAAGAGAACCGGCTGGCAAAGATACAGACCACCAGAGATGCCAGATAGGCAACGTAATAGCTTCTCGGCACTGCCTGGGTCATGATCTTGAAGAACTGCAGGCCAATGCCGTCCACCACCATCGACATCACACAGGCCACCACTATATTCTGCAGTTCCGTCTCGCCCGCAAAAGCCCAGAGACTGCTGTAGAGATGCATAATATAGAAAATAACCAGCGTAACGAGTATATTGATCGGCATAAAGAGCTCGATCGGACGCATAAAGTGATCCGGAATGGAATCCAGATGAAAGTCATACCGCCACAAGATCGCCGCGTAGCTGGCGATCCAGATGCTGATGATATCGTAAATAATCAGACAGGTCCTTCTATAAAATAATTTTGCGTTAAAAGGTTTTCTCTTCTTTTCCATATTCGTTTCCTACACCGCCTTTCGGCTGTCAACCAGCAAGGGCGTAAGCGCCAGCATCAGGCAGCACGCAATCGGACAGCAGGGATGGAAGATCCATTCCGTCAACCCGGCCACCGCAAACAGAATCAGGATCGCCATCGGCAGCGCCGCACAGATCCTGTCCTCCTTATGCCTGTGGAAATAAACCGCTGCCCACACTAACGTACCGATGCCCAGCACAATAAACACCGCGCCCACATAGACGCCATGATCATAAGCCACCTGCAGATAGATATTATGCGCGTGGACGATATAATTCCCGTCCGGTTCCATAATCCCCATATCTTCATGACCGATTTTATTTAAATTCCTGTAATATACCCTGAAGATCTCCATTCGCCCGTTCGTATAGGAGTAATCGGCCTCCGTATTCTCTGCGCCGCTTCCCCCTGCCGTATCCTCTGTCGAAGCGACCAGAATCTTCGTCCGGTCTTCAAACAGTGCATTCCGAAATCTCTGCTCCAGATCCTCCCCGTCCACAGCACCGGCTCTCAGACACTTATCATCCGGCATTCCCAGCACTTTCATCTGGAAAACCTGCACAAAGCGCTGAATCGTAATATAGTATTGGGAATCCATCACCCTGCCGTGAACGATCTCTTCCGGAATCTCCTCGATCTCATGTAATTCGGGCCTGGCCTTGACAGCAGGCACGATCCTCTGCGCCGTAAAGACCACCGGAAAGCAAAGCAACGCCGCAAGCGCCATCATCCCGATGCCGCGAAACAGGCTCTTCATCCTGTGCTGCATCCCCAGACATACCACGGGAACGATCACTGCCGCCATCACCGCGAGCGCCAGATACCCCGTTCTGGATAAGGTGAAGATCAGATAGGCCGACGAAACGCCCAATACGGCCAGTTCCTTATATACCGCAGCAAGACGCTGGTTTCTCCTGTAAGCATCCAGGAATTTGACCAGCGCGGCACAGACTGCGAGCGCCAGATAGACCGCCGAGATCGTCACCGTATGAAAAATAAACGGATATCGGTAATACCGGTAGAACATGTAGGGCCGATAAAGCAGGCAGTACAATACCATCATACCGAAATGGAACAGGATCCCGTTGCAGATATTGCGCAAAAGCATGGCCTTCTTCTCCCAGGCCGCCATATTCAGATAGAAAAGCGTGAAGGCACAGACGAGATAAACAGGCCACCCTCTTGTATTGCGATACCAGACAATCAATACGAAAAAGGCCCCCACTAACAGACCGTACCAGACGGATATCCCCCTGATCCGCCTCTGCAGCGCAAAACGGATCGTACCGATCAGAACCAGTCCTGCCAGAATCCCCACCCAGACCGTGAGCCTGATCA
The DNA here is from genome assembly GCA_947644545.1 of uncultured Lachnospiraceae bacterium. Taxonomy (GTDB): domain Bacteria; phylum Bacillota; class Clostridia; order Lachnospirales; family Lachnospiraceae; genus UBA3282. Next base: position 90,724 of record CANRZW010000001.1, read on the forward strand.
CGGGAATATCCAGCTCTTCCGGCTCTGTAAGAGCCGCCACCGCCTGCTGATAATACCGATATCCCACGATACCGGCAATCAGGCAATAGATCAGATTGACTACATTGAAAAGATCCTTCGCCTTATAAACCACAAGCACTGCCAATGCCAGATAGATCAGCATCTGCCGGTATGCTACGGTATGATGCAGCTCAAACAGACCGTTCATATAATTACAGCACGCCCATATAGCGCCCGCAAACATCGCCGACTGTAAATAATTCTGCCAGTTATCACGCACAAGACGCAACGGCGTCCGGTCCGATGCAAAGCCGGTCCGGTCATGATTAACCGCGTAGAACAGCATCACCATGGTGATCAGAATACTGCACTCATAGAATACAATGGATACCGGATCCGTCGTAAACAGCTTCATCGGCCATACCGCCGCACATGCCGCCATGCCTGCGGCCGCAATCAACGGATTCAGCACGGTCTTCACGGTCTTTTCCACCGTGACCAGTCCGTTTCTTTCCGGATGTTTTCCGTAATATCTGCCCGTAAGGAAAGTGACTGCAATTCCGAACAGCAAAAACAGAGCATCACATACTAATGTTTTGCCCTTACGAAGCGGTACTTCATACGCATAGGAGGCAATGATACAATGCTCTTCGTCCTCCACATTTTCATAGTAAAGCGTACCGTTATACAGATTGCCGGATGCCGCCGTATCCTCAAATGCTACCCGGAACGGGGAATCGATCCCCTGCAGCAGATAATAATAAGGTTTACCGACTTCCGTATCGATATTGATCTGCACCCTGCAGTCGCCCGGTATGGCCTCCATATCCTCCGTACTGATCACCTGCTGCATGATCATCTGCATGGCAGCATCATACAATACGAAGTTGAATTCTCCGCCGACCGTCCCCTGCGTGAAATAAATATTGATGTCCTTAAGCCTGTCATACTGTGCGACAAACATCTGCTGGACCGCATGTCCCTCTACAATCTCTCCGGATTCCATCACGATCTGCCTGTTACTGGCAGAGACCACAGTCTCCTTCACCAGACGCAGCGGCCACAACATCAACACCACACTCAGCACGATCACCCAGACCGTCCCACAGATGGCTTGTCTCTTATTGATTATTCTATTCATTCTCTATTCCTGATCTTTTGCCAAACATCTCTTTATTGTCAATTTCCGCCTGTTCTGACACGAAAGTCACCATCCTGCAGAAATTTCACTGCTTAGTATATCACGATTGTATATTTTTTACAACTAAGGAACTTTTTTGATGCCTGATCAGATCTCCTCCAGCAGCATGGCCACAAACAACGGCATCCCAAACCAGAAGATCAACACATACCGGGGCAGATAAGTCGGTCCGAGGATCACGGTCAGCCAGACGAGCAGGATCATCAGATACGGGACCACGATATGGTATTTCTTCCGATACAGCATGTAAGCGAACACGAAGGCGATCCCCCAGAAGATGCCTCCTGGCGAATACAGCATCGAATAGATCGGCACCTTTTCCTGCGATATTTCAAGCGATAACTTCCTGTATGCCTGATCAAGCCAGGGAATCTTGCTGTCCCGATACCCCGGTTCCTCCACTTCATATCCGAAATAAGAACTGTCTGCATACGTAAACGTAAATACCTGATTTCCGGAATATACATCGATCACCGTATCCGGATACCAGAATCCGTAAGAATTCATCAGCCAGGCATTCACATAGGACAACGGCTTCTTTAAGCCGATCTTCAACCACAATTTCGCATAGCGTGACCGGTTTGCGTCATAGACCTGGTTCTGGAAATGCACTTTTACCGGATCAGACAGCTTCGGATTATACAGTAACAGCGCCTCCTCCGGCAGCACTTCATGCAGCGCCTCCACGTCATCCTGCTCAAAGACCTCCGGATTGAATTTGTAGGTTCTCGCCAGCTGCTGGATCGGAACCGTCAGGATTTCCTGGTTCTCCTCGTTTTTCGCATGCAGCGCGAGAATGAGCACACTGTTGATCAGGAAGTAAGAAGCAAAGATGACCGTCAGAAGAAACAGCATCTTCCGCAGATACTGCTTCTCCCCTGCCTTTTTCAAACTCCTCAGATCCCCGAATATCTTTCCTCCATAGAAACATTTATTTACATAAAAGAGCAGCACCACCGCCATCACCGCGAAGGCATAAACCCCGTTCTTGCGAAACAGCATCATGGCCAGCGCGCTCAGGACAAAGAAACACATCTTCTTCCGTGACGCAAAGAACGCCGCACCGTCGCTGCCCAGATCGATCAGGGACACCACCAGCATCAGAAGCGCCGTGGTAAAAAGCGTATCCTTGGCGGAACAGAGCGTAAACATCACGATCACCGGAAAGAAGGCGAAATAGAGCAGGGATACGATCCTTACGCCCTTCGCGACCTTACGCCGCCGCATAAAGATAAGCAGCCAGGTAAAGCATGATGATACGATCACCATCTGCACGATCATATAGCAGGCGATCCCCAGATTATAGGAGTCCGTTATCTTATGTACGGCACAGACGATGCCGCCCAGCATCAGCACATGCACGAGCGGATGATGCGTCGTGAAGTTCCTGGATGCCACCTGCAGCCATTCCTCCTGCGCGTCATAGACAAAGAAACCCGGATACACGGCAAGAAGTACCGGCAGCCAGCAAAGAAGCATGAAGCAGCAGGTCAGCACATCTATGTATTTCACCGCGCCCGACGGCGTTACCGGCAGCTTGATATGCTGCGCAAGCCTCTTCTTACGCTCCTCGATACTGCCCAGGAAGTTCCAGAACTTCCGCACCAGAATCGTAAACAGACAGGTCAGCACAGGCAGTGATATCCACAGATGCCAGTCCTTGAAGTTCACGTTGCCCACAGCCTCCAGCTGAACGCCAAACAACATAGCCGTAGTAAACAGGAAGGACAATATGCCCGCGATCCTCCAGCCCCGCTTATCCTGCCAGTCAATGGTATGCAGCGACCATCTGACCGCATAGATGCACAGAAGCCAGACAAAGACCGAAAAAATACTGTTGGTAAAGCCCAGAGTATTCTCCTGCAGATTAAGGACCTGCGGAAAACACAAGGTGCCCGCCGTGGCGATCACGAAAGCGATCGTATTCAGTTTCAGTTTGATCCTAAATTCTTTTTCGTCCATACCGTACTGCCGTCCTCATTTTCCTGGTTCTCGTCATGTGCTCCCGTAAGCCCCTCATGAATACACTCCCTGATCACATACTGCGGAGAGTTATTGAGAGAAATATAGATCCTGCCGATGTATTCTCCGATCAGGCCCAGCATCAGCATGATCATGCCGCCGATAAAGACAAGCGCCGCCATTAAGGCGCTGAACCCGATCGGCACGTCGGGAATGACCAGCTTCTTGATCACCGTATAGATGCCGTACAGGAAGCCTGCACAGGCCGTCATACAGCCCATGGCGGTGGCAATCCGCAGCGGCTTGATGCTAAAGGCGGTAAAACCGTTAAACCAAAGGCCGAGCAGTTTCCCCAGCGTGTATCCCGATACCCCCGTCTCACGCTCTCTGTGCATCACTTCCACATTGGCAATCTTCTTCGTAGTGCGAAGGATCAGCCCGATCACATAAGGATAAGGGTTCGTATAGCGCAGGATCTCATCCACCACAAACCGCCGCGCCGCAAAATAGCTCGACAGATATAACGCCTTCGGTTTCCCCAGCATAACCCTGGTCATCAACTCGTTGATCTTACTGCCGAAATTACGGAAGCCGGAATGCTGCTTGTGCGTATACTTTGCATATACCACATCATACCCTTCTTCCATCCTGGAAAGCAGCTTGCCCACCTCATCCGCCGGCGTCTGCCCGTCGTCATCCAGACATATGACCACTTCCCCGCGCGTATACCGGAAACCGGCCATCAGCGCGGCATGCTGTCCGAAATTCCTGGCAAGGTTAATGCCGCATATATCCGCCCGCTGTTCGCAAAGCCTGCGGATCGTCCCGAAGGTATCGTCGGGAGAGCAGTCGTTGACAAGAACGATCTCATAGCGATAGGCGGGTATCTTCTCCATCGCCGCATCCAGCTCCGCCACTACCTTACCGATCGTCTCCGCCGAGCGGTAGCATGGTATTACAAAACTGACAAGTTTACTCATGTGCTTTCCTTTCCGTATCCTGTGCCGCGGCCGCCCGAAACAGCTGTCCACAGTCAGCATTTCCGATATTCCAGGCCGCCTGGTCAATCTCCATAAAGAGCACCTTGCGCTCTCCCTGTATCGTCATCACGCTCTCCCGTCTGTCTGTCAGGCGGAATCCGGCATGTTCATAGCTCTTCCCGGCGCCGATATTATCCGCATAAAACCGCAGGAACACTCTGCGAAGCTTTAACCGGGTAAAAGCAAAGTCCAGCGCTTTCCGCGCTGCCTGCGTGCCGTAGCCGCAGCCAAGCGCCTCCGCCTCGCCGATAAAGATACCGTACTCCGCCTCGCCCTTTTCTTCGTCGATATCGCGCAGATAGACGCTGCCGATCTCCCTGCCGTCAGACAGACAGATGATGAACTGCACCACCCGCCCCGGTTCCACCTGATCGCGGATCCAGGCCAAATGCCCTTCCACGGTAAACAGTTCCTGATAGATGAAATTATTTCTCACAAAATCACGGTTACGCCACGCGACGATTCTCTCCGTATCGTCAACCGTCATCGGACGCAGCCATACCGAAGGCTTTCGTTCCATTGGAAGTTCATCTCCTTATTTGATATACCGCATATTCCCTGCCGATCCTGTCTGTCTTTTCAACCGTCACCGCAATACCCTTTTCGTTATAAAAATCACTGATCCAGGCAAATCCTTCCTCTGCCGCCTGCCCGTCAGACATAATCAGATAAGCGTGATCCTGATCCAGAAGCGCCTCATGCACCGTTTCTATTCCCTGCCTTCGCAATTTATCATAATAAAGCGGACTGCCGCACATCCAGCCGCCCAGAATATCGTAATTCGCATAGCCGCGGCCCGCATCGTCAAAAATCCGCCTGGAAAAGGACACCGTGGAATACACGTCTTCCAGATAGTAATTTTCACTATGCGCCCTGCAATATTCGTCGATCGCATACCATTCTTCGTTGATCCTCGCCCGCTTTTCCTGGTCAGCCCGCAAAGCCGGCGCCCCTCTTAGCACGCCCTCCCCCGTGAGCAGGAAAAACATGACCGCCATGATCCACACAATACAGCGGCACAGCCTGACCGTCATACGGCCCTCACAGGATGCCGCGCGGCGGCCGCCCTGCGTCTGTGTCACTGCTTTCTCCCCTCGGCTCCGGTACACGATACGCACCGTCATTGCCGACAACAGCGCGAACTCCGCCAGATAAAGCGAATGGGTGATGCGCTCCGGATCCCTCTCGCGCAGCATGATAAACATCCATACTGCACTGCGCACGATCCCCAGCAGCAGAAGCTGCCATACAGGATCAAATTTGCGAAAGCCGGGCCGGACAATAAGCCCTGTCAGCAGCGCCGCCGCATACATCCACAGCAGCAGTGCGCTGTATATCCCGTCTCCCCCGCGAAGCGTGCGGTCATAATAACGATAGATCTGTTCACGCGCGATCGATCCCCAATCCTTCCCGGCCCGCATCGTGTCCGACGCATAGTCTGCCAATTTCATCAGAAACCGGGAATCTATGGTATCGTCCAGTCCATAATTATAATTGCGCAGCAGCTTCTGCTGACCGGCCGTCACGCCAAGCCCTGTCAGCGCATCCTGGCAGGAATCCTCCATGACCAGCTGCGGATAGAAATCGTAAACCGTAGTTCTGGCCGCAAACAGCTGCCGGAAATCTTTCCATGCCGCATCGCCGTAAGCCGCACAGTCGATACCGCCCGATACAAGCATACCCGCCAGCATGATCCCCAATACACTGCCGTATCTGATCAGATTCTCCTTCTCGAAGATCTTCCTGCTTTCCGCCAGACGATACAAGCCCGCCAGACAGATAAACGGAACCGTCAAAAGAAGCATCTCCGAGCGCAGCTGCCAGGCTGTGACCACCAGCACCATCGCCGGGACATTCCTGATCACAAACTGCCTGCTGTCCTTCGGATCCGGCGTCGTCAGAAACAGAAAGACCGCGCTGGCAGACAGGATCGCGCTGGTCACAGTATACTGGATGTTCACCAGATGCGTCAGACATAATCCCCATACAAAAAGCGACAGGGAAAAAAGAAGCGCCGCCTTTGATATCACGCCAAAGATCCCGGAAGCTTCCCCTGCGTTCAGGATCCTTCTCTCTTCCTGCAAGGCACACAGTCTTACGGCGATCAGGTAGAAACACCCGAACTGGCACAGGCACAGAAACAATCCGTACCAGGGAATCGCCCCGCATATTCTGTAACACAGCGCAATCAACGCTCCCAGCGGATACAGCGTCTGCATGTTATGTCCGTCCGGACCCCCGCTGTATGCGCCGGACATGATATCTAACATCATGGTATCGTCATTCAGATCATAATAGAAATCAAAGCAGATTCCCATGACGATCCCGTTTACGACGACGGTTAACAGCGCCAATATATAGTTTTCATATTTGTGCTTCCAGCCGCCCCCGACACAAATATTATATGCCTTCTCCTGACTTCTACGCATAGAACGCCTTCACCTGCTCCACGATATATTCCACCTCATCCGCCGTAAGCTTATAATACATTGGCAGACGCAGCAGTCTGTCGCTCTCCTTCGTGGTATACTTATCTTCCCCGTGAAATCTGCCATATTTGATCCCGGCCGGAGCGGAATGCAGCGGCACATAGTGGAACACCGCCCAGACGCCCCTCTCTTTCAGGAAATCGATCAGTCTTGTCCGCTCCTCCATATCCTTCGTCTTAATGTAGAACATATGTGCATTATGACTGCAGTGTTCCGGAATATAAGGCATCTCGATCCTGCCTTCCTCTGCCAACGGCATAAGCAGTTCCCGGTACTGGTTCCACCTGTCCATCCTTGCCTGTGTGATCTCCTTTGCCAGCTCCAGCTGCGCATACAGATAGGCCGCATTCAGATCGCTCGGCAGATAGGAAGAGCCATAATTCTGCCAACGATACTTATCTATCTGCCCTCTGTAATATTTACTCCGGTCCGTGCCCTTTTCCCGGAAAATCTCTGCATCCTCGATATACTTCTCATCCCGGATGAGAAGCGCGCCGCCCTCACCCATGCTGAAATTCTTCGTCTCGTGGAAACTGAAACAGCCAAACTCACCGAAAGTCCCCAGCGGCTTTCCCTTGTAGGAGGCCATGATCCCCTGTGCGGCATCTTCCACCACCACCAGGTCATGCCGTCCGGCAATATCCATGATCACATCCATCTCACAGCCGACCCCGGCATAATGCACCGGCGCAATCGCTCTGGTCCGCTCCGTAATGGCGTCCTCGATCAGCGTCTCATCGATATTCATGGTATCCGGCCGGATATCCACAAAGACCGCCTTTGCCCCGCGCAGCACGAAGGCATCCGCCGTGGACACGAAGGTATAGGACGGCAGGATCACCTCATCCCCTTCCTTGATATCCGCAAGCAGCGCCGCCAGTTCTGTCGCATGGGTACAGGACGTGGTAAGCAGGCACTTCGCCGTACCGGTCTGCGCCTCAATCCACTCGCTGCATTTCTTCGTAAAAGGCCCGTCCCCGCAGATCTTCTGATTCCCGATGGCCTCCTTCATATATTCCACTTCCCTGCCCGTAAAGGGCGGCACATTAAAATTGATCATCTATGTTTTCTCCTTTCACGTTACCCCCACGATTCCGCTCTGAGGAATCTCAAAATCCAAAGACAAACAAGTTTATCTGGGAGAATGCCCGTATTTTGGGCATTCTCTTAAACATTTAGCAACTCTTAGGCTGCGTTCTTTGCTGCCTTAGAGTTGGTTAATGTTTTTCTCACACTATATACCACGTATCGCCCGTTTGCAAAGTTTTCCTCATACTCGTACACACGCAGGTACTCTTTCAGGATCTGCAGCTTTTCGTCTTCATCCATCTTCGTCTGGTCCACACCAAACCAGTTCATGCCATCCGCATCTTCACTCAGATAGGCCGCCACCGGAGAAGACACGATAACGACCGGCGGCTCTTCCATCCGTTCCAAATCCCGCTCGTATTCCACCATACGGTAAGAATCCAGATCCGGCCAGAAGGTAGATAAGGCAGACGGCATGTCAAGCAGATATCCAAGCCCCGGAATATCTCCGTAGAACAGCGTTTTTTGCCCGGTAAGTCCTTCTTCTTCCGTATACGCCGCCAGCTCCGACAGCCACTCCGCATTCTCCTGCACGGTATAGACTCCAGCCGCTTTCTTTGGCACGGTTACCACTGTGTCGCGCTTCTCGCCTTCCACGCCGTCCTGAAAAGCAAAATTCATGTGGAATCCGATGCTCTGCACCAGCACGAACAGGATCAGCATCCCAAACGGCACTTTCCAGACCATACCGTTCCTGCCGGAGCTCTCTGCCGACAGATACCCCATCCACAATACGAACGGAGCTGCCACGAACAGATTATTGATGATCGGATACAGATCATTGTTGCTTCCAAGCGGCGTCACCAGAATCTGTACCAGTACCAGTACGGCCGCAATCCTGCATTCTGCCGGCATTCTTCTTTTCCACAGACAGAGCGCCGCTGTCAGGATTGTAACAAGCAAAAGCAGCACCGTCGGATAGTACATACTGCTGTATCGATAATACCGAAACGTAAACACTCCCCTGCCCCAGTAGAAACGCAGCAGCAAAAGAAGCGCCGCCATATAAAGAAGCCTGCATAAGAGTGCCGTATAGCGGACACCTGTCAGGAATCTGCGCTGTATCATGCAAAGGAACCAGCCGCCCGCCATACAGGCTCCCGCAAAGAGCAGCCAGAAGGATCCCCTCAGATAGTCCCCAAACATTCCCGACAGCATCGAGGCCGGTTGATAGTCCGTCGCTTTCTCGGTCATGGCAAACATGGTCTGCACCATGGACGGATAAGCAGCAATGCCGTATCGGATGCAGATTGCCGCAAGCGGCACGCCAAACCCGATTCCGTATCCCAGCATACACCAGAGCGTATCCCTGACCGCACGCTGCCACTTGTTCTGCGCTTTGCAGACTGCCGCACCGTACCATACCGCCACGATCAGCGCCGCCTGCACAACATTGGGCATCCGCACCGCCACATTCATCCCCAGACAGATGCCGGCCGCCACATAATATTTCGCCGCATCTGTCTCCTTCTCCCGCAGAATACCCTGATACAACAACAGAACACCTGCCGTCATCAACAGATAAGTCAGATAATTATACAATATAATAGACGGACACCAGCACAACCCCAGGGCCGTTATCTCCCCGACAAACATAAGCGGCGTAGGGATCCTCTTTCGCAGTGCAGAGTAAGCGGCCAGGGCCGTCACCGACTGGATCAGCGCCGTATAGCAGTATATGCCGGCCAGCGTAGATCCAAAGGGCAGCTGCATCAAAAGATTCCCCGCCACATTCGCCAGAAAAGTCGCCACCATCCAGGTGCCGTCCATCGAAGGAAAGTACTGGAAATTGGCCAGACTGTATGTGGCATCCGAAACATCCAGCCCCTGCCTGATCCCTACAAACGGATACAACAGCAGAAGAACCGGAAACACGATATTTTCCAGAATGCTTCGGTGGCGCACATAGCTATGATAAATGCCTGTTATGGCCTGCCTGTTGTTTTCCTGCTTCATGTTACTCTCCATTCTTTCCTGCATTCCGAAGCGCTTTGCGCTGAAGACGCGACTTGCGAATATGGGCGCAGGCACAAATTTGCATGTAAAAAATCTTCTCCCTCACAAAATCCACCGCCGTTCCCGCCACATAGACAAGCACAGTACAGCCGATCATATGCGGCACAAAGAGCCAGCTCTCCCATACCATATCCACTCGAAGCCACCGCATCCATTCATACCGCACAAGCAGATGCTCATGCAGAAGATAGACGCCGAAGGTATACGGTGCGGCCCATCTGATAACCGCAGCCATGCGCCCTTCCGGGATCTCAATCTTCTTAAATACCATGAATAATCCTACCGCTCCCAGCAGACACAGAATATGATTATAGGTCGTGGGCATGTCCCTGTAGTAAAGCAGGGCCGGAACCCTGTCAGCCAGTATGGCCGTGACCGCCGCAAGAAGGAAGATTCCCAGACACATGCCCCCATAGAGCAGGGCCGCATTCCTTTTGCGTTCCAGAACCGGCAGTCCATATACCCTGATATAGGCCGCAATCAAAAACAGACACAGGAACCAGCCATAGTCATAGCCGTAACGGTCCGTGGCAAGTGTTGCCGGCACAACGGATTTCCATACCGAATAGTACGACAGCAGACACAGGATAATGATCTGCAGTGTCCTTTTCTCCATCTTCCTGATCCCCGCCGCCAGAAACGGCGCAAACAGATACATAATCACATAGGATGTGGCAAACCAGTAATGTTCCGTCTCCACCGGCAGTACATAATTCAGCCAGTCATATACCGACAATTCTGCCGCCGGCACCACACCGGCACAGAGCAAAACCACCGGAATCAGGACAGAATAAAAAAGAATCTGCCCCGCCAGGGACACTATCCGCCCCGGCCTCCACGCAGACTCCACCAAAAAATATCCGGCAAGCAGCACATAACAGTTGACCGCAACGATGCAGAAGGCCTCTGTCAAATGCGCGGCATAGTTAATCACAGTACGGTCCGTCGTATAGTCCGTAAGCATCTCACCCTTATTCAGATAATGGAGGACGATGATCATCAGCATCGCCACGATCCTCAGCAATTCAAAATTTGCCTGCCGTTTCCCTTTCAGATGACTCGTCACTTTATTTCTTCTCCTTAAAGATCCACAGCTTACTCAGGAAATAATTCGCCAGGATCACGATCACCTGACAGACGAACTTGGAAATATATTCGTTCAGGCCTGCAATGTCGACCATAATATACATCATGGCCAGCTCCATAATTTCCGTCGCCACCCGCGCGCCGATAAAAGCGATAAACTCCTTGCCCAGAGACTGCGCACCCTTATTCTGACTCTTAAACACAAAGGTCCTGTTCGTCCAGTAGGCAAACACCACCGTCAGCAGCCAGGAAAGCGCCGTCGCAGCCATATAGTGCATTTGCAGCATGGACGCAAACAGGAAATAGAGCACATAGTTCAGCACAAACGCCAGAAACCCGAAGATCAGATAATTGATCCCCTCCTCATGCTTCCTGTACTCCCCCCAGGCAAAATCCCAAAGTTTCTTCATCTTAATACCCAAACCTTTCTCTTCATCGGCAAGTCTGCAGCCTCTTCTTCCCAAGCATCCATAGCCCGTATCATCATACCGCAAATAGCAGCATTACCGTTAACGCGTTCTCTGCACCTTACCGTTTTCCACCCTGTATACCATGTCGCATTTCTCGATCGTCTGCAGCCTGTGTGCGATGATGATCAGCGTCTTTCGCCCATGCAGCCTGTTGATCGAATCCATAATCGCCGCCTCCGTCTCATTGTCCAGCGCGGAAGTGGCTTCATCTAACACCAGCACCTCCGGATCCTCGAACAACGCCCGCGCAATACCGATCCTCTGTCTTTGCCCGCCGGAAATACGAATTCCCCGCTCTCCGATACTCGTGTCAAGCCCTTCCGGAAGCCCTCTTACAAACTCATCCAGCTGTGCCTCCTTAAGCGCCTCCCACACTTTGTCATCATCGATATCCTCATCGGCATAGCCAAACGCCACATTCTTGCGGATCGTGGAATCTATCATGAAGATCGTCTGCGGAATGTAACCGATATTTTTCAGCCAGGATGCATAGTTGTCCCGCACTTCCACGCCGTCCGCCAGGATACTGCCCGTCTCAAGCTGCAGGAGTCCTAACAGAATATCCACAATCGTTGTCTTGCCCGATCCGGAAGTTCCTACGATCCCCACAGACTTGCCCACCGGGATCGCCATATCCGCATGGTCGAAGATCAGCGCCTGGGAATTCGGATATTTGTAAGTAATATCCAGAAGCGCGATCTCACGCCTGACATCCAGCTTCCCGACATCGATCTTCTTCCGGTAAGTTTCCTCATTATAATCAATCGTCTCATCCCGGATCTCTTCCTGCAGGTTGTCACTCACGCCCATGAAGAACGGTTCAAAATAAGAGATCGAAGTCAGATGATTGTTGATCCTGTTGGCACAGGGAATCAGCCGCATGGCGGCAACCGCCAAAACGCCCAGCTGCGGCACAATATCTGCCGCCGCGGTTCCCTGCAGCAGCTGTATCATCAGATACAGGATCATACCTGCAATGGCCAAAGTCTCAATCAGAAGTCTCGGCGTCGCATTATACAGGTTATAACGCTGCACGGCGCTCACATATCCCGCGCCGCACTTTGAGTACTCATTGATAAAGTATCCTTCCCTGCGGGCAATCTTGATCTCCTTGATTCCCATCACGGACTGATCGATCCATTTGTACAGGCCGCTGTAGAATTCCTGATTTTCCTCGCCTGCCCTGCGCATAATCGGCTTCAGAATACACTTGATCACCAGAAGCGCCGCCACCAGCAGGACTGTGACCGTAAGGCTCATCCACACATCCGCCACCAGACTGGCCACCGCCAGGCAGATAAAGACGATTCCCTCACTGATCAGCTGCAAAAGCGCCAGGATCAATCCATACATATTATTGACATCCGAGGTGATGCTGCGCTGGATCACCGCCGTGTCCGCATTGAGATAATATTCATACGGCCTTTGCATGAAATTGATCATCATCCGTCTCGATGTGGCAAACTGGTTCGTGTAGACGAATCTAAGCTGTACCTTCTGCTGGAAAAACAGGAAGATATTCTTGGTCACAAACACAAGCACCAACCCGACCATCACGAGGATCGTCAGGTCACTGCTGTTATCGATATGGAAGATCCGGCAGATCACCTGCAGATAGCCATGCCTTGCTATGGCATCCTCTTCCAGCACCACATTCATGACCGGCATCACCATGGACACGCCCAGAGTCTCCAGCACGGCGCCGATCAACATCAAAAAGACAAGCAGCAGCATCTTCCTCTTCTGCTGCCTGTCCAGCAAAACCATTAACTTCTCATAGATCTTAACCATACCGGTATATTTTCCTCTCTCGGAATCAGTCGTTGCAAATAGTAATTCTATCTATTTTACCACAAGTTACCACCAGATTGCAAATATGCTGGAAACAGAAAAATTTCCTTACATAAAAAACACTGCCATTTCACGAATCCCCATCCATCAAACGACAGTGCTTATTTCTCTATACACTTTCTACACCTGTTGTGTTTTTGATCATGTTGCCTCACCAAACACAATTCCCATTTTAAAAGTCTCAATCAACAATTCCAACATCTGCGCGCTGCACTCCCGGTATTTCAAAAAATATAATAACAGATCAATATATTTGTCATACTTTAGCGACTGCTGCTCATCCAATTTGCAAAAACCTGCATCCTGCTTTTTCTGCTGTAAACATTCATATGTGATCACATAACAGACAAACCTCTCATTAATGAAAATATCCTTGTCTTCCTCAACTGCATTAGTCACCTGTATAGGCTTGCGCTTTAAGATCCAATAAGCAAGATAGGCAATATTTTTATCGGACTTCGTATATTTGATCGCATGAAATTCCTTCAGGCGCTGAATATCTGCATAATAATCCAGTAATACATGATATAGGATCCGATCATTGCATTCTGCGGAGCCCTCATCACCGTCTGCGTTCAAATAGCCCGCCGCGGCAAGAAATTCATCAATCTGTTTCTGTAGTTCGGCAAACCGTGAAACAAACTCCTTCTTCCCTATTTCTTTGATCAACTCGACATATTTTTCCTGCATTATTTCCCCTTCAAACCTTAATTCTGTCCACAATATCCTGATGGCAGCACATAACATTATATGCCAGAGAAGTCTTTAAGAACTCCCTCGCATTCTCAAAATACATTGCCTCTGCCTCACCCGTCATAGGATACGCCGTATTTGGCAACGTATCTTTAACGGTCTTTCCGGTTATCCCCTCCAACACCAAAGTCTCTCTCCGCCTCTTCCGTTCCATGATCCTGTTTCTTTTTTCCTGATTGCTCATACTATGTGATCTCCTTTGGTGGTGTATTTATCTTATCAGCTTATAACAACTTATATTTTAAAATTTCCTCTATGTTACCGCCTGCGACCCTTTCAGACTGCTCCTCCAAAACCTGATGATGCAGCTGTACCGGCTCCTTCGCCCAGTCGGTATATTTGTCTCCTTTAAAATTATGATCCAATTTTTCCAATAATTCCTCATCAAGCTGCATACAAGTAGAGATCATATCGTCTAATTCTGCAATACCTCGTGAAATCATATTGGTATATCGAATCAGAAATTTATTATTTTTAAAATACGGATAGCGTACTCTGTGGTCAAACTCCCCATATACTTCTTCCGCCAGGGTCCGTACCTGAATTTCGGCATAGTACATCCCATATTGAATGATATAATGCTGCGATCGATACCCCTTTATCGTGTAATTTACATCGATTCTTTTCTCATCAAATATTTTTCTGTCACCATAGCATACATAGGCTTTGGGAGTATCATCATAAAATTCGTCAAATAATGCGCAGATAAGATCATGCGCTTCTTCCCATCCCTCTTTTTTAACAACAATAATACGAATACCGATCAAATCTTTCAAAATGTTTTTATAATTATCAACATCTATATTCCGGTACTTCTGACTGTCTTCCTCGCCAACTTTTCTGATGATCTTTTCAATAACATGTTCCGGTTCCTTCGCCCGTCCATAAATAACATGTATATCATTGCCCGACTGCAGCTTACCGACTCCCTTATCCTTCCTTATATCCTTCCTCTTTTGCATAAGCTCTGCAACCAGTCGGCTTGACAGATCCTGCAACAGCGTATATGCGTTCTTATTATAATCCAAATAAATTTCTTCTAACCGTTTCCATTCCAAACCCGATCTGTCAAATGTTCGTTGTAAATTGTATTCCTTTAAAAATCGTTCTCGATTCAGCATTACTCTTTTGTACCTTCTTACATCTTGTCCGAATTTTCTGTCCGCTATTCGCTTATTATACTAGTTATTGAGTTTCATTGCAAGCACCAGAATACTATATCTGCTCGTTCTGCCGATGCAGTTCGGGCGCTTCGTACTTGTCCATAAAGTCCTCTCCGAGAAACAGCACTTCATCCGCGCACGTGATCCCGTTTGGCACCGTAAACACCGATACCACCCGTTTAAACTGCAGTCCCGGTATAAAATTCAGTATTTCCATCGGAAACATCCCGCTTAACACGATATGCCCGGCAAACTCCTTCGCATAGTCCAGTACGTCTCTTGGATGCGGCTTGATCAGAATCTGACCCTGTCTGCCGTCGATCGTGCCATATTCCTCGATGATATCCGTAAAGATCTGCTTCCTCACTGTCAGGTCACAAAGTGGCTCCGACAGCACCAGGATCTTGTCCTTTGCCCCACACACAAGTTTCTCAAGCAGTTCATCCGGATCCTCGATAAAAAGACGGATCAGAATGTCCCTGTCGTCTTTCGTCAGCCGCTCTACCAGCTTCGAGCGCGGCATCTCGATATATTTTTCACATGGATAGGGCACTACACTCTTATCATTAATCTCCATGTCAAGGCAGTACTTGCTGTATCCGTTCTGGATAAAGATCAGATTACGGGCCGCCATCCACGCCTTAAGGCTGAAGTGCCCCCGATTATCATAGCGGGCCGTGTCATAATACTGAATACAGTTCAGGCCGTCCTCCAGGGCATGATAAGGTATCCTCTCATAGTTCAGATAATATCCGATCGGGTCGGAATCACAGAATACATAGATATCCCGGTACTGCCTGAAATCTACCGGTACATAAGATTTCTCCAGTCTCCCCAGCATCTTTGTATACTTCATACGGGATAACATGTTTAAGAGCAGATTTCCCCTATCCGTATGATATTTGCGTAGTTCCGGGAAAAAGGTATCCTCCTTCTCGTCAAACAGCACAACATCCTCAAAGAGCGGACAGGCCGCCGCACGCACTTTCAGGTTGCCGAAATCATTCGACATCGTGCTGAGTACAAGCGTCGCCCGGCCCTGTTTCTCCTGCGGGAGCGCAAGTTCCTTCAGACAGGCTACATATACGTGATAATAGGTGTGGCATACATAGATTCTTTCTTTCATGACCGATTGTTCTTCCTTTCCCGCGTATCCCGACCTCTCGCAGACATCCCGCTTATATTGTCTTCAAAGTATCTGCGTAGCGTTCCCTCAGTTCCGCCTCCAGCCTGATAAACTCAGGAATATAGCGGGACAGGATCCGTTTTACCAGTTCCCCGGCGGCATTCCCGTCATAAATATGTGCCATGTCGTTTCTGTCTTTCAGCATGTCCAGCCAGAGCTCTCCGTCAAAAAATGAGTATACGGCATACGCTTCCTTGATAATTCCCCGTGGCGACCCGGTCACCGCCGCACTGCTCCCCTCGAAAGCCAGCAATTCCTTCAACATCTTCCACCCCAGTTCAAACTGAATGGAAAATTTATCAATAATGCCGCTGATGATAAATTCATTATCCAATTGTTCCCTGTCTGCCCGCTCCAGTACGCGCAGATGTGAAACATAATTATCATATTTTTTCATATAATACCTTTCCTTCCGCCTCTATGGCCTCTCTCAGTTCCTTCTGCACGGCGCCGTCCAGATCTACCACATCATACTTTAGCGGCGTCGTAGTCTCCTCCTCCACATCCAGCGCGAAACGGGAAATATTCCCGCCGCATACGGCAAGATCGATATCACTGGCACGGCTGTAGTCTCCGCGTGCCCTGGAACCGAACAAAATCACCTTATCTATATCATATTTCCGTGCCAAGGTACAGATTTCCTGTATGACACTCTGCTTAATCCCTGTTTTCTGCATATACGCGCTCACACTCTCCTGGCAGACTTCTTACTTTCATAACTATAGCACGCCTCCTGTCCCTTGCCAAATCATTTGTCGCCTGCCCCGAAAAAAACTGCGGCAATGCGGTCCTTATCTCTCATAAAGACGGCTGTCGCAGATGATTGCATGGCCAAACCGTTACAAAATCTGCATTGTGCCGCGCCGCAAAATGAGGTATGATTACAATGACCAATTCAGATAACAAGAGACAGGAGACGATCAGACATGGACAACGCACCGTCAAGCTATCCTTTTTACAGGATCAAGGAAAAAGAACTGCTGTACGATATCAATCTCCTGCGGAATTCTCTCGCAGACAACTGGGGGAATTTCGTCATGGGATACTCTTTCAAGACCAATTCACTGCCCTGGCTTCTTTCCTATCTCCGCGAAGAAGGCTTCTATGCCGAGGTAGTTTCCGCCGAAGAATACGATCTGGCGCATCGTCTCGGTTATCATGGCAGCCAGATCATCTATAACGGCCCGATCAAGGACAAGAAGATCTTTGAGGCGGTTCTGATCGCCGGCGGCTATGTGAATATGGATTCTTCCCATGAACTGACATGGATCGAAGAACTCAGCAAACTCTACCCGGCTCATGAATTTTCCGTGGGACTGCGGGTAAACTGTGATATCGCATCCCTCTGCCCGGACGAACAGCTGGTAGAATCGGAAGGCGGCCGCTTCGGATACTGCTATGAAAACGGCGTCTTACAGAATACGATTAACCGGCTGACGCGTCTGCCGAATGTGCGGGTGGCCGGACTCCATCTCCACTCTTCCACCCAGTCCAGAACCGTGCAGGTTTATGGCGCACTTGCCGGCATGGCTGTACGGATCGCACAGGAATACGGACTTTCCCTCTCCTATA
Source organism: uncultured Lachnospiraceae bacterium (assembly GCA_947644545.1). Lineage (GTDB taxonomy): Bacteria > Bacillota > Clostridia > Lachnospirales > Lachnospiraceae > UBA3282. Next base: position 108,602 of record CANRZW010000001.1, read on the forward strand.
TCGACATGGGCGGCGGTTATTTCGGCGGGCGGGCCGACAAACCGGATTACCGCGATTATTTCAGAGAGATCTGCCGTATTCTGGGAACCTTTTTTGACCGGGAGAAGACTGCTCTGATCGCCGAACCCGGCGTTTCCCTGATCTCCCGCGCCACCACCTTCGAGACGCAGGTTCTGGATATCAAGGACATCCGCGGACGGAAATTCATCGTCACGGACGGCAGCCGGGTAAACTTAAATCCTCTTGTCACGAGACATGTTTACCCGCATCACATCGATTATTGCAGCGATCCCGGCACAAGGGCGAAAGAAGCGTCCCAATGGGTCTGCGGCGCCACCTGCATGGAATACGACAGGCTTTTTGAGATCGTGGAGGACACGGCCCTTGCCGTAGGCGATAAGATCATCTATGACACGGCCGGCGGTTATACCATGTGCCTGAACCCGCTTTTCATCCACTATTTTCCTGCCGTAGTCATTGAAAAGGCGGACGGAAGTTTCTTTACTGCAAGGAAGCCCTGGGGCAACGATGAATTCCTGCAGAAAAATTATGTCGAAAGGAGCAGCCATGAATAAATCATTTCGGATCGGACAAAAAACCATCTCCGCAGATTCTCCCGCTTTTATCGTGGCGGAAATCTCTGCCAACCACAATCAGGACTACCACCGTGCCGTGGAGATCATCCACGCGGCCAAAGAGGCCGGCGCCGATGCGGTCAAGCTGCAGACCTACACCGCGGATTCCATTACCTTGGACTGCGATGACGAGTGTTTTCAGATTAATGAAGGAACCATCTGGGACGGAACCACGCTCTATAAGCTCTATCAGGAAGCCTATACCCCCTGGGAATGGCAGCCTAAGCTGAAAGAAGAGGCAGAGCGCTTGGGGCTGGAATGCTTTTCCTCCCCCTTCGACCTTACCTCTGTGGATTTCCTGGAAGAAATGAATGTGCCTGCCTACAAGATCGCTTCCTACGAGATCAACGATATTCCCATGCTCCGCAAGATCGCACGGCTGCATAAGCCCATAATCTTCGCCACGGGAATCGCCTATCCGGAAGATATTGAGCGGGCACTTGCCGTATGCAGACAGGAGGGTAACGAGGATGTGATCCTGTTAAAATGCGTTTCCTCCTACCCTACCCCCTATGAGGCGGTCAACTTAAACGTAATACCGACTCTGGGAAAGACCTACGACTGCCTGACCGGCATCTCCGACCACACCCTGGGTACCATCGTTTCCGCCGGCGCGATTCCGCTCGGCGCTAAAATGGTGGAAAAGCATCTTACCCTGCGGCGCTCTGACGGCGGCCCGGACGGCGCCTTCTCCATGGAGCCGGAAGAATTTCGCCAAATGGTCGAGCAGATCCGCATCCTGGAAAAGGCTCTCGGCAGCAGTGAATATGTGCTGACCGATGCACAGAAGCTCGAGCATAAGGGTTCCCGCTCCCTCTTCGTCGTGAAGGATATCCCGGCGGGCGCCGTCCTCTCCCCCGACAACATCCGTTCCATCCGCCCCGGCAACGGACTCCATACCATGTATTACGAGGAAATCCTGGGCAAGAAGGCGAAGCAGTTTCTGAAAAAGGGAACGCCGCTTTCGTGGGAACTGATCGATTGACAGGCATCAGGCCAGTTGAAATAACGCTTTTACCCGGTCTGCCTTCACGCGCAGTTCCTCCTCCCGGCCTTCCAGTATAAAATAACCTCTTCCCATAAGGGAATGGCCGTCTGACACCGGCCCTAATTCCTCCCCGGCCCTGACATGGCATTCCCAGCCGATCAGGGCCGGTTCCTTCTGCCGGACCTGATCTTTCGTCGGCACACTCACGACTCTGCCCTGCAGATCGAAATAATGGATCATTGCCTGCCTGGTTACCTTAGGCGTGAAACTCCAAGCCTTCCCCATCCTGTAATTGATATATTCCCGGGCCATGTCGATCCCCGTGCAGAGCGGCGTAAAAAGATTATGCAGGTTATGTCCCGAAGGTCTGGCCGACAATTCTATCACAAAAGGACCCTCTGTGCTTCGGATCAGGTCCGCATGGAAGAGACACCCGTCCAGCCCCAGACAGCTGACGACCGCATTCATATATTCCCATGCCTGCTGCCAGAATCCGTCTTCCGGCAGTACCGAAAAGTACCCTACTGCCTGTCTGACAGGCGGCGGCGTATTCACCTTCTTCCGCAGCAGCACCATATGGAAATGCCCCTCGATCACAGCGCCGTCCACACCGTATTCTTCCCCGGGCACACACTCCTCAAGCACATATTCCGCTTCCCCCTGTGCCTTCCTGCGCTGTTCACAAGCATCCTGCCCTTGCTCACTCCGCTGCCGCTCCCTGTTTCGTACCCATTCCTCCTGCAGAACTCTCAGTTCTGCATCCATCTCACCTTCACTCTCCAGCATCCGGATTCCTCTGCTGCCGGAACCGAATCTGGGCTTCAGGATAACCGGATAAGCGATTTCCAAACTGCCGTCCGACAGCTTCTTCCTGATCTCATCCGGCCTCTCTCCGTCTATGCCACCCACCGCATAGCAATGGCAGGCTCTCAGATTCCGCTCCTTAAGCCTTAGATGAAACCGGTATTTGTCTGTACATGCCGCAGCCATCTCTCTGCTGATCCCCGGAAGCGAAAGCGCGTCATTGACCGCCCCGATCGTCGTAAGATATCTGCCGATCGGAACCGTGAGCACAAAATCCGCTCCTTCTTCCCGCACGGCCTCTATCACGGCCCGCTCGTCGGAAATATCCACCACCAGTCCCTGATCGGCCGCCTGCAGTCCCTCTGCGGCCGGATTTCCGTCTAAAGCCGTCACATACAGCCCACTGTCACGGGCTTCCTTTATTGTATGAAGCGCCTCACTGCTTGCGCCAATGATCACTGCTTTCATTCTTCCCTCCATTCCGAAACGCTTTGCGCTGTTTTTAATTTCAATCCCGGCTCTCCTTTGCTTCTTTCCCGCCTATCCCCGGTATCCGCCTGCTATCTTCCGATCCTTCGACATCCGCCTGCCACCTTCTCATCCTTCAACATCTGCCTGTCATCTTCCGGTACTTGAGCTCTGCAATCTCCCAGTCATCCTGATTATCGATATCCTGCACCTCAAGCTCACTCATGATCATCGGCACCATGCGCGGCAGATCCGTCGTCTTATATTCCATAAAAGGCGCCGTCCTGCAGCAGTAGAACTGTCCACAGTCATGATAGTACGGTTCTAAGTCCTGGGACCGCGTCCGCGCATGTTCCGGCCACTTCATGCGCAGCTCTCCCGCCTCATTTAAGACCATACACCGCTGCGGCGGAAAAGAAAAAGCCACCACAGGCATTACGGAATCCGCCTGCTTAAGCAGATCCATGGCCGTTCTCAGCTTCTGCGCCGTCACAAAGGGCGCCGTGGGATAGATACAGCAGAATGTCTCAAATTCTCGGCCCTGTTCACGATATGCCAGCAGGACCTCCATCAGCACGTCATCCGTGCCCGCGTAATCTCCTGCATTCGCGCCGCTTCGCATGAAAGGCACCTGTGCCCCGGCTGCCCGCGCGATCCCGGCAATCTCCTCATCATCCGTGGATACCATAACCTCCTCAAACATCCCCGACTGCAGTGCCGCCTGGATGGAATACTCAATGATTGGTTTCCCGCAGAACTCCTTGATATTCTTGCGCGGAATCCGTTTACTGCCGCCTCTGGCGGTAATGATCGCTACCGATGAACCCATACTGCGCCTCCTTCCTCCTTATCTGTTACGTTCGCTCTATCATCTTTTTCTTTATCTGGTTCCAACCACACAGGTGGAAAAGTTTTCATGAGTTGCATCCTCAACCATTTTTGGATATAGTAAAATTATGAAAACTATGAAAGCTATGAAAAAATAAGCCTAAAACAGCTGGCCATATCCCGGCCAAATCATAGAAAAACGGCTTATGCCATATAGCATGGCATGAGCACAGGAGAGGAACAAATCATGACGGAGATCTATTTCAGAACAGACGGAAACAGTGAAATCGCAACCGGGCACCTTATGCGCTGCCTTGCCATTGCGCGTACCTGCACACGCAAAGGAGCTTCCGTTACCTTCGTCGTATCCGACGAGGAAAGCCGGTCTCTCTTAGAAGAACGATTTACCGTTTCACAGGAATTTCCTGTTATATGCTTGTATCGCAGCTATCGGGATCTGGACGGGGAAGTCCCTGCCCTGCTCTCCCGCCTGTCTGCAGATCGATCATCCGCAAATGACCCGGATGCCGCACCGGCCTCCTGCATCCAGGACAGACCGTGGCTCTTCATAGATTCTTATTATGCCACTACGCCCTATTTTCAGGCACTGCGCCCCTGCTTCCGTACCGCCTATCTGGACGATCTTAAAAGCTTCGACTGTGCCGTAGACCTTGTGGTCAATTATGACACCAGCGAGGACTGCTCCTGGTACGACAACGCCTCCCGGAAACTGCTCGGGATACAGTATACTCCACTGCGGGAACAGTTCCATTCCCCCCGCTACGAAGTCCGTCAGCAAGTCACAAATATACTGTTATCTACCGGCGGCACGGATCCTTACGGGGTGGCTGAATCTCTCCTGCATCACCTGTACGATACCGATACCTGCCATGACTGCTCTATCACTCCACTCGGGCAAAACAATATGCACATGCCAGGCGCCTCGTACCAGCCGCAGGATTTGACTTCACTGCAGTCCATGCAGTATTATATCCTGACCAGCAGGACAAATACCCGCTACACTGCACTGACTGCCCTTGCGCAGGCACACCCGCAGATTCACATCCATACCAATGTAAGTGATGTGGCTGCTCTGATGGCCTCCTGTGATCTGGCCGTCTCTGCCGGCGGCACGACCCTGTGCGAACTCTGTGCAGTCGGCGTTCCCTCTGTCAGTTATCTAATGGCCGAGAATCAGCGCACCGCTGTAGACACTTACGCCAGACTGGGGCTGATCCCCTGTGCCGGCGATATCCGCACGACAGCAGTACAGGCTCTGCGCCATATTCTTGCTTTTCTCCTGCACATGGCGCCGAATTACGCCGCACGCGCAGGCGTATCTTCCTCTATGAGAAGTTTACACGACGGCGCAGGCACAGACCGGATTGCCACGGCACTCCTGCAGGAATGAGTCCGGGCCGCATACAATTGCCTCGGCTGCCGCTATGCCGTCTTCTTTCGTTTGCGCCACAGCTGCCAGCCGATCGCTGCGACCGTCAGCGCCGAAATTATATTGGCCGCCATAAAGAGGGGCACTCTCCCGTAGCGCACATAGACACTGTGCTCTTTGCCATCTCCAATCGCTGCAATCCTTATTCTGCCCCCTTCTCCATGGACGATCTCCAGCCGATCCCCTTTTTCATCAAAGGCACGATAACCGAGATAATTCTGTATCGGCAGTTCGATATAGCAGTCCTCCTCCAAGGCAGTATAAGTCATCACAGCCTTGGTTCCCTTTTTCTCATAATTATGGACCGTCACCCCATCCAGATCCGAGGTGATCACGTTGGTGACCAATTTATCATCCGATACACCATCCATCCGCCACTCATGCGGATAGAATAACCCGATATTGGCCGCCATCTTGCTCTCATGTCCCTTGGAAGCCACTGCCTCCGCATTCACATAAGGCATGTGGATATTATCCGTAGGCACGGACACGATCACCAACAGATTCAGGCCCACCAGCAGCGTGAAGATATGATTGCGATATGGTTTCAGGATCCGCGATTCCGCCAATCCGATCACACCCACAAACATAATACAGGCCGATGCCGGCCCGAGGAACCGCCACGGGAACTGTATCATCGTCACAATATTCTCAAACAGGCTGTTCGCAAGAAGCGTCCTGTTCGGGAAATATCCCGTAATCATGTAGGTAAAGAAAAATCCTGATACGAGCAGGTACGCCAGGTATCTGTCCATGTCGGACCGCTTCTCCTGTCTTTCGCACAAAAGCCGTACCACACCGATCCCGACACAGCCGAACAGCGCAAGCCCCAGAGAAAAATACTGCTTATGGTACAGACTGATACTCTGTGTCAGATTGGACGGATTGATGGACTGCTCAAAATAGCCGCTCCATCTGAGTACTTCCGTGCCCAGATTCCCTTTGAAGTAATAAACAACAAAGGGCGCCAGATACCATAAGTTCAACAACAGCGCCATACCTGCCGCCTTACCGATCTCCAGATATCTTTTTTCCTTGAAAATGCGCACAGACCATATAAGCGCAGTGATCACACAAAAAACCGCCACAAACACCGCACTTAAAATATGGCTCTGCAGCACACCGCTGAATCCGATCACCAGATAATACCATCTTTTCCGTTCTCCCAGAATCACATGGTAAAGCCCGGCGATCACAAACGGCCAGAAGATCAACGCCAGGATCTCCCCCAGATCTCCTCTGGAAAAGATATTGGTAAAGCGATATGGCATCAAAGTATACAATACCACAGACAAGATTACACTTCTCCTGGAACGGCACATCGATCTCACTGCCGTATAGGCACATACCGCGGACGACAGATTCGCCAGAAATATCAACGTCTTATAAGAAAGCGCCAGCGATACCCGGCAGATCCTTAAGAATGCGCCAATATAAAGGAACAGATAAGGATACATGGCATTCAGATATCCATTCCCTTTCAGACCATCCGGCAGGATATTGACCGGAATCTGCCCGTCCAGGATTCCGTCCTTCAACCCCTCCAGGCGTGCCAGATGATAGCACAGATCATCTCCGTTATAGAGATAGGTCTGCATCATCGGCGTAGTTGCCAGCAGCGCCACTCCGAGAATAATGCTGTAGTCTACAAGCTGCCGTTCATCAAGCCGCTTCTCCGACCTGTTCAGATACCACCACAACAGAATGCTGCACGCCAGAAACAGAGCCATAAAGAAGTACGTATCCGCATAAAACATCGTATGCGGCGATAAACGAAGTTCCCTGATCGTCAGTTCCCCGCTGCCGCTGTAATTAATCTTGATCTGCAGCTGCTTGACATCTTTGGACAGGCTGAAATCGACTGTCATTTCCGTTTTATCCGGATCCAGTGTCCATCCGGCTATCTTTCTTCCCTGTTCCCATAATTCCAGCGTAGAGCCTTCCGTCTCTGCCAGATAATGAAGTTGTGCTGTGTATCCGCCCTTGTTTATGACATATTGCAGCGTATTCGCCACCGTACCGTTCCTGGCCACCGCATCCCGGATCACAAGCGCATATTCCGAATCCACTGCCCCTACTGAATGCTGTAGCTCGGATCCCTTGTATACAAGCGGACTTTTCCCCTCATCTCCCAGCCAGATCAACAGTGTCATAAGGCATACCGCCACAATATAGACTACTTTACTTTTCCAGGACATTTCCCTTGTCTGCATGCTTATTCCTCTTACAACCTTCTATATATTATCTTCTTTTCTTATCTTATCTTCTATAATATTATCTTCTTTATCTTATTTACGCTCTTTTGCTGCTTTGTATTGCCCGGCCCTTATCCCGGAAATCTTCTTCCGCAGATTACGATACCCCCACAAAAGCTTGTAGTACATAAGAAACCTCCAGGTAGACTCCATCTGCATCCGCACAAGCTTCTTTTCCTCTGCGCCCACACGTTCCAGATAATATCTGTTCTCCTGAAAATCTGGAAAAGTCTCCCGCATCTCCCGTCCAAGCTTCTGAACGAAACCATGCCGGACCGGCCGCACCCCTTGCATATAGGTAAATAGCGTATTGACATAGAACAGGGTGGTAAATGAAAATTCAAGTTCCGGCCGATACTGCTCCAGATACTTGTAAGTCCTGGCTTCCTGCAGCATGATCCGCCCTGCCTCCATGCGGTCCTCGCACCTTCTGGTGGTAATCGTATGCACCGTAGAAGTGTCGTGCTGATAATAGTAATACAGCGGTTCCCGAAGGTACTCGAAGCGGTGTGCCCGCAACATCCAGGAATTGGCCAGCGCGTTATCCTCGTAGAAAATCCCGACCGGAAAGCGGCTCGGATGATCGATCACAATCTCCCTGCGGTACACCTTCACCACCAGGCTGCCGCTGTCCAGGATCAAAGAACGATACTTCTCCTCATTCAGTATGCCCGTCTGCTCCGGCCTGTTATTGTGCACGACCTGCCCAATCTCCATGCTGTGCTCTCCGGTCATATGATAATCACAGCCCACCAGATCGGCCCCTGTCTCTTCCCCCAGGCCAATCAGCCGCTCATAGAAATCCGGCGTGATCCAGTCATCACTGTCAATAAAACCGATCCATTCTCCCTGCGCCGCCGCCATTCCGATATTTTTGGCGCCGCCCTGCTTCTGGTTGACCTGAGAGTGAACGGCGCGGAATTTCTCCGGATAACGCTTCTGATACTCCTGCAGAATCTCCCAGGAGTTGTCCGTAGAACAGTCATCCACTGCGATGATCTCATATGACGCTATCGTCTGCGCCACAAGAGAGTTCAGGCAATATTCCAATTTTCCGTCAGCCGCCATGTTATAGACCGGCACAATAATCGATAATTTCATCTGGTTTACTTTTATCCCCCGATATCTTTTCCACCTTACCGGTTACAGCTTATTTCTTCTCATAATATAACGCGATCTTTGTCACTGCCTCGATCACACTCTCCACATCCGCATCTGTCATGCCGTAATAGAGCGGAAGCGACAGCATCTCCGCATACAGCTTCTCCGCATTCGGGCACAGTCCCTTCTGAAATCCCAGCTTCTCATAGTATGGGAAATAGTAGGTCGGGATATAATGCACATTACAGCATACATTTTCCGCAGCCAGCGCCTCGAAAAACCGTTTCCTGTCAATGGTCAGTTTCTCCGGTACGATGCGCAGGATATAGAGATGTCTCGTCGTATCCGAATCCGGAATCTCCTTCTGCACAAAAAGCATGGGCAGCCTGGCAAACGCCTCATTATATCTGGCCACAATCTCTTTTCTCCTCTGCCGGAAAAGCGGCAGCTTATCCAGCTGGCTGATAAGCAGCGCCGCCTGTATATCCGTCATGCGGTAATTATAGCCCAAAGCTACCTGCTCATAGTACCAGGGTCCGTCCGTTTCATGCTCCATCTGCGCCTCGTCCCGCGTGATTCCGTGCGCACGGTACAGAAGCAGTTTCTTATATAACATTTCATCGTTCGTCAGCACCGCGCCGCCCTCGCCGCCGGTCACGGTCTTCACCGGATGAAAGCTGAATGTCGTCATATCGGAAATAGACCCGTTGGCCCTGCCCTTATAAGTCGTTCCGATCACATGGGCGCCGTCTTCGATTAATTTGAGTCCATGCTTCCTGCTAATCTCCACCAGACGATCCAATTCCACCGACTGCCCGGTAAAATCCACGGCCACAATGGCTTTCGTCCGCTCGGTGATGGCAGCCTCCACCTTGTTCGGATCGATATTATAAGTCTCCGGATCAATATCGACAAAGACAGGCCTGGCACCGCAGTAGAGCGCGCAGTTTGCCGACGCCGCGAAAGTAATGGGTGTGGTAATCACCTCATCCCCCTCTGTTATGCCTGCTGCCATCGCTGCCATGTGCAGGGCCGCCGTACCGTTGCTGCATACCACCGCGTACCGGGCGCCGGTCAACCGGCAGAGCTTCTCTTCCAGTTCCCCGATCTTCGGCCCACAGGTCAGATTGTCGCTTTTCATAACCTCTACTACAGCCTGGATATCGGCATCATCTATGTATTGATGTCCATAATATATTTTCGTTTCTCTGGCGGGTATGCCGCCCTCAATCGCCGGTTTCTTCATTCCCCTTGTCTCCCCTTCCTATTCCCATCCATTCCAAAGCTATTTCCGTAAATTCCGATATGATAAAAGGACACGCATCTTCCATGCATGCCCTTTTCGTGTTCTTCCTGCACGCTCGCCTTACAGGTCGTCTACGTTGTCCTGTTATGGCTCACTATGCTATTTCTCCAAATCCATACCTTTCAGCAGTTCACGGATGTCCTCCACTGACAGCCATTCCTTATTCGTATCGGAGCTGTAGGAGAATCCTTCTTCCACCTTCCTGCCGCTTAAATCCGGCTTCTGCCTGTTATTCCAGGTCATCTGTGGATAGACTATAAAATGCTTGTCATACTCATAAGTAGTAAAGGAATCCTCGGTCGTCACCATGATCTCATGCAGCTTCTCCCCCGGACGGATACCGGTCTCCTTGATACCGCATCCCGGCAGCATCGCCTCCGCTAAGTCCGTAATCTTAAAGGAAGGAATCTTACTGATAAAAGTCTCCCCGCCGGTAGCCTCCTTCAACGCCTTGATAACAAGCTCAATCCCCTGTGTCAGACTGATCCAGAAACGTGTCATCCGCACATCCGTGATCGGAAGCTCTGTCGCCCCCTCTTTGATCGCCTTATGGAAAACCGGGATCACGGACCCTCTGCTGCCTGCCACATTTCCATAACGAACGATAGAGAAATTGATATCCTTCACACCGGCATAGGCGTTGGCCGCCACAAACAGCTTGTCCGACACAAGTTTCGTCCCGCCGTACAGATTCACCGGATTGACCGCCTTATCCGTGGACAGTGCCACCACCTTACGGACACCGCTGTCCAATGCCGCGTCGATCACATTCATGGCCCCGTGGATATTCGTCTTGATCGCCTCGTTAGGATTATACTCGCAGGCCGGAACCTGCTTAAGCGCCGCCGCGTGGATAATATAGTCCACCCCCTCACAGGCTCTGCGCAGACGCTCTACGTCCCGCACATCCCCGATGAAAAACCGCAGCTTGTCCGCAAACTCCTTAAACTCCTCCGCCATCATCCACTGCTTGAATTCATCCCGCGAATAGATGATGATCTTCTTCGGCTCGTAATTGGCCAGCACGTATCTGGTAAAACACTTGCCAAAGGAACCCGTGCCGCCGGTTATCAGTATTGTTTTATCTTTTAACATCAGTTTTCCTCCGAAATCATTTCTACTGCGCCGCCCCTAAGTATAGCACAGAAAAGCAGGCTTTGCAATGCATGTGCCATGAATCCCTCATATCCCCGGCGCTTCCGCGTATTCTTCCTTCGTACATTTAGTCAGCCTGATGATCTGTGCCTCCTCCAGACCCTCCTTCTTCATTCTGCCAATGATCCCAAGTCGTTCCGCTTTTTTGCCTTCTTTTTTACCTTTTTTGATTCCCTTCTCTATGCCTTCTTTTCTCCCGTTCCTTCTCTCTTCCTGCATCAGATCCTCAAATGCTTTACACATGGGCACTTCCCCCTTCTTCATTCTTCGTACAAGTCTTCTTATGTTCAAGTGTGCTGCGATCACCAATTCTGTCTCCGGATCAAGCCTCTGAAATCCGTCTGAGCAAAGCAGATGCTTCAACCGCTCTCTGTCCTGCCTGCACTGCATCGCCTGAAAGAACTCTTTCAAATCCGTTTTGTGATCCTCTGTCCTCAGAAAATCTGCCTCCAGCAGAGAAAACCCATAATCACAAATTCCGCTTCCCGATAAATCAGCCGCATACTCCGGTAAATGAAACATGTCGACGAGCCTTCGCTTCCCTTCCCAATGCCCTTCTCCCAGATACAGTACCACCGTCACTGTGGGAAGCAGAAAGTCATCAACCTTTATTCTGCTCTTTTTCTCCCGAAAATTTACATAAGTCCCCTCTTCCAAATGTTTCCTGCCGATCGCCCTGATCTGACGCTCATACTCACAGGCATCATACACCATGATGCGTTCCGGCATACTGTAATCTGTTTCCGTCTCCAATTCAACTCCGTAACAAACCTTCCGCTTCGTATCCTCCATCAGAATATCCCTGCTCTTTGGCCCGCAGCCATCTGCAAGCGGCGGATATTCTCTCTTTCTCTGAATCAAATTCTCCGGCAGAAGTACTTTCTCTCCATGATAGAGATGAAGATTCAGCAGCTCTGCAAAACGCTCCTTATCTGAAAAGAACATTCTGCCTGTCATATCTTTCCTGCCCATATAGTCCTTCCCGGCCTCCGCGCGGCAAATCCTGTCTGGTTCTGCTGCGCCTCAGCCATTCTTGTATGCTTGTGAAATATGGCTGATAACGCCGGAATCGGAAATACCCGATCTTTCATCCCGAATGGTAATGAGAATTTCACGTAAAAAGGGACGATTCCCTTTGTTGTTTAGATTATAGTGTAAGGAAAGGTCCCTGTCAATATTATTTTTAACTATTTATATACGGTTTATCGTTTTCTGCAATGTTGTCTCTCACAGAACCGCTCCCCGGATCGCCTCACAGGTCCTGTCGATCAGATCGTCTTCATGGGCATCCGACACGAACATAGCCTCAAACTGAGACGGCGCCACATAGATTCCTCTCTCCAGCATTCTGTTAAAATATGCGGCAAACGCCTCCCTGTCGCACTGACAGGCCTCTTCATAATTCTCCACGCTGCCTTCCCGGTCTCCCTGGCCGGGTGTGAAGAATGCCGAGAGCAGGGAACCGGCCCGGTTCACCGTCAGTCCTTTGTGACGAAAGGTTTCCGCCAGCTTCTCCGCGCGCCTGTCAAGCCGATCATAGATCGTAGTATCTTCCATGAGAATCTTGAGCGTCTCAATCCCCGCCGCTACCGCCACCGGATTACCTGATAACGTCCCCGCCTGGTAGACTGCTCCCAACGGTGCAACACAGGCCATCACCTCCCGCCTGCCGCCATAAGCTGCCAACGGCATACCGCCGCCTACAATCTTGCCGAAAGTGTACAGATCCGCATGAACCCCCGTATAGGCCGATGCGCCGCCAAGCGAAAGCCGGAAGCCGGTGATCACCTCGTCAAAGATCAGAAGCGCCCCCGTCTTTTGTGTGATCTGCCGCAGGTATTCAAGGAAACCTGGCTTCGGCACCACCACACCCATATTGGCTGCCACCGGCTCCACCACGACTGCCGCCACCTGACCCGCGTTTTCCTCCATCAGCCTGCGCACAGACTCCGTATCGTTGTAGACCGCCGTCAGTGTACAGGCCGCATATCCGGCCGGCACTCCCGCGCTGTCCGGCACAGACTGCGTCATCAACCCGGAACCGGCCTTCACCAACAAGCCGTCCGAATGACCATGATAATTGCCCGAGAATTTGATGATCTTCTCCCTGCCGGTATATCCTCTGGCCACGCGCACGGCACTCATCACCGCTTCTGTGCCGGAACTGACCAGGCGCACCATCTCCACATCCGGGACACAGGCGCTGATCCGCTCCGCCAACTCCACCTCACCGGCCGTCGGCGCTCCGAAACTCAGCCCGCCGGCACAGGCTCTCTGTACCGCCTCCACCACTCTCGGATGTGCATGTCCCAGAATGCCCGGCCCCCAGGAACAGACATAATCCAGATAGCGGTTCCCGTCCACATCAAAGAGCCAGGGGCCCTGTGCCCGCTCCACGAAAAAGGGCTGTCTGCCCACTGCCCGAAATGCCCGTACCGGCGAATTCACCCCGCCCGGTATCAACTGCCGTGCCTTGTCAAAAAGTTGTTCCGATCTGTTCTGATTCATAGTAATTCACCTCTGTATACGCCCGTTCTCGGTTGACATAAGTTTCCGTCCGTATCATTCTATCCACCTAACCGCATCCAGCGCATGATACGTAATAATGATCTTCGCTCCCGCCCGTTTCATGGCCGTAAGATTCTCCGTCACGATCCGCCGCTCATCGATCCACCCCTTGTCGGCAGCCGCTTTCACCATGGCATACTCACCGCTGACATTGTACACCGCAAGCGGCCGGGCAACGGTAAGCGCCGCCTCCTTCAACACATCCAGATAAGCCAGCGCCGGTTTCACCATCACAATATCCGCTCCCTCTTCGATATCCGCCGCAATCTCCCGCAGTGCCTCCTGTCCATTGGCACAGTCCATCTGATAGCTTTTGCGGTCGCCAAAGCCCGGTGCGGAATGCGCCGCCTCCCGGAACGGCCCATAATAAGCGGACGCAAACTTCGCGCTGTACGCCATAATGGGCGTCTGTGTAAACCCGGCCTGATCCAGTCCGTCCCGGATAGCCGCAATCCGGCCGTCCATCATATCGGAGGGCGCCACCATATCCGCCCCCGCTTCCACCAGACTTACCGCCATTCTCACCAGATACGGCAGCGTCTCGTCATTTAAGATTTCGTCCCTGCATACCATGCCGCAGTGTCCGTGAGAAGTATACTCACACAGGCACACATCCACCACAATATAAATCTGCGGATACTTTTCTTTGATAAAACGGACTGCCCTCTGGGTAACGCCGTCAACCGCATAGGCCCCGCTGCCCTGCAGATCCTTGTGCTGCGGAATGCCAAACAGCATCACGCCCCCGATTCCTGCCTCCTTCACCTGCGCAAGAATCTCATCCAACCGGTCAACAGAATACTGGAATACTCCCGGCATGGATGCCACCGGATTCCTGATATCCACTCCTTCTATCACAAAGACCGGATACATAAGATCCTTCGGATGCAGCCTTGTCTCCTGCATCATAGAACGGATCCGCTCATCCCTCCTTAACCTTCTGAACCGATACATCCTCATTCACCTCCATTGTTTGCCCGTACTTTCACGAACCTGTTCTACAGGGCTGTTATTACCAATGACATCTTTCCTGATACATTCTACGATCGCCTCAATACCGGGTTGTGCCGCTACCAGACAAGATGACGCCGTATATTCCTTTAACGCCTCCCTGCAGCGCTCTCCGATACAGACATACTTATGTTCTCTGTTCTCCTCTATCCCGCTTTGTCCCAGCCCTTCAAAATAAGCCCTCACTCCCATTGCAGAGCCAAATACTATATAATCCGGCCTTTCTGCCACTGCCGCAGTGCGCTTCTCCTCGCAGACTCCCAGCTCATAAAGCGGATAGTCCACATAAGGAATGCCTTTCTCCTGCAAAACAGCGGGCAGCCTATCGCTTCCCTGTTTTGCCCGCAGAAAAAGGACCTGTTCCCGGCCTCCATACACCTCCGATTGCTTCTCTGTTAAGTCTGCCTGTAAAATCTGTTCCGCCAGTCCCTCCGCCAGATGTTCTGCATCATAAATCTGCGGCATGTAATCCGCATACATCCCGTTTGCTTCCAGTACCGCCGCCGTCCCGGGACCGATCACTGCAATCTTTTTACCGGAAAGACTGCGCAGATCCCGCCGCTGTTGTCTCATCTGATCCAAAAAGACGCTTACCCCGTTAGGACTTGTAAAAACCAGCCAGCTAAACGCCCACAGTTTTGGCAGTGTCTCTTCCGTCTGCCTCACCTCCATAAAGCTCATATCCTTTACTTCGGCGCCCTCCTGTTTAAGCGCTGCCGCCAGCTTCCCTGCAAAATGCGGTGTCCCCGTCACTCCCACCGTAATACCTGCAAGCGCATCTTCTTCTATGTCCTCTTCCAGCCCCGTCAGCTGCAGCTTCGCCACCGCACCGATAACGATCACCGCAGGAGACGTAAAATCATGTTCTTTCGCCTCCTCATATAGTCTGCCCAGCGTCGTGCGCAGACATCTTTGTCTGCCCGTTGTCCCTTCCATGATGACGGCACAGGGCGTGTCCTCACTTTTTCCCGCCGCCAGCAGTCCGGCCGTAATCTCCTGCAGATGATGCATCCCCATCAGGATCACCAGCGTACCGTCCAATCGCGCCAGCGTATCAAAGTCCAGCCGCAGACGTCCATCCCCCTCTGCCACGGTTCCCGTCACCACCGTGACCGCTGTCGAGAGTCCCCTGTGCGTGACCGGAATCCCGGCTGCCGCAGGCACCGCAATGGCGGATGAGATTCCCGGTATCTCCTCACAGGAAATGCCGGCCTCCTTCAATGCTAGGAATTCTTCGCCGCCTCTGCCAAACACATAGGGATCGCCGCCCTTTAAGCGCACCACCGTCTTACCTTCCGACGCCTTCTCCACCAACAGGTCATTGATCTGTGATTGTTCCCTGGCGTGGCTGCCATAACGCTTTCCCACATAGATCCGCTCACACTCCGGCCCGGTCCACTGCAGCAGCTCCTCCTCTACCAGACTGTCATAGACCACCACATCGCACCTGCGCAGGACTTGTACCGCCCGCAGAGTCAAAAGCCGCGGATCACCGCACCCGCCGCCTGTCAGATATACTTTTCCGCTCTTCTTATTCACCCTGACCCCCTATGATTCCGTCTTCGCTTTCAGCAGTTTCGCCGCCTGTTCTGCCATCAGCCTGCCCTCCTGCAGATTCGCCCGGCAATCCAGGCTGACGCTTTGCCCGGCATACATCGCATGCAGCGTCAACCTGTCGCACTCCTGTCTGCACCAGGCCGCGGCCGCCTCACTGCAATCCGCCGCAAGCTGCCATAGCACCTCCCGTTCCACCCGAAAACACAGTTCCGTCTCCGTGTCCGTAACCTTACGGCAAAGCGTTTCCACCGCGGTATCCCGTATGGTCTCCACCGCAATCATCCCCTGACAGGCCGCCGGTATAAAAATCTTTGGCGACAGCGGACAGAAACGAAACGCCTCCTCGTCACTGCCCTCCTCGCCGCCGATTCCCAGACGGTCCAGCCCGGCCTTCGCCAGGATGATTCCGTCATAACCGCCCTCCTGCAGTTTGCGCAGTCTCGTGTCCACATTGCCCCGGATATTCTCACAGGCCACATTTTCCCAGAGCATACCGGCCAACAGCTGACGCCTTCTGCTGCCACTCCCGACCCGGAATATCTCTCCCTTGCTGTCTGTCCCGCCGCATATCTTTGTACATGCACTCTCTGTTCCGCTTTGTAACAACTGCCCCATGAAAAGCGAATCGCCGGCATCCGATTGCATACAGGCCAAAGGACTGCGCAGCGACGGCATTCTTCCGTCCTTTGGAATTACAAGTACATCCCGCACATCAGCCCGCGGCAGGACAGCGGCTATCTCCAATCCGTCCGCCAAGGTCATCGGCAGATCCTTGGCAGAATGCACCGCAGCATCGATCCTTCCGTCTAACAGCGCCTGCTCCAGTTCCGAAGCAAAGACCCCCTTTTCCCCAATCTCCGACAACGGTTTATCCTGTATCCTGTCCCCTCTTGTATGCAGAATGACGAGTTCCGTCTCTGCAAAACCTGCTGCCCGCAATAACGCTTCCTGCACTAACGCAGCCTGCTTCAAGGCCAGTTTGCTGCCCCGCGTTCCTATCCTGATCCTCTCCATATCCCTGGCATTCCTTCCTTATCCTTACTTCGGCAGAAACTTCATCATTTCCCCGGGCGATGCCTTTCCCCCTCTTTGCAGGCAATACAAAAACATCCTCTCCAGGACCTCTTTCCTGTCGTCCTCCCGCGTCACCCGCTCCATCACCAGCGGGCGCATTTGACCCAGTAAGTCAATTGTGCTGCCCAGCCCCTCCGGCAGTGCATCGGCGATCTTTCCCCGCACCCATGCCGCCGCCACCGGACTTTTACCGTCCGTGGAGATGCCCACCGTCAACGCTCCGTCCTTCACCAGCGCCGGAAAAAAGAAGGTACACTTCTCCCGGTCATCCACCACATTGACCGGAATACACGCCGCCTGACAGTACTCCGCAATACGCCCGTTCAACACTTCGTCATCCGTGGCCGCGATCACGAAATCCGCTCCGGCCAGATCCTCAAGCACAAACGCCCGCTCCTCCAAAAGAAGAGAAGCCGCCCCATGTTCCTGCTCCCGCGGCCGCTTCTCCAATGCCCTCATACAATCCTCGATCCTGGGCGCGATCACTGTCAGCACCGGGCCAAAAGGAAGCAGCTTCTCCACCTTCCTCGCCGCCACCCGGCCGCCGCCCACGATCACCCCCTCTTTCCCGCCTATCTCCATAAAAAAGGGGAAATGTCCCATACTATCTGCCGCCTTTCCTGCACTCTTTCAGAATACCTTGTCATTGCCTGCCAGATATCCGTTTTCTGCCATTCGTGCACGACTTATGATCTGATAATCTGATACTCTGATGTCTTGATAATCTGACGTCCCGATACTCTGATGTCTTGATGATCTGACGTCCTGATACGCTCACCGTTGTTTCTCATACACTGCCTGCTTCTTCAACACCTGCATAACGGCTTCAAATGATGCACTGTCCAGCTCGTCACGCAGCAAATAGAGCAACTTTTCCGCCGGGTACTGCGCATAGCGTTCCTTCCAATCTCGGTCAGTCTCCGTAAACCGGTGAAACGAAAGCGTCTTACTAAGCTTCTCCAGCTCTTCCGCCAGAATCTCCTCCGCATCCGCCAGCGCCTGCTGCTTTAATCTGTTATTCTCTTCAGCCAGACTCTTAATCTCATCTAACGCCACAAAGCGGCAGTGCTCCAGCCACCCAATCTCCGCGTCGATATCCGGCGGCATGGAAATATCAATAAAAAGCCTCTCTTTCGTCTCCCTGGCCCTTCTCAAAACTTCCCTGACCCGGCCCGCCGTCAGCGTATAATGCGGACTGGCCGTGGCGGAGATCACCGCATCCGCTTCCTGCAGATAAGCATACCGCTCCTGATAGGGCACATTTTCCACCCGTGGACTACTGCTTTGGAGCAGCCCATTGTGCGACCGGATCGTGGCAATAACCCGGATATTTTCCTGACTCAGCAGATTCTTCAGGATAATGCCGCCCATCTGTCCGCTGCTGCCAATCAACAGCACCGTTTTATGCGGCAACGGCAGACGAAACACTTCATTTGCCGCCAGCGTAGCCACGGAAACGGAAGTTTTGGAGAGCATCGTCTCCGTCTTCACCCGCTTGGCACACGCCAGCGCCGCCTGAAAAATGCAATTCAACTCATAGCCGGTACAGCCGGCCTCCTTGGCGCGGGTGTAAGCATCCCGCACCTGTCCCAGGATCTCATCCTCCCCGATCACCATGGACTCCATCCCGCAGACTACCCGGAAAAGATGCTGCAGCGCCTTTCGCCCCTGATATCGCCTTGCCAGCCCTCTGATCCACTCGCCGTCACAGCCGGTCTCCCTGGCCAGCGCTTCTTCCAACTCCCGGAAACGGTTTGCCTCTCCCGGCACATAAATCTCCATGCGGTTGCAGGTGGACAATGTCACACATTCATCCACCCCGGCAGCCGCCAGGATCTCCCGCCGGAAATTCTCCGCCTTTTCTCCCGGAATACAGCACTTCTGCCGCTTGACAGATGCCGCCGTCTTATGGCTGATACTGATACATTCCATTTCCCTTTATCCTTCCAGATAACCCCATTTATCCCCGCGGGCAACGAGCCTGGTGGCTGTTTGCAGCAGGGTCTATGATCGCTCTCCGCATTCTCCCGGACATGAATTCATGTCCTCTTCATATCACTTAGCAGGTCGCCCCGCCTTTCAGATGCAGCTTCGCCCCGATGATCTCTTCCTTGCGGGCCAGCAGATCGTCCGTCATAAGCTGGGCCTGCACATTCTCGAATCCGAGTCTGCTGATGGTATCCGCGAAGCGTTCGCCCGTCCTGCCCTGTTCCCGGAACAACAGGATCGCCTTTTCCAGTACGGAAAGCACTTCTTTTTCGCTTAAGAAAATCTTATCCAGCTTCCTCCCCTGGGCTACCCGCTTGCCCCAGCGGCCGCCGATGTAAACACGGTAACCGTAAGCGCTCTCCTCCGCTGCCTTAAACGGGCATTTGCCCACGCAGCGGCCGCAGTTGTTACACTGGTCCGGATCGATCACCAGCTTGCCGTCCACCACCAAAGATGCCTCCACCGGGCACGCCAGAGCGACCTGACAGATCTTACAGCCGCGGCATTTCTCCGGATCGATCACCGGCACTTTCTGTCCTACGATACCGAAATCGTTCAGATCCGGTTTCACACAGTTGTTCGGGCACCCGCCCACCGCGATCTTGAACTTATGGGGCAGCTTCACAGACGCATAGCCGTGGAAGAACCGCTCATGAATCTCCTCCGACAGGCGATAGGAATCCAAAAGGCCGTATTGGCAGGTCGTTCCCTTACATGCCACCACCGGACGCACTTTGGATCCGGTACCGCCGGTCTCCAAACCTTCCTCCGCCAGAAATGCCCGGAGCGCCTCGATCCTGTCAAAAGGCACTCCCACGATCTCCATCGTCAGACGGGTGGTCATCACCACATCCCCGCTGCCGAACCTCTCCGCCGCCTCCGCGATCTTCTTATGCTCTGCCACGGTGATCTTGCCGTTTCTGGTGATCACGCGCACGTTGAACTTATTGGTGCCCTTATTGTGCAGACAGCCCAGCGCCTTGACACGGGTGATCTCCTCCGCCGGCACCGTCACCACACCCGGCTTTTCCGCCGCCTTCACCACATTGAAGAAGGAAGACCCTTCCAACACCTTCGTGTTCGTATAGCCGTAGCGTTTCAGCCTGTTCTGCAGCAGATAGGCCCTCTTGCCTTTCGCGCACACAAGCAGAAGCTTCTCGTCTTTACCAAGCCCCGGCACCTCACCTTTTACTTTTAACAGATCCACATAAGTGGCTCCCGCAATGGTCGGCCCCGCCGGATTCACGTCGATCACACGATAACCTTCCGCCGCTCCGGCCAGATACTCCGCCGGCGTGAAGCTGTCCAGATCGCCCTCGATCTTATTCAGAAGCATATGTACCGCCTGCACGAAAGGATGAATTGCCGTGGAAAAAGGCGGCGCATAGGACAGATCCAGACAAGTCATCTGCTCCAGCGTGGCGCCGAAGGTCACTGCCATCACACCGATGTCCGTCACCTTATCCACCGCGCCCGGGCCCAATACCTGCACGCCCAGCAGCTTATGGCTGTCCGCATCTGCCACCAGCTTGATGGCAAACCATGCGCTGCCCGGATAATAATGCGCCTTGTCATCCGTCACCGCCAGCACACAGGCCGGCTTATAGCCCGCCGCTTTTGCCTGCTCCTCGGAAAGCCCTGTCCGGCCGCCCGAAAGCCCCGGCAGCTTCACCACGCCCGTTCCCAGAACGCCCGGATAACTCACATCTCTGCCGCCAAGCGAAAGCGCCAGCGTCCGGCCCTCCATGTTGGCGGAAGACCCCATGGGCGACCACTGCCGCTCACCCGTGAGACGGTTCTTCACCATCGCACAGTCACCTGCCGCATACACATCCGGCACGCTGGTCGCCATCTTAGCATCCACCAGGATCGTGCCTTTAAACATCTCCATGCCCGTATCCTGCAAAAAGCCCGTATTCGGCCGGATGCCGATGGACAGGATCACCATGTCTGCCGGCAGCAGTCCCTTGTCCGTCTGCACGCCTTCCGCTCTCTCCTCGCCCGTCACGCCGTTAAGCTTCGTTCCGGTGAGCACCGTGATTCCCTTTTTCTCCAAATGACGGACTGCAAAATTCGCCATCTCCGTGTCGAAGCCCGGCATGATCTGCGGAGCCATATCGATCAGCGTCACGGACAATCCCTTTTCCAGAAGGTTCTCCGCCACTTCCAGACCGATGAAACCGCCGCCAACAACCACGGCTCGCTTCACACCGTCGCGGGCAATATACTCCCTTGTCTCAATCGCATCGTCAGGCGTCCGCATCACGAACACACCCGGCAGATTAAGGCCCGGCAGAGGCGGCACCACCGGCGATGCCCCCACCGCCACGATACAGGCATCGTACTCGTAGACTTCCTCCGCTCCCGTGCGCAGATTCTTCGCCGTCGCCTTCTTCCCGGCCGGATCAAGCGCCACCACTTCCCGCTGCGGATAGACCATCGCCCCGGTCAACGTACTATACTTCTCCGGCGTATTCACGATCAGCTGCTCCTTCTCCGGGATCGATCCGCCCACATAATAGGGCAGTCCGCAGCCCGCATAGGAAATGTCCTTTCCCTTCGTGACAATGGTCACCTCCGCTTCCGGATTCACCCGTTTAAATTTCGCCGCAGCCTTCGTTCCGGCCGCCACCCCGCCAATTACCAGTAATTTCATACCCTGCCTAACCTCCTCTTTCTATGATTCCGTAACCCTTGATAGCCTTGTTTCCTTTTCATTACTTAATGATGCCATAAAAAGAAGAAAAATGCAATTCCGATGAAATTCCCTGCGCTGCAGCAGGATGCAGGGCACCGCAAATAACAACTCCTATCCCCTCCTCTCAAGCTCCCGCAGGTTGATCATGGAAATGATCTCTTTCTGCCGCTTTTCCACCTCCTCGATCCTGATTCTGCCAATGTCATTTCTTATTTTTTCAAACGCAATGGCAGGAAACAGTTTTTCACATAGATCATTAATCCCCGGCGATGCCCCCATCAGAGCTGTTACAAGCGCCTTCTCGTCAAACAGTCGCAGACTCTCTTCCAGCTCCTTTTCCGGAATTGCGGACAGCTGTTCAAAATCCGTTATCTTCCGGGGCTGTATGTCCGGTTCTAATATGTCGTTGATGGAGATGTCATACAGGTTGGACAGCTGCAGAAGAATCTCCAGGTCTGGGATCGTCGCTCCCGTCTCCCATTTTGAGACAGCCTGTCTCGACAGGTGCAGTCTTTTAGCCAGATCCTCCTGCGTGTAATGATGCCTTTTCCGCAGATATTGTAAATGCCCCGCTATCAGATTCGTATTCATATTAAATCCACTCCTTTCTCGTCCCTGTACTGCTGTTATCTCTATTATAAAGCATATGGAAAGAAGCGATAAGCATCTGTCAGGCGCAATAAAGCAAGCAATAATCGTCTGGCAGATTGCTATACCGCTTGCTGTCACTCCCTGCCCTGAAACTTCCATTCCAAAAACAAGGACAAATAAAAGCCCAAAATGTCAGGACTTCCACATACGCATATGTTACAATGACTTCATCAGGGCAGGAGTCAAACAGTCAATAATCCCGCCACAAGCACAGTGCCTGGCTCATTGCACGCGGGATAAATTGACAACAACATAATCAGTATGGACGACAGGGAGGAAACATGGACTGGCTGACAAGTTTCAAAAAAGCGATCGATTATATGGAAACGCATATGCTCTCGGATATTGGCGCCAAAGATGTGGCAGATGCGGTACATATATCGCCCTCTTACTTCCAAAAGAGTTTTAAGATCGTAACCGGTTATTCCATTGGGGAATATCTGCGAAACCGCAGGCTTTACCTGGCCGGAATGGATGTGCTGAATGCCGTCCCGGCAGACAACAGTCCTTTGCAGAAGAACCCGAAAGCGCTTGCAGACAAGACCGTGCTGGATCTGGCCTATAAGTACGGATATGATACACCGGAAAGTTTTACCAAAGCCTTTTCCCGCTTTCACGGTATGTCGCCTACGCAGCTTAAGTCCCAGCCTACAAAGATTAAAGTTTTTCTGCCTTTGATCGTAGAAATCTCAATACGAGGAGGAAACAAAATGGAGTTTCAATTAGAAAAAAGACAAAGCATGCAGATGATCGGATTAGGACGAATCTTTTCTTATGATACCTCTTATCAGGATATCCCCAAATTCTGGTGTGATTTCTGTAGCAGATACTGCACGCAGGATACACCGGCCTCGCCGGAAGAACAGGCGATCCGGCAGACGATCGCAGAATGCATCGTGGGAGAATTCGGCGTCTGCGTGGAAGACATTGATGACGGGGAACATTTCCATTACTATATCGCAGGTGCGTACCAGGGCGGCGCCGTGCCGGAAGGCATGTCTGTCTTTGAAATTCCCGCCAGCGAATGGGCCAAGTTTCATTGCATTGGCCGCATACCGCAAAGCCTGCAGACAGTCAATACCCGTATCTTCAGTGAATGGCTTCCGGGAAACCAGGAATTTGAAATGTCAATGCCAATGAATATTGAATGGTACTCCAACGGAAACACCGAAAGCGACGACTATGTCAGCGCTATTTGGATCCCGGTAAAGCGTTTATAATCCGTTAAGAGGGCAAGGTTCTTTTTGCCCCTGATGCGTAACATGAAGACACTAAAAAACGGCGTTCCTGTTATCCCTGTCAGGGATAGAGGAACGCCGCGTCTGCGTCGTATTCAGTTTTCATTTATTCTTTCTCAATGTTGTATGCCGGCGATTAGGCTTGCAGGTTTTTTTCGTTTTCGGCTTTGCAGACGCTTCCATATAGGACTCCTGCAAGAGCCGGGAACAGAAATTTGTTATGTCGTTTACTATAATTCTATGCCAGATCACAGGATTTTCTGTTATAATAATAAATTAGGAATTAAAAATACAGTTGCGAGGACACTGACATGAAAAAAGGAAAAACAAGAGGCATTGGTATTCGGGCTAAAATTCTATTCCCTGCAAGCATTGTAATTATTTTACTGTCTCTGGTAATGGGTATCACCTCATATCAGCGCATTAAAGAAGGACTGATTGCCATGGGTGTTGAGGAAGCACAGATGGCGGCAACTATTTCCACAAAGGTGATTGATGCGGACCAGGTAGCCGGGATATCAGCAGAGTCACAAGGAAGCGAAGCGTATAACGCCCTGCTGGAAAGTATGCTTGGCGTTATGCAGGATTGCGGAATTGAATATTTGTATACTTTATATACGGATGGCAATAAAGTATACTACGGAATTGACGCAGACAGTACGGGTGACGGTAATCAATACGGCACCGTTTTCGAGACGTCGTATCAGGAATTAAAATCTGTTTTCGACGGGGAAATGTATGTGCAGGACTATATTGATTCCACCCCGGACGGCGATCTGATTTCGGCCTATATGCCCCTTATTGACAGCAGTGGAGAAATTGTCAGCATTGTAGGTTGTGATTACAATGCGGCCGGCGTCGTGGAGCGTTTGTCTGAGGCCCTTAGCCGCGTAATACAAATTTCACTGATCTGCCTGGTCATCGCCCTGTTGATCCTCAATGTTACAGTAGGACAAGTGATCAGAACACTGCATAAAGTTGACGGTAAAATTTATGATCTGGTACATAATGAAGGCGACTTGACGCAGACTCTGGATGTCCATACCGGGGACGAAATGGAAGTAATCGCGGAGAATGTCAACGGGCTGCTTCAACATATACGTGAAATTATGCTGAATATCTCCCAAAATTCAGAATATTTAAAAGATTCCTCCCATAAGGTGTCAAACAAGCTGGATTATGGCAATTCAGAGATTACCGACGTTTCCGCTTCGATGGAAGAGATGAGCGCCGCAATGGAGGAGTCCAGCGCTTCGCTGTCTCAGGTAAATGAATCTATCAGGCAGATATTTGAGTCGATAGAGAGTATTTATGAACAGGCCGTAAGTGGAAGCGCATCTTCTGACAGAATCATGAAAAGTGCTTCGGAAGTATATAACCGGGCAGTGACAGAGAAACAGGACGCAATGCTTCAGGCTGACAATATGGCAGCAATGGTTCACCAGAAAATCGAGAAATCCAAGGATGTAGAGAAAATCAGGGAACTTACAAAGAACATTATCACCATCACCGAAGAAACGAATCTGTTAGCATTAAATGCAAGTATCGAAGCCGCGCGGGCAGGAGAAGCGGGAAGAGGATTTGCGGTGGTCGCAGACCAGATCGGGAAACTGGCTTCCAACTCCGCCGCATCTGCAACAGAGATTCAGAAAGTAACCGCTGATGTGATCCAGACGGTAGACGAACTGGCAGCCGAAGCGCAGGAAATGATTACATTTATGAATGAGACAGCGCTCGGCGGTTATGAAAAACTGCTGGAAACCAGTGAAAGCTATCAAAATAATGTAGGAAACATGAATGAGATGATGCAGCGCTTTGCTACGGAAAACGAGCAGTTAAAGTTGAATATGAACGAAATTAAAACGGCTTTGGGGGATGTGAAAACAGCTGTAAGCGAAAGTGCGGCAGCGGTAACAAATGTAGCGGAAACTGCCGTAAGACTGGCAGACCACGTAAGAGAAATCGGAAAAGAATCCGATTTCAACTTGGAAATTGTGGACAGATTAAACAATGAAGTAGGGAAGTTTAAATTATAAACACATTGGCCGGGGCCACGCATTCCATGCGAAACCCCGGCCATAAACTTTTTCTCAATCTGCTTCCCGCTCATAAATCCCCCTGACCATATCCTCAATATCAGGCGCCTTGATCGTAAAATCATTGATCTCATAATATGCACTGACCATTCCCACCAGCTGCGCCGTTGTCATCTCCGCAGGCGAATATGCGACCACAAGCCGATGATCCTTATCCAGAAGCACCCGCACAGGTCCGTCCGGAATCACCTGATCGGAACATTTGCCCGCATAAGTAAACTCCGCGATCGATTCTTTCGTGTACTCCTGCTTAAACCGCTCGATGGCCCCGTCAAACAGAATCCTTCCCTTCTCCAGAATAATGATCCTTCTACAGACACTGTCCAGATCCTTCATGTCATGAGAGGTCAGGATCGTCGTGATCCCTTCCCGGCGGTTCCTCTCTTTGATAAATTCCCTGATCTGCTGTTTCGCCAGTACATCCAGACCAATCGTAGGCTCATCCAGATACAGGATGGCCGGTTCATGCAGCAAAGACAGGGCAATCTCCGCCTTCATCCGCTGTCCCAGACTGAGCTGCCTGACAGGCGTATTGCAGAAATCCTGCATATGCAGCATCTCAATAAACATATCCACGTTCTTTTGATATCGAACAGGATCGATCCGGTAGATTTCTTTATGCAGTTCAAAGCTGTCCAACATGGGCAGATCCCAGTTCAGCCTGGAACGCTGTCCAAAAACAGCCCCGATATTGCGCGCATTTTTCTCTCTTTTCAGATAAGGACAGATTCCGGCCACCGTAATATTTCCCGATGCAGGAAAAAGAATACCGGAGATCATCTTGATCGTAGTCGATTTCCCCGCGCCGTTCTCCCCGATAAATCCCACCAGCTCCCCCGCCTCTATCGCAAAAGAGATATCCTGCACGGCATAGACCACCTTTTTGTCCGGACAGAAAAGATTTCTCCATACATTCTTCGCCCCGGAACGCTGCAGGATCACTTCGTAATTTTTTGATACGTGCTCCACTTTAATCAACGACATAAGAAACCTCCCCGCCTCTTTCGTTTTACAATATCAGGAACCGCTGCTCTTGTACTGTCTGGCACTCAGATTAAAAAACAGACAGGCCATGGTAAAAAATACTATGGCAGCCACCGGACTCCATCCCGCCAGATACCCAAGACCGCCGGTTTCCTCCTTGCCAAGCAGCTCACGCAGCGGATAGAAATTAATAAATCCATAGGGCACCAGCACCGTGGCCATGATCTGGATCACCTTCGGGAAAATCGACAGCGGATAGTAGGACACCTCCCGAAAGAAGAACATAATATGAAACAGGGCGTCCGTCTTCGTCACAAGAAAAGCCGAACCGCTCACAATCAGGAAAAGTCCCCCGTAAATCAGGCTGCCAAACAACAGGATCCGGATGATCCTGGCCAACAGCCATAACGTAACCGGCATTTCCAGCGCATGAAAGCAAAGTCCCATCACAAGAATCGAAAGCGTGATATGGGCGATATAATTGCAGATAAAACTGCTGGCAAGTAAATACGGCAGAACCTTCACCGGCTTCACAAGCACGTCGTCGAACCCGCCCTTCCAGATCTGCCCCGGCAGATGATTCATAATATTGAAGAAAAAGGTGCCCGCAATCCCATAGGCAAACAGACTGAAAGAATACAACAGCATCACCTCATAGGCATTCCACCCGTTCAGACTGTCAAATGCACTGATCATGACCCACATCAATAAAAAGGCTACTGCATAATCCATAGCCTGTGAGATACAGTTGATCACAAAAGAACAGCGGTACGTCAGCATTGCCTTAATCGCTTTGCCGGTAAATACATAAGTCAGCCGCAAATACCAGACTGCCTCCCTGACCGATTCTTTTACTGCTTCTCTCACTGCCCTATCCTCCCTGTATCATGATCTTGTTTCTGCCTCTGTTCCAGACAGCCGTTGCGGCACAGAACAAAAAGACGAGCCAAAACAGCTGCATTGCGAATACATATGCGGTCTCAGCCGCACTTTTGGTATTGAGAAGGACCGCGATCGGCTCAAAGACAATATACCGAAACGGCAGAAAAACCGACAGGATCTTCATCGGTTCCGGGAAAAACCAGAGCGGCACCAGCGCCCCGGAAAACAGATTCAGCAGGACGCTGTTGATATTGTTCAGGAAAAAAGAATTCCGAAACCATATCACGCTGGAACCAAACAGAAAATTGTACAGGAAATTGATCAAAGTCCCCATGATCACGGAAAGCACATACAGCACCAGATTTACCGGACTGATTTCGGCATGGAATCCAAAAAACAGCATAGCCGCCAGTACAGACGGTATGATCCCATATAAGGTCAGAAAGATATTCTTCGTCACCGAATGAAGAAACAGATACTTCTTCAAGCCGATCGGCAAAAGCAGATTCGATGAGATGGAACCGCTCAGCACGCTTTCATTGAGATCATTCATGACCGTTGTCTTTGTAATACCTGCGGTAAAGCTGGAAAGAATACTGTAAACCAGCATATCATTTAATGCGATGCCGCTTACCGCTTCCCCACTGATCCCGTAAAGCCCCTTCCACAAATAGACTTTCAATACAATATAAAAGAAGGAAAACAGCGTATTCACAAGATAATCAAAACGAAATATGGATTTTTCCTTAAAGGATATCGATAATATCTTTTTGCAAAGTCCCATGCTGTCTTACCGCTTACCCTTCCAGACAGAAATTCTCCGATTGCAGATCACAGTAACGCCTGCCCCTCTCTGCCGTAAATTTCAATACACAGTAATCGGGATCCATCACGCCCTGCTTATAGTACACCGTATCACCCTTTTCCCAAAGCTCCTCCTTGATCTGCGGATCCTGCAAAACCTCCATCGTCCCGATCAGCATGATGCCCTCATAGCGGAAACGCCCCCTGTTATAAAAGTACAGGCTTGCCTTCGGATTCTTCTGGTACTGTCCGGTGCGCATGGCAGAAGTATTGCAGGAAAAATAAAAACACCTGCCTTCAATCTTCCGCGGCACAAACACCGCCTTGATATTCGGAAATCCCTCTTCGTCCACGGATCCGATAAACGCAGTCTTCTGTTTCAGTGCAAATTCTTTAATGTATTCCTGTGTGATCATATTCCCTCTCCCTAATTGTATTTTTTGTAAATTGCAGAAATATTATTGCTGTTTCCATTTATTCCCTTTAGAACATTTCTAAATAGAACATTAATAGTCTAACATATTCGCCATGATGCGTCAAGTACAATTAACTAAGTAAGAAACAACTATCCGGAGTTTTATGCAGGTTAGCAAGTTGGGCCGGAACAAATTAACCGGAGCAGCGTAATCAACGCGCTGCCCCGGCCAACCAGCCAACTATTACACAACTCTACCTCTTCAGATCCTCTTCCAGCACTTTAGCCAGATACTCCGCCGCCGGCAGGATCACACGCTTCTGCACGCAGAACGCCGGATGATGGATCGGATGGCCTACGCCCGTACCGACCTTCAGATAACAGCCCGGTATCTGCCTGCCCATCGTTTCTTCCTCCATATAATAGGAGAAATCGTCCCCGCCCAGAGACATTTCTTCCGGCACCGTCCTCATCCCCTGACTCTGCGCCACCTTCTCGCAAAGCTGCGCCATCTTACCGTCATTATAGGTGGCCGGGGCACTGTCGATCCAGATGATCTCCGCTTTCGCACCGTAAGCCGCGGCAATTCCCTCCACGGTCTCCCGCACTCTCCGCTCATATAGAACCCGGTCTTCCCTGTCCATCGTGCGCACCGTGCCTTCCAGCTCCGCCTCCCCGGGAATCACATTCCAGGTTGTCCCCGCCTGCACCTTCGTCACGCTGAGCAGGGCCGGATGAAAAGCGTTCACATTACGTCCCACGATCGTATGCAGTCCCTGTATGATGGCTGCCGCAACCGGAATCGGATCGATTCCGTCATCGGGGTGGGCGCCATGACAGCCGATCCCCTTCACACGGATCCCAAACCTGTCCACCGCCGCAGTCACATATCCATCCCGGATGCCGATCACGCCAACCTCATTCGTAGGATCCGCATGAAATCCCCAGATGCGTTCTACGTCATCCATCACATCCGTTTCCAGTATCTTCATGGCACCGCGGGCATCCTCCTCTCCGGGCTGGAAGATGAACTTAATCGTACCGCAAAGCTCCTCGCTGCGCTCCTTTAACAAAAGCGCCGCCCCAATACCGGCCGTGATATGCAGATCATGTCCGCAGGCATGCATTTTCCCCCTGCTTTCGGAAGCATAGGGAATCTCCGCCTCCTCCACAATGGGGAGGGCGTCGATATCGCAGCGAAGGGCAAGGGTTTTCTTACGTCCGTCAGGCGCCTTCCCGTTTCCCCGCACCACCGCCACCAGTCCCGTAGCCAGCGGGTACGGCAGGATCTCTATTCCCGCCTCCGTAAGCAGCTCCCGTATCTTTGCCGTCGTTTCCACTTCCTCATAAGACAACTCCGGATGCCTGTGAAACCACTCAAACTGCTCTATCAGATACTGTTCCAACTGTCTTTCACCCTCTAATGCCATCTTGTCCACCCTTCCTTCCTCTGCTGTGAATCCTTTCGTCCATCCTATCATGCACCTGTCCTGTTTTCGCTCTGCCGTCTCGGTCTATTCTCTGTTCGTATTCGCGCCAAACCTGGCACCCCGACTACACCTGTTCACCTGCGCTGCACCTTCTATCTCCCGCTGTTCGGGTCAAGCGCATCCCGCAGCGCATCTCCGATAAAGTTGATCGCCATCACTACCACTACGATCAGCAGGCCCGGCGGAATCCACAGCCAGGGCTGTGTCGTCAGCACCGTCAGCGACTGGGCGCCGTTTAACATATTGCCCAGACTCGATGTAGGCGGCTGTACCCCCTGTCCCAGAAAGCTCAGTGCCGCCTCGTCCAGAATCGACAGCGCCAACACAGACGTGGCATAGACCAGAATCGGCGCCACCGTATTGGGCAGAATCTCCGAGAACAGTATGTGCCGAAGCGGCATCCCCGCCACGATATTGCCCTTCACGAAATTCGTCTCCCGCAGGCTTAAGACATTGCCCCGCACCAGTCGTGCAATTCCCGGCCAGTCTACAAAGCCAAGTATCAGGATGATATTCCACATACCGGGTTTAAAGACGGCCGCCGCCACCAACACCAGCAATATATAAGGAAAAGACATGACCATATCGGTAAAACGCATAATGATCATATCCGCCACACCGCCAAAATAGCCGGCCACCAGTCCCAGAAGCACACCGATGCCCGTAGAGATGAGCGTTGCCATCACTCCCACCAGCAGAGAAATTCTGGTGGCATACAGAAGCCGGCTGAGCACATCCCTGCCGATCTGATCCGTCCCCAGCCAGAATTCTTTAGAAGGTCCCTCCGCAAAAGGACCGGCGATATCATTCGGATCATAAGGCGCAATGACCGGAGCCAGAATCGCCGCCCCCACGATCACCGCCAGCACGATCAGACTGACCGCCGCCAGATGATGCCGCTTAAACCGCCTGATCACCGTCTGCAGATAACTTTCACTGCTGATATCCGATTTGGGGCCTCTGCCGCCGTCATTTTTCCCGAATTTCCTTCTGATTCCCGCCTCGGCCGGAATCGCCGCCGTGCCCTCTCCATAAAATTTCCTGTCAATCTCCCGCAGCATCATTCGCACCAACTCCCGCAATGTTACTTTACTGTTCTGTTACCGTTATTTTTCTATTACTTTTGCTTTTCTGTCACCGTTGCTTTTCTGTCACTGTTGCTTTTCTATTACTTTAACTTTACTTCTGCTGCTCTGTCAGTTCTCTTTCTCTTCACCGGAATTCTGTCAATACCGGAATCAGCCTTTTTCAATCTAATCCAGCTGGATCGTCGGGTCTACCAGCGCATACAGAATATCCGTCACCAGATTAGCCATAAGCACCACTATGGCCGATAACAGGCAGACTCCCATGATCACCGGAAAATCCCGGTTGCTGATGGCGCTCATCGTCATCAGGCCAAGCCCCGGCCAGGAGAACACCTGCTCGATAATGACCGCTCCGCCAAACAGCATCGGAATCTCCATGCCGATGACCGTGATGATCGGCACCAGCGCATTGCGCAGAGCGTGTTTGTTGATGACAAGAAACCGTCCGATTCCCTTAGCTCTCGCCGTCCGCAGATAATCCTGCTGCAGGATCTCCAGCATCGCGCTCCTGATATAGCGGATATTACTGCCCGCCATGGAAAAGGCCAGCACAGTCACCGGCATCACCATATGTTTTGCCACATCCGCCGCACCGCCCTGCGTCCCCAGCGTCGTCATCCCGCTGGAGGGCAGCCAGCCCAGCTTCACCGTAAAAAGATAGATCAGCAGAAGTGACAGGAAGAACCCCGGCACGCTGCTGCCAAGAAAGGAAGCCGTCACCACCGCATAATCGCCTTTGGAATACTGCCGGATCGCACTGTAGATTCCCGCCGGAACCGCCAGCAGCAGACTCACCAGAAGGGACACGCCCATCAAGAGCAGCGTAGGGCCGATATGGCTGCCGATCATGGAGCTGACCGGCTGAAACGACTTCATCGAATAGCCCATATTCCCCTGCAGAAGCTCTCCCAGCCAGACGAAATACTGCACCAGCACCGGCTGATCCAATCCAAGCGCGATCCGCTTCGCCTCCACTGCCGCCTCCGACACGCGCGGCCCCTGCAGCATCTCCAGCGGACTTCCCGCCAGACACATGATCGTATAATCAATGACCGTAATGCCGATCAAAACCGGAATGGCGATCAAAATACGTTTTAAAATATATTTCCCCATAACTTCCTCGCTTCCGCCTAACCGTTAAGCACCACCGGACAGGCCGCCATATGCACGCCCGGATTCTCCGCCTGCTCCCGGTCCCCGGCCATCCTGTCACCAATCTCCGCCGCCTGCATTCTTCCGCTTCCCGTATCTGCCTCCCAGGCTTTCCTGACCGGCGCGTTTACCTCCTGCATCTTTGGTATCTCCTGCCTGCACTGCGCCGTCGCATAAGGACACCTGGGATGGAACCGGCACCCTTCCGGCGGGCATGTACTGCTGCCGATCTCTCCCTGCAGCAGACTGCGCTCCCTGCCCTTTTCCACGGGATCGGGTATCGGCACCGCCTCCAGCAGCGCCCGCGTATACGGATGTACCGGATCGTTGAAGATTTCCTTCGCGTCGCCGTATTCCACGATCTTTCCCAGATACATAACCGCAATCTGATCACTCACGTAATTGACCGCCCCCAGTCCGTGCCCCACGAACAGAAGCGTCAGCCCCAGCTCCTTCTGCAGTTCTTTCAGCAGATTTAAGATCTGCGCCTGAATGGACACGTCCAGCGCACTCACCGGCTCATCGCAGACGATAAACTCCGGATTTAAGGACAATGCTTTCGCGATCCCGATCCGCTGCCGCTGCCCGCCGGAAAACTCGTGGGGATATCTGCCAAGCACCGTCCGCGGCAGCCCCACCATATCCAATAAGCGCAGGATCTCCTTCTCCACCGTATCCTTATGTGCGATCTGATGATACAGCATGGGCTGTGCCAGTATCTCATAAATATGTTTGCGGGGATTTAACGAGGAATAAGGATCCTGAAAGATCATCTGCAGCTTCGTCCTGACCTCCCGCATCTGCTTTCTGTCCTTCTGCAGGGCAGAAAGGTCAACACCGTCATAATAAATCTTTCCCTCCGTGGGCGTCTCCAAGCCTACCAGCTGCCTGCCGATGGTGGATTTGCCACAGCCCGACTCTCCCACCAGTCCCAGCGTCTGTCCCCGCATCACGGAAAAGCTGACCCCGTCCACCGCCTTAACATAGCCGGTCGTATGCGTGATGATCCCGCCCTTGACAGGATAATATTTCTTCAGATTTTCCACCCGGATCAACGGGATATTCTCTTTCTCCACTATCACTATCCCCTTCTGTCACTAACGACATTAGAAATGTCGCTTCCCTGCCTGCTCTTCTTTCTGAAACGCTACAATACATCTGGCAGCCTGTCCCTCCCCGAAGCAATACAGTTCCTGTGGACTGTCGCATTCCTTCTGCCTGTAAGGACAGCGATCCGCAAACCGGCACCCGGTAATATCGTCATAGTTCTCCGGCACCATGCCCGGTATCGCCATCAGCTGCCGCTCCCTGTCGTCCCGTATAGTGGGCACCGTCTCGAGAAGCGCCTGTGTATAAGGGTGCTTCGGCTTTTCAAAAAGCTCCTGCACCGGCGCCTCCTCCACGATCTGTCCCGCGTACATCACGATCACTCGATCCGCCATATTGGCCACCAGCCCGATGTCATGCGTGATCAGGATCATGGCCATGTTCTTCTCCCGGCGCAGTTCCCCCAGCAGCTTCATGATCTGTGCCTGTATGGTTACATCCAGCGCCGTCGTCGGCTCATCCGCAATCAGAAGCTTCGGATTGCAGGCCAGCGCCATGGCGATCATCACCCGCTGACGCATACCGCCGGATAACGTGTGCGGAAACTTCTTCATCACGCCCGGCGCATCCGGCATCCCTACCCGGCCGAGCAGTTTGGCCGCCCGCTCCCTGGCTTCTTCCTTTGACAGATGCATATGGACACGGATGCTCTCCGTAATCTGGCTGCCTACCGTAAAGACCGGATTTAAAGAGGTCAGCGGATCCTGAAAGATCATCGTAAGCTCATCCCCTCTGATCTCATCCAGCTCTTTTTCCGTCATCGCAAGAAGATTCTTATTTTCAAAGAGGACAGAGCCGTCCGTGACAGCTCCGCCCCTTCCCAGTAGTCCCATGATCGACAATGATGTAACACTTTTTCCGCAGCCCGATTCTCCCACCAGACAGACCACTTCTCCTCGGTCCACATGGAAACTGACGTGATCCACACTGATATTCGTCCCATAGTCGCCGGCAAAAACCGTCGTTAAGTCCTGCACTTCCAGTAAATGCGGCATAAGGTTACCTCCTTATCACTTCATACTGACCCTCATTCATCCGCCTCACAGATATTCAAATCCGTGTGGAGAATGCCCTGTTCCCGGCATCCTCCATAATATTACTCCGCAATATCCCAGTTATGCACATCGTTGAAGAAACCGTACACACTGGGCTGTGCGCCCGTGATCCGGTTATTGACCGCGCCCTGCGCACTGATGACATAGACGGAGAACATCGGCACCTCCGCCTGCATCTTCGCATCCACTGTCGAATAGAAACCGGTGATCTCGGACACGTCGCTTGTCTGCTGCGTTCCGTCAAGAGCCGCCGCTACCTCTTCGTTGTAATATCCCGTCCAGCTTCCCTCGCCGCCTAACAACCAGGACACGTCCGGGTAAGGATCCACCGGCGCATAAGTATACTGCACCGCCATAATATCATAATCCGTGCTGCCCGCCACCGTCATCAGCGTGGACAGGTCTACCGTGGTGATCTCGGCTTTGATCCCCACTGCCGCCCACTGTGCCACAATAACCTGCGCACCGTTTACAAACGTATTGTCACCCGAATTTACGTAGAAGCGCAGCGTCTGAGAACCATCCCAGCCGGCCTCTGCAAGCAGTTCCTTCGCCTTCTCGGGGTTGTATTCCATCGGTGCGATCCCTTCGTCATAAAAAGGACTCGCTGAGGAAAGGAATCCGTCAATCACTTCGCCATGTCCCTTCAACAGCTGATCCACCAGCTGCTGCCTGTCAATGGCATACACAAGCGCCTGACGCACCTTCGGATCCGGAATATTCGCTGTCTGGATAAAAGCAGACTGATTCGTCACCGGAGAACCGTAGACTACCGTCACATTCTCAAGCGCTTCGATACTTTCATAGTCTTCCTGCGGAATCGCCGTCATCGTGTGCTGCGTAATATCGATCTCTCCCGACTGCAGACCCGCATAGACCTGGCTGCCGTCCACGATCTTGATATTCAGCTTGTCGATCTTCGGCGTCCCTTTCCAATACGATGTATTCGCCGTATAGGAAATATAATGGTTCGGATCGTAACCTGTCAGGATATAAGGCCCGCTGACCACATCCGGATGATTGAACCAGTCGGCGGAGGTCAGCTCTTCCTCACTGAATTTCTCAATGACATGTTTCGGCAGAACATGCAGATATCTTCCGTAACTGTTCTGGAACGTCGTCAGAGCCATCGGATATTTCGCTGTAAACTCGATCGTCTTCTCATCCTTTACCGTCAGGCCTGCCATGGAAGAAGCCCCTTCCTCCACGAAGCCCGTGGCATCGTCTGTGCCTTCAAAAGCATACAGAAGCAGTGTCGTGTTCGCCACTACCGGGCTGGCATAACGCAGTACGGAATACTCCACATCCTGCGCCGTCACCGGCGTTCCGTCAGACCAGGTCGCCGCCTCGTCGATATGCACCGTAAAATGAATATTATCTTCCGTGGTGATGGAATCCGCCAGCATCGGCTGGAAATTCAAGTCCTTATCCAGTTCCATCAGGGGCAGGAACATCAGATCCGTCGCATACTTATTGAGCTCTGTCTGATCGTTGGCAAAAGGATTCACACCGCCCAGACTGTCCGTCACACCGATATTGATGATCTTCTCACCCTCGGCCGCCACAGCCGGTCCCGCTCCGGTTCCTTCCTCGGCCGCCGCGTCATCGCCTGCCGACGTATTCTCTCCTGCCGCATCACCTGCCGCGGCATCATTCGCCGCCGAATCGTCCGCACCTGCTCCGGTCCCGTCACTGCCGGAACCGCCGCACCCGACAGCCGCTGCCGTCATGGCAAGGATCAGAAGCAGACTTAACAGTCTTTCTTTCATTCTTTTCATAATCTCTCCTCCATTTCGAAGCGTTCTTTGCCAGTACAATCGAATCCATGACGCTTCCACACGGATTCTCATTGGACTTTCTGCACTTCTAATTTTTTCCAATTGCTTTAGTATAGCATAATCTTGACAAAAAAAGCAATGCGCTGTATATTTTCTACTAAATCATATGCAACGTTAGCATTCTTTACATAAGGAAACCATAATGAAAAACCTGCTCAATTATCAATCCAGTGAATACGACTGCGGACCGGTATCCCTGACAAATGCGATCAGGTATCTGTTCGATCGGGAAGTAATCTATCCTGACATCATTAAATATATTATGCTTTATTGTCTCGATTCATACAATGAAAACGGAGAGATCGGCAAGCGCGGCACATCCGCTTCCGCCATGTACTTCCTGAGTAACTGGCTGAACCAGTTCGGACGTGTGAAGAACTTTCCCATATCCTGTGAATTTCTGTCCGGCAAAGAAGTCTGCGTCTCCTGTGACGACCGGATCGGGAAAGCGCTGCGCCAGGGCGGCGTCGTGCTTCTGCGCCTCTTTCTGGACGTCAGCCACTATGTACTTTTGACCGGGATTGAGGGAGACAATGTCTATCTCTTCGACCCTTATTATGAGGAGTTGGACGATCCGGAACTGGATCAGGAATATTTTGAAGACGGCATCGCCTTCATCACGGATCAGCCCAAGCGCGCCAACCGCATGGTCTCTGCCGCACGCCTGAACCGTCTGACGGAAGGCTACTATGAAATGGGGCCTTATGAGATGCGTGAGGCCGTGATTGTGTTTAACGACGAGACGAAGCTGCAAGTGCTATGATAAAGCTGCAAGTGCTATAAGGAGAGCATGTCTGCGGGCTTTCCTGTGCCCCTTTACAGACATGCTCTCCTTAATTCTATGGCCTACTGTTCCATCTGCCGCCCCAGGAATCCTGCTGCCGACTGAATCAGCTTCTGC
The DNA here is from genome assembly GCA_947644545.1 of uncultured Lachnospiraceae bacterium. Lineage (GTDB taxonomy): Bacteria > Bacillota > Clostridia > Lachnospirales > Lachnospiraceae > UBA3282. Next base: position 146,190 of record CANRZW010000001.1, read on the forward strand.
TCCACTTCACCCATCTTGGACTTATGGTCCGTCTCTAACAGGACTACCGACCCGATCACGTCTCCCTCGCAGATGATCGGGCTGATCGCCTCGTGATGCACATCCTCCAGATCGTTGCCCACCTCGATGAAGTTCCGGTCTCCTTTGGCCGCCACCACGCTCTCTCTGTGGTCAATTTTCTCTTCCAGCTCCCTGCTGATAGACTTACCCAGCATATTCTTCATGCCGCCTGCCACCGCGATAAACTGGTCTCTGTCGGAGATCATCGCCACATGACCGGACACCTGCGCCATACTCTCCGCATACTGCTTGGCAAAGGTACCCATCTCTCCGATCGGAGAATATTTCTTTAAGATAATCTCTCCTTCTCTGTCCGTAAAGATCTCTAACGGATCCGCCTCCCTGATCCGCAGTGTCCTGCGGATCTCCTTGGGAATCACGATCCTTCCCAGATCATCTATCCGTCTCACAATACCTGTCGCTTTCATTCTATATCCCTCCAAATTTACAAATTATAGTTTCTCCTGACCGTGAAGATCTGCAATACGACATTCTGCACTCTTCCCATTCATGGTACAATTATCTCAACCGTCACATTACCTCATGACTACATTGCATTTTAATCTGCCAACGGCCTCATGACCGCTGACGTTTTTACTATTATTTGTAAAGAAGGAAATTATATGCATCCAAATCAGGAAATTAAAAGCTCATGTTTTAAACAACACACTCTGCCGTTCCATAGAACGCTCTTGTCCTGCCGTCAATCCAGGTATCATCCGTGATCGTGAAACGATCTGACAAACGGATATCCTCGGAAGAACTCCCTACTTTCAGGATAACGTCTCCCTTTTCAATCTTCCAGCGGTTATGCAGATCCAGAAATGCCAGTGCACTGAGCGGAAGAACATATCGTATCTTCTTAATCTCTCCCGGCTCGATCCTTACTCTAGCAAATCCCGTCAGCTCCATATTGGGCCGCACCACACAGGCATGTTCATCGCTGACATAGAACTGAACGATCTCCGTCCCGGCTCTTTCACCACAGTTCTTTACCTGCAGAGTAAGCTCCAGAGATTCTTTCCCGGACAGCCTCTTTTTCTCAATTGCCAATTCTCTGTATTCAAAATCCGTATAGGATATTCCATGCCCGAAACAATATCTTGGCGTATGAGGGCAGTCCACATAATCCGCAAATCCGATACTGTAACTTTGATGATTGGCCGAACCGAACCTGTGATTGTAGAATACCGGAATCTGACCGCTGTTATACGCCGTAGAGACCGGCATCTTCCCACAGGGATTATAATCTCCCGCCAGTACCGAAACGACTGCAAAAGCCCCTCGCTCCGCCGGGCTCCATGCTTCCAGGATGCTGTTCAGACACCGGTCCGCCGCATCGGATGAGATCGGCCTTCCGTCAAAATGAATCCCCACCATTGGCTTACAAAGAGCCGCCGCCAGCTCGATAAATCTGTCCTGACATACCGGCAGATTGATATTTGTCGCATCGATGCCCTCTCCGGTCGTGGCCTGGGATCCCATACTGTATTTGCCGCCCAGCGTCAGAAGGATCAAGTCGCTTTCCGCACAGACCCGCAGGGCTTCCTCGTAGCCCGATTCATCATTGCCGGCAAACGGATACCCGTATGCGTACGTAATCTCCGTTTGCGGAAATCTTGTTCTTAGCTCTTCGACCAGACTCTTTACCTGCGGCATATAGGTTTGCAGGCGTTCTCTGAATGCGTCATTGTCTGCCTGCACACTGCTGCCCGGATAAGTTTTTACCGCCTCGTTTTCTCCTGCAATCTCTCCGATCCCTGCCATGGAGGAACGTGCCGCCACTTCCCCTTCCAGCATGGACATATAAGTATAACCTCCAAAAAAGACCTTGGCATCATCCGCATGCTGTCCTATGACTGCGATTTTTTTGACAGAATCACTGATCGGAAGCGTCCCGTCATTTTTCAACAGAACAAGTGATTCCAACGCGGACTGTTCTGTCAGACGATCATCCTCCTCTGTGCGGATCTCGCAATGCAGTTGTCCGTCTTCGCAGGCAAAAGGATGATCAAATAACCCTGTGCGGAACTTTGTCCGCAAGATCTCAAGGACCCTTGCATCCAATACCTCGCTGTCTGCTCTGCCGTCCTCAAACATCTTCTCCAGTTCCTCGTTATAGCATACCATCGACGGAAGTTCCATATTCATACCGGCCTGCATGGCAAACAATCCTGTCTCACCGGCGCTTTCCCCTACATGATCCACATAGAATGCATTGGACAATGCGCTGTAATCGGTAACCGCAATCCCATCCATCCCCATCTCATTTCGCAGAATCGTAGTCAGCATTTCTTCGGAACAGGAAACTTCCTCGCCATTGATGGCGTCGTAGCAGGGCATAACACCCCGCAGGCCCGCTTCCGTGATCGCCGCCTGAAAAGGTTTTGCATAGACCTCCATCAGACTTCTCTTCGAGATATCACATTCCGCGCCATGGATTCCGCCCATTCCGGCGTGAAAACCCATATAGTGCTTCGCAATGCCCTCCGTCTTTAACCCGTCGAACCGTTCGTTCTTCTGCAGACCTTTTAAATAAGCAGTGCCCATGGCCGCCGCCAATGTGCTGTCCTCCCCGTAGGTCTCTCCCTGTCGTCCCATGCGGGAATCCCTGGATATATCCAATACCGGCGCAAATGTCTGCGATACACCTACGACCCTCTCACAACGCCCAATGCAGTCTCCGATCCGCTCTTCCAATTCCGGATCCCAGGAAGACGCCCGGCCGATTCCGCCGGGAAAAGAAACCGCACCATAAATATAGGCGCCGCACAGACCTTCCATATGGAAGAATGCCGGAATATGATGCGGCGAACTTTCCATGATCTTCTTCTGGAATGTCGTCTGAAACCGCACAAACTCTTTTGCCGATCGCACGCTCCTTGTGCAGAGCGTACTCACATTTCCCACCCCATAAGGATGCTGTGCAGTCCAGGACAGATCGTCCACCGTCATGGGAAAAACACCCACAACCTGCCCCATCTTCTCGCCCAGGGACATCCTGGACAACAGATCCTGTGCCCGCTCATCCGCGCATACTGTCCTGTCTATATATTTTTCCATTTGCTTTACAACACCCTGTCCTTTCTTCATCCCCTGCCACACCGCAGACACGATAACAGCCCCTGCATGTTTCGATCCGGTGTGAACTTCGTTTACATCTGCTTAGTCTGCACCAAAAACAGATCCGCATCAAAAGCATTCAATGTCACGGTATCGCAAACCTGCATATCATGCAGTACCAGCTGTCCTTCTCCAGGCAATGTAATCTGCAGCGGCTTATCCGTAGTATTTACGAAATAGTACTGCCCTTCGGCAATCTCTCTGACCTGAATGCCTTCCGGCACTGTCATTACCGCAGTCAGACCCAGCTCTCCTTCCAGACGCCGTATCACTTCGGTCATTACAACATGATCCATCTGGCCGGAAGTATAGAAAGCCTTTCCTTTACCGTATTGATTGCAGGAAACCAGACATGCCCCTGTCTGCGGATCCGTCTCAAACGCCATAGCCTCTCTCTGCTCGATCTCCTCATAATACTGTCCGTCGCCCGGCCTCTCATATCCTCCGATCCGAATGCCGAACACATCCGCCAGCCTGCCCGGACGTGTGCATGCAAAAGCCTGCGAATGTTCATCCAGCGTAGCGGAATAAGCCGTCATGATCACGTAACCGCCCTTCTGTACAAACTGTCTGATATAGTCAGCTTCCTCCTGCGTCATCACCAGATAAGACGGCAGTATGATCAACTTATAGTCATGTTTGACCCGCTTTAAGTTGATGATATTGTAATCCCTGTTCAACTGATAAAAGGTCCGCGAAATCTCCCGCATACATGTTTTATAATCCTGCTTAAACTGTATATTATTGGGATACTGTATCACCCAGTCAGCATCATAACTGTGTGCAACGCCGATCTCCGGCACCGGGTTATAAGGAAACGCATATTGTTCCAGTTTCTTAAACTCTCCTGCCACCTGCACATAAGTGTCAAAATTCACATTGGGCAGCCCGTCATGCTCTAACAGGCCGACGACAAACTGTTCCTCACCTGCCAGCATCGTCCGCCATGTCCAGCCCAGGATCATCTGATTCCTGCACAACAGGCTGTACAACATCATCATCCTCAAAACACCAGGGCGGCCATGATGAATCCCGAAACCGCCGGTCTGGTATTCAATGCACCACATAGGCCTGTCCGTTTCCGCGATCCTGTGCTGCATTTCCGTATTCACATAACGAATATTCTCAATGTCATAATAATTGAAATAATAGCCGACACCCGGATACTCCACGAAACCTTCATAGTACTTCATATAATCAAAGCCCATGGAAGGATTTTCCGCATAGTGATTGGAGGTCGTCGGCTTCTCCTGCGCATTCTCTTTTACCGTCTTCTGCAAGGCCGTTATAAACTCTCCCACACCGTCGGAAAAGAATCTTCTCATATCCAGCCACGCCTCCGGGGAACCTGCTTCCTCCTCGGTCTCCGGAAAGCCCACCTGCTCAAAACTAAGCAGCCTCCTGCACCAGCGCTGGGTCGCCCATGCCTGGTTCAGCCTCTCTATGGTGCCGTACTTTTTCCGAAGCCAATCGATGAACCTGGCCCGGGATTCCGCCGAATGGGATCTATGACACCACCCCAGCTCATTGCACAATCCGAATGCAAACAGCGCCGGGTGATCTTTGTACCGATTGACCAGCGTCTTCGCAAAGCGCAGCGCATAATGTTGATACCCCGGATCGGACACGTCTTCCATATAGCGTCTCACCGGATACTGATAGTCGCCGTTGATCCCGCCGATGTTACATCCTTTGCAAAGACAGTGTACCCACATCGGCGCCGGATGCATGGAGATATCCAGAACCACTCCGATACCCGCATCGGCAAACAGTCCCATCACCTCGTCAAACCATTCAAAGGTGTATACGCCATTATCCGGTTCAAAGCTGTCCCAGCACAGATGCCCCAGGCGCACAGTGGTAAATCCTGCCTTCTTCATCATCTCCACATCGATTGGCCAACGTTCCCGCGGCCAGTCATGCGGGTGGTAATTTGCTCCAATATACAGACTCATGGACTATCCCATCCTTTCTCTCTTTTTATCCTAATCCCATGCATATCGCAGGCCTGCCTGCGATACTGCTATTCTTTCACGGCGCCCAGCGCGATCCCTCTGACAAAGTATTTCTGGACAAAAGGATAGATGACCAGGATCGGCAGCATTCCGACGACTGCGATGGCCATTCGCACCGTGGCGGCCGGCAGCGATCCGGCAAGCGTTGTCGATTTCTGTACGGCGGAGGAATTCTTGGTCAGATATTCTATATTCCGCAGCATATTATTCAGGATCTGCTGTACACTGTACAGCTCCGGCTTCGTAACATAGTATAACCCATTCTGCCAGTCGTTCCAATACGCCAGTCCGATAAACAGCCCGATCGTCACGATAATCGGCTTGCTGACCGGCACCACCACTCGGACCAATGTCTGCATCTCCGTCGCTCCGTCTATCCTTGCGGCCTCAACCAGCGACGCCGGCACGTTATTGTTGAAATAGCTCCGGATCAATAGCACATTGAACGCATTCATCAACAATGCCGGAAGAATCAGGGCAAATATCGTATTCTTCATATGTAAATATCTCGTATACATGATATACGTCGGGACCAGCCCGCCGTTAAACAACATGGTAAACAGAATATACAGGGAAAAGAACCTTTTTCCCGGGAAATAGGGTTTGGAGAGCGCATAGGCATACATAACGGAGATGATCAGTCCCACGGAAGTGCCCACGAAGGTGACCGCTATGGTAATGAAATACGCCGAAAAGATCTGCGCTTTCTCCTGCCAGATATACCCATAGGCGCTCAGGCTTAATTGATGCGGAAAAAAGGAATATCCCCGCAAAATGATCTCACTATTATCCGTAAATGACGCCACAAACAGTAACAACAACGGCAGCAGAATCAGAACGGAAAATGCTGCCATAACTACATTGAATAAAATCTGATAACTCAATTCTTTTTTTCTCATTATTAATCCCTCATGTCAGAGCAAACCAGTACTAGAATAAGGCATTTTCTTTGCTCAGTTTATTGGTAATCCAGTTTGCCGCTATCACCAGAAGGAAACCGATCACGGACTGGTACACTCCGGCTGCGGAGGACATGGAAATATCCCCCAGTGCAATCAAGCCTCTGTACACATAAGTGTCTATCGTATTGGTCACATCGATCAGCGCACCTGAATTCATCGGCACCTGATAAAATAATCCGAAATCGGAATAGAAGACACGACCGATACTCAACAGCAGCATCGTGATCACAGTCGGTTTGATCAATGGCAGCGTGATATATCTGATCTCCTGCATTTTACCGATGCCGTCTACCGCCGCCGCCTCATATAAGGACCGGTCGATCCCAAGAATGGAGGCCAGATAGATGACTGCTCCATATCCTACGCCCTTCCATGCATTTACAAGCGTCAGTATCACCGGCCAGTATTTCGGCTCCGAATACCAGGACACAGGTTCCAGCCCCAGACTGTGCCTGATCCCGTTCAACAACCCCGTATCGCCTGCCAGAAAAGCGTAAGCCAGATAACTTACAATGACCATGGATACCATATAGGGCAGCAATATGATCGTCTGATAAGTCTTGACGGCTTTCTTACTGTGGATCTCGCTGAGAAGCACCGCAAACAACACTGCCACGACCAGATTGACGATAATGAACACCGTGTTATAACCGATCGTATTTCTGGTGATCCTCCACGCATCCGGCGTGCGGAACAGGAATTCAAAGTTCTTAAAACCTGTCCACTCGCTGCGCAGTATCCCGACACTGAAATCAAGGTTCTTAAAGGCGATGATCAGACCCGCCATGGGAATATAATTATTGACCAGTAAATACAAAAAACCCGGCAGCAGCATGAAGTAAACCGGTAAATATCTCTTTATCTTAACCTTCTTGTTTTTCATTAGATAACCCTTCCCTGGCAGGAAATGCTTTGCAGATGCAAAACATTTCCTGTTGATTCCTATCAGCCGTTCTCCTCCATCCATGCCTGGATCTGTGTCTTCGCTTCCGCAATCACATCGTTAATCCCGGCAGCTTCAAGCTCTTCCACGAATTTGGCCACGGATTCTTCCGGATCCGCATACCCACAACCAATAGTTGCGCCATATTTACTGATAACATTCTGGATTGCCGTCACCTGTGTTTTCACGTTTTGAGGATCAAAGGTAAATCCGAAAATACAGGATTTGACAGAGTTTTCATTTAATTCCCGATACTGTTCCCAGATATCCGGATCATCAGTCTCCCACACATAACCAAGCTCTCCGTTTCCTACTAACCATGTCTCATTGTTCCAGCCTACATTGGAAGAATCAACGCCTTCCGGATATCCAATAATATTTCTCTCTGCATCCTTGATCTCATAGTCCTTTCCTTCAATGCCGTAGGAGATCAGATTAACGATATCCGGATCCGTATACATGAGATCCAACAGTTTAACGGCCTTCTCAGGCGTCGAACATGCCGTCGGCACCATATACTGTGCAAAATCAACGGAAGAGGTATTCAGCACCGCTCTGTCAATCGGCATGGTCGTCACATCCACTCCGGCATTTTTAGCTTCCTGCGTTTTGGTTCCCGGATGAATACCGCCGCAGAATGCGAAAGAGTTTCCTGCTGCGAGCAGTTCCTGCCGCGCCTCCGGGATCGTACTCGCGTCTGCGATCACATATCCCTTCTGGTTCCAGTCATAGGCACGTTTGGCAACCTCCTCCATATATTCCGGTGTTGCATAGATATTGACCACATCCAAAGGATCACCCTCGGCATATACCCCAACCCCGTCTATGATTTTCGATATGCTGGCATTGCTCCAGGCTCCGGAAAGAATCATATTCGTATCAACCGGTACCAGGCAGTTCATTTCCGGATGAGCCTCATGCACTTTGGCAAGCATGGCATCTACGTCTTCCCAGGACTGAATACTCTCCGGATCGATGGAAAGTTCATTCAGGACGGAAGTCATACCAGTGATTCCATGCCTGGACGCATATTCATGGAAGGTAGGAACCCCGTAAAGTCTTCCGCCGATCTTACACGCATCAAAATAGGTTCCCATCTCCTCCGTCAGTCCCGGCGCATAGACCGGCAGCAGATCCGTGATATCCAACACCTGATGGCTCATCGCATAGTTTCTGGAACTGTCAAAGGTAAAGACCAGTGAATAATCCTCTCCTGAGGACAGGATCAGATTCTTCTGTTCCTGAAATACACCCCACTCCAGAAATTCAAACTCAATCTGCGCATCCATATAGGGTGCAATAATCTCGTTGATCGCCGCTTCTACTTCCCCTTTGCTCCCCGGTGAAGCCGTGCCGCCCGGGCAGACTACTTTCAGTGTCACCATGTTGCCGTCCTTAAGCACACTGTCCGTCTCGGATGCCGCATCCGACTCCGTAGCCGCATCCACACCGGCATCTGTTCCTTGCCCGGAATCTGTCTGCTCCGCCGCCGGTTCCGTATCCGCCGCTGTCCCTGTGTCCCCAGTGCTTCCGCAGCCTGCGAGAGTACCGATTATAAGGGTCATCCCTAACATCATTGCCAGTTTCTTTTTCATCAACCTTTCCTCCTTTATCTTTCCTTCTGACTGCCGCATTCCCTGCGATATATCTATAGTATCGAAGTTGATTCCTTGTTCCTATCAAAATACAAGCGTATTTTATAACAAAACCGACATAATCTGTTTTAAACACTTTTATTATTGACATTTTGCCTGCGCATATGGGAATATTTCTATAGCATCCGTGGAAGACAGCCAGGATCAATCTGCTTTTCTACGCTATAAAGGAGCTCTTTCATGTTTAAACTATTTCGGACAAAACAACTGAATACTCCTACCCAGGGCCTTTTTCTTATGATTACCATTACCATCTTTGTTTTAGTCAGCACGGAGGTGATCAGCAGTGTACATATCAACAGGCTGCGGAAAACGACTCTCCATAATTACTCCAGTTCCATAGCGTCCACGCTCTCTTTCTGGGACAACCGGCTCGATGTCATCAGCAACTCCCTGCTGCAGATCGCAAATGTCAGCAGCGGGGCCTATTTCTATGTATGCAACGCAAAGGACACTCTGACAACAGAGCTCAGCAAATCCGAGCTGTACAGTCAGCTCAATTACTACTCCACAAGCCAGCAGCAGGCATTCCATTTCTTTGCCTACTTTCCTTCCCGAAACGGTCTGTTGATCGAATCCAAGAATTATATTTCGCAGCGAGCAGAACGGGAAAGCGTAAAATCAGACATTCTCTCTCTGCTTTCGCAGGATCGTGCTGCCTCCAAAAGCGGTTGGACATTATTATTAAATGAACATCAACCGTTCCTGCTCAACTACTATCTGATCGACAACAATTATATAGGCGCCTATATCCCTCTTGGCAGCCTTTTTTCCGATGTGACACAGGCGGACTCCCTGCCTATGACGATCCAGCTGTTGGACGAGCAGCAGCAGGTCATCTGTCAGTCTGCGCCTGCTGATTCGTCAACGCTCCGGAATACTGCCTCTTTTGATCATTCCATGAATTGCGTTGATTATACTTTCCGCATCCATTTGCCAAACAGCCTGTTCCTGTCAGAGACTTACTCTGCGATCGCGCTGACCGTAATCATTCTGATCGTCGGTCTCTTCCTGCTATCCGTCAACCTGAAGTATCACGTACATCATGTCTTAAAACCTTTGGATACCTTAAAAAGCGGTATGCAGGAATTCAGCAGCGGCAACACCGAGATCCGTCTGGATTCTTCCGAAACTTATAATGACCGGGAAATTTCATCTCTATACCACGTATTCAACAATATGGTAGAGCAGATTACTTCCCTGAAAATCCAGGTCTATGAATCTACGCTCGAAAAGGAACGGATCCACAACAATTTCATGATCACGCAGATACAGCCGCATTTTTACGCGAACATTCTGCATCTGATCTTTTCTCTGGCTCAGATCAGGGATTTCGACAGCATACAGAAGCTCTCCTATTCGGCAGGCTCTTATTTCAGATATCTTCTGGGAGAAAAGGGCACTTTCGTCAAATTATCGGATGAAATCAATTGTGTCAGAAGCTATATGGAGATTCAAAAGCTCAGATATAAAGAAGCACTGCAATTCGATTTTGTTTCCTCTGACGGCGGGAGCGAAGATCAGATTGTCATTCCCATGATCCTGCAGGCATTTATCGGTAACAGCATCAAACACAACATAACGCTGGTCCCTGTTCTGACTGTCACGCTAAAGATCGAACAGGATGCCCGGAATCTATTGTTTTCCATTCATGACAATGGCCTCGGTTTCACCCCTGAAATCCTGGCCAGAATCAATAAGAATGAAGATATCAGTGTAAACGGCCATCATATCGGAATCCAGAACATCAAAGAACGGATCAAACTGTTTTACGACGGAGACGGCTCCGTACAGATTGAAAGCGAGCCCGGAAACACACTGGTGAAGATCAGACTGCCAATCATAAAGAAGGAGGATTTTGTACCATGAATATTATGATCGTTGATGATGAGATTGCCACGCTGGAAATCCTCAGCGCCTCTATCGACTGGAGCCTCCTGGGGATCCATCAGGTGTTTACTGCCAGAAACGCGATGGAAGCAAAAGCCCTTCTGGCAAAAGATTCGATTGCTATCACTGTCTGTGATATTGAAATGCCAAGGGAAAGCGGCCTCGAACTGATCTCCTGGATCAAGGATCTCTACCCGGAGATCGTCAATATCATTCTGACCGGACATCAGGATTTCAACTACGCCAGAGATGCCGTCTCGCTCGGCGTCTATGCCTACCTGTTAAAACCGATCCTGTTCGCCGAACTGGAGGCAACCGTAAAGGCCGCGATCGAGAAGATCCATTCCGAGCAGACACCCGAGTGCAGAAAAAAGAAAGAACAGCTCTATTCCATTGATACGGAGAAGGAGCTGTCCCTAAAAGGATACCTTGCTGAAATTCGTAACTATATCAATTCTCACTATGGCGAGGACATTACCCGCGCCAATATTGAGTCTCTGGTACATCTGAACGTGGATCATGTCAACCGTGAGTTTAAGCGGGAAACCGGGTTCTCTCTGATGGAGTATACGCAGTACTACCGCATCTATATGGGCAAAAAGATGCTGTCTGAGAACAAACTGACTATCGGAGAAATAGGGACCTTATGCGGCTATAACTCGCAGTCCTACTTCAGCGAGGTCTTTAAAAAGTGTACCGGTATGACGCCCAATGAATATCGCAAAAATAACACGGCCCATGTCAGTCAGCCTGACAACAGTCACTGATGCTGCCCTACTTCTTAATCCCCTTTGCTCCGGTCAGATTCGCACTCTGCAGGATATTACTGTCGAAAGAGGTCATCACAGTCTTCTCCTCCCGCTCTCTCTTGAGCGCCAGGCTGACCATATCATCCAACAGCTCGGCATAGGGCTTGTCAAGCGCTTCCCACAGGTAGAATGCCAACGAACCCGGGATCGGGTTAATCTCATTGACATATACCTGATCCGTATCCTTGTCAATCATGAAATCGATTCGGGATACCCCGTTACAGTTTAAGACCTGGAAAGTTTTCACCGCCATCTGCCTGATCTCTTCCCGCTTCTCCGGTGTCAGGTCAGCCGGCAGCTCCCGTCTGGCCGTTCGCATCCCTTCCGAACCGCCCTTTCCTCCTGCCACGTACTTATCCTCATAGCTTAGGATCTCGTCACTGGAGATAGGCTCCTCACACTCAGACGCCTGCGCTTCCTCGTAATCGCCCAATACCGCACAGTTGATCTCCCGCAGGTTCGTAATCGCACGCTCGATCAGCACTCTTGGACCGAAGGTAAAGGCATACTCCAGCGCTTCCCGCAATTCTTCCTGATTCCTCGCTACCTTAATCCCCACACTGGAACCAAGATTGACCGGCTTGATGATGACCGGGTAAGCAATCCTGTTCTCTACCTTGCCATAGGCTGCCGCTTCGTCATGCTCGTATTCCTTCACGTGCAGAGTCACACAGTCCAGTACCGGAACATCGTTATTCATCAGCACCGTCTTCATCACATATTTGTCCATCGTCACCGCAGAAGCCGCCACATCACATCCCACGAAAGGAATATTATAGTGCCGCAAAAATCCCTGCAAAGATCCGTCCTCCACATTCGCACCATGCACCACCGGGAAGGCCACGTCAATCTGTGCCACCACAGAATTGCCCATCTTCTTCACCGGATAACGGATCAACTGCACTTGTCCCTGCTCACACATCATAAAAACCCGGATGCTCTTCTGCAGCAGGACCGGAATATTTCTGTAGTTCGCAATGTCGGCAATCGCCTCACCTGTATAGAGCTCGTTATCCTTCGTGATATAGACGGGAATCGGCTCATATTTCTCCCTGTTAAAGGAATTGTATGCCTGCAGGCCGGAGATAACCGACACTTCATGCTCCACACTCTTACCGCCAAAAAATACGCCTACTCGAATCTTCATACTATCGAACCATGCCTTTCTATATTTGAATCCGCCCGATTGTAACCGCCAGGTCTCTGGCTTCGCAGGTTACGAAACAGACGTCGGATCCTTCACCGATTCTATTTGTTTCTCATGCATAATTGTCCGGCAGATCGTTCTCGATCAATACTACCTTCTGCTTTTCATCCGGAATCGCGTTCACCATCTGGAAAGCCTCCTGCAAGGTATCCACTACGATCATCCGGCTTCTTGCAAATCCGGCTTCCAGCAGTCCGTCCTGAATGGGCTTCGTCTGCTCCCTGCCGACCAGTACCGCATAGTCGCACTTGTCTGCGGCATACGCGCCCACTTCCTTATTCTCGCTGTACTGCTTCTCTCCAAGCTCCACCATGCCCGGCGTCATCAGGATCCGCAGTTCTTTAAACATCTCCAGCGTGTCAAGCGCCGCCTTAAATCCGTTCTTATTGGAATTGTAGCTGTCATCCAGAAGGATCCGCCCTCCCTGTCTGCTCAGCTGCAGCCTGTGGGGCACACTCTCCAGCTGCTTCACCGGATAGCGGAGCTTCTCCATGGGAATGCCCAGCGTATGTGCCACGGCAATGGCACCTGCAATATTCTGCACATTGTGATTGCCCACCAGACGTGTATGGAACTCAAATTCCTCTCCCTGAGCGTCCTTCATCTTAAAGGAAGAACCATCCGGCGACACCGTTATATCATAAGCCCTATAAGCGATATCTTCTCCCGCGGTTCCGTAACTTACGACCTTCTTATCAATCTTATGCCCGCGGATATAGCTGTTGTCATAGTTCAGGAATACGCTGCCTTCCGCCGGCACTGCATCCGCCAGTTCAAACTTGGTGCCGATGATATTCTCTATCGTGTGAAAACTCTGCAGGTGCTGCGGTCCGATGGAAGTGATGATCCCGTGATCCGGATGCACCAAATCACAGATCTCCTTGATATCTCCCACCTCTCTGGCACCCATCTCACAGATAAAGATCTCATGGAAAGGCTTCATCTGCTCTCGGATCGTCCGCACGACACCCAGCGTCGTATTATAGTTGCCCGGCGTCTGCAGTACATTAAACCTGCTGGACAACAGTGTATTCAGGAAATATTTCACACTGGTCTTGCCATAACTGCCCGTTACGCCGATTACCGTCAGATTCGGCATCTCTCTCAGGATACGGGCCGCATCCGCCACATAATGCCTGTCGATAGCCCGTTCGACCGGTCTGTTGATCCAATTTACCAGCAGGATCAGAAAGGGCTGCAGGACAAACAATACCAGCAGAATCCCTCCGCACACCCGCGCCCGGTACTCTCCCGCCGTCAGCGATACAAGCATACCGATCACATACAGCACTGCCGTCGTAACAAGCATACGCCTCACGCGCATCGTATATACAAGCGGTTTCTTTGCCTGCCGCGGCTTATTGACCAACATGGTCATCATATTCATTACACAGGCAATGACCAGACAGCCCAGATTCCCGACAAGCACCAGCGGAAGCGATATCACCGCATACAGACTCTTTCCCAGCAGCCTGCCTATATTGCTGTGCACCTGCATCCATTCCCGATACTCCCTCGGCTTATATGAATTCTGCTGAAACATATGCACGATGTAAATCTCATATAAAACGGCCCCCACCGCATAGGTGACGAACCAGATAAGCATCCATATCCAATCCATAACGATTCCTGCCCGATCTCATTTCTATTTCTAACATGTCTATTTCTAACATTTCGATATTTCAATACTACGTTATTGAATTACTATATTATCATAAATTTACTACAACAGCCGGCACTCCGTACTGCTAATCTACGTAAGAACTTCCGGTACAGATTCCCGGGAAACATTGAAAAATGCTTCCAATGCGCCATGCACCTTCGGTGCCTGCTCCGCAAAAGAAAAATGTCCCGCACCCTCACACACCACCAGCCCGGCATCAGGAATCAGCTCTTCCATCCGCTTCGCATCCGACAGCGGCGTCGCCGTGTCCCGGTCGCCCCAGATCAGGAGCGCAGGGCATTTCACCAGATGCATTAGCGGTTCCAAGTCCTCATTTACCACCTTCACAAGCGTCGCCCGCATGGTCGGTGTGGCATTGTTGTAATCCGCCGAACCACGCTTACGCCTCATATCCTCGACCGCGTCAGGATACAGGAAATGCAGCACCCTCGTACTCATGACCGCCCGCCCGATCTTGTAACACCGCAAGCTCACTTTCTGCCGAAAGCTTTTCTTCGGCAATATGCCTGCACTGTCGATCAGAACTACCTTCTCGATCGCAAAAGGCAGCCGCTCTCTGGCATTCATCTTAAAAAATACCCGGCCGCCGAAAGAATGCACCACCACACTGATCTTCGACGCCCTGAACGATGCCATAAACCGCACCACAAAATTCACATAGTCATCCACGCACCACGGTTCCGGCGGCTCTGGTGTCTTCCCAAACCCCGGCATATCCAGCGCAATCACCCGATGATGCCGTGCCAGAACACCGATCATACCTGCATACAGGGTAATGTTGGCCCCCCACCCGTGCAGCAGCAGAATGATATCGCCTTCCCCTTCATCTATATAATTTACCGCTATCGAATCAATCTTCTTAACCAAGTCTTTCTCCAAACATCTCTCATATTATGGACTGTCACAGCAGGGAATAGAACCGGGCCGCCGCGATCAATATGCTTCTATTTAGTCTATGCACTCCGCCGGCCTGCCGCAACATATGCCTGAATTATATTTTACCCAACACACTATGATTTATCATATACCCCCGCCCATTATTTGGCAATCATGTTTTGCCACATAATACTAAAAAAAGAGATTCTGCCATGTCCTTATTGGCAATCGCTCCTTCTTTCCATAATAATTTTAAAAAGATCTGGGTCGGCTGCTTCTTCTTTATTGCCAGCATATCATAAAGGTACTTCGCGATGCCTTAATTCTCTACATAATCCACATAATCCGTCTCGCTGGCAAACAACATATACTCTCCGTTCACATATCCCATATAACCGCTTTCCACTGTATAGCCCTTCATAATCCTTACCTCTTTTCTTTCTCTTTATTAGACCGACCGCCACAGGACAGCTCTTTATCCGGTCTTGTCCTTCAAGCGATCGAACTTCTGTTCTTCTCTGAAATAAGGATACAAAAAATAGAGTCCATTAATCCGGACTCTATAAATAAAATTTCAATATTATCAGATAATTACTCAAATACCCTGACTCGCATCAGGTACATGAATCATCTATCTTACCAGCATTCCTCTGACCCGCTCCACGATCCGCGCCAGCTCCTCCACTACAAGATCCAGCTCTTCCCGCGTATTTTCCTCACTGAGTGTGAGCCGAAGCGACCCCCTGGCCTGCTCTCCGGACAATCCCATCGCCAGCAGCACATGCGAAGGATCCGTCGAACCCGAAGTGCAGGCCGATCCTGCAGAAGCGCAGATTCCTGCCATATCCAGCATAATCAGCATGGTCTCCCCCTCCATGCCTGCAAAACCGAAATTCACATTATTCGGCAGACGTTTCTCCCTGTGCCCGTTGAGCATCACTCCCGGAATCCTTTCCTCGATCCGTCCGATCAGATAATCCCGCAGCGCTCGTTCCGTCTCTGCCCGCTCGTTCAGACGCTCATGCGCCCGCCCGGCCGCGACAGCCATTCCCACAATACCGGGCACATTCTCCGTACCGGCGCGTCTGCCCCTCTCCTGCTGGCCTCCATGGATAAATGCGCGTATCCTTGCCCTTTTCCCGATATATAGAAAGCCCACACCCTTCGGCCCGTTGAATTTATGCGCACTGGCCGAAAGCAGGTCGATATGGCACTCCTTCACATCAACAGGCAGATGCCCGTAAGCCTGCACCGCATCGGTGTGGAACAAAATACCATGCTTCGCCGCAATCTCCCCGATCTCCTTCACCGGCTGAATCGTCCCCACCTCATTATTGGCCGTCATAACCGAGATCAATATCGTATCCGGCCGGATCACCCGCTTAAGCTGCAGGGGATCCACGACTCCCTCCGCATCCACATCCAGATACGTAATTTCCGCCCCCATCTTTTCCAGATAATCGCATGTATGCAGCACCGCATGATGCTCGATCTTTGAGGTAATAATATGCTTCCCCTTGTCCCGCAACGCCTCAAACACCGCCTTGAGCGCCCAGTTATCGGACTCCGATCCGCCCGCCGTAAAATAGATCTCGTTTGCCTCTGCCCCCAGCGTCCCTGCGATCGTCTCTCTGGCCCGTAAAAGCGCCTTCTTGCTCTCACTTCCCAGCCCGTAAATACTGCCCGCATTCCCATAATACTGTGTGAAATACGGCGTCATAGCTTCCACCACCTCAGGCGCAGTCCTGGTGGTAGCCGCATTATCCAAGTAAATCATCTATCTACTGTCCTTTCTTCCAGACTATGAAAGCAGCAGCTCCTCCATATCCCGAAGCACCGCCTCCGTCAGCCCCAGCAGCAGCTCCTCGTCCTTCTCGATCACGCCGCACTTCTTATACCGCATCCGAAACATCGGCGTTCCTTTCGGCTCGAAAGTGAGCCTGCCCTCATAAGCCTGCAGCAATCGCGGAATATTCTCCACCCGGATCCTGGCATCCGGCCGCAGCTGGAAGCGGATCGTCTCGTCCTTGCCCTTCACTTCCGGCATGTACAGCTTATGGGCATGAGAACGGATCAAAGCAATCCGCAGCAGATTTTCCGCCGATTTCGGTATCTCTCCGAAACGATCCAGCAGTTCCTCCCGCATATCGTCGCATTCCTTCTCGTTCTCGATCCCCGCAATCCTCTTATAGATATCCAGCTTCTGCACCTCATTGACGATATAAGATGCCGGAATATACGCATCTGCCTCCAGATCGATACTGGTGTTGAAATCTTCGATTGTGGAAATCCCCTTAAGATTCTTCACTGCCTCATTCAGCATCTTGCAATACAGGTCATATCCCACCGCCTGCATATGCCCGTGCTGTCTGGCCCCCAGCAGATTGCCGGCTCCCCGGATCTCCAGATCTCGCATGGCGATCTTAAAGCCGCTGCCCAGCTCCGTAAACTCCTTGATCGCACCCAGTCTTTTCTCCGCGATCTCCTTAAGCATCTTATTCCTCTTATACATCAAAAAGGCATACGCCGTCCGGTTGGAACGTCCCACCCGGCCGCGCAGCTGATACAGCTGGGAAAGCCCCATCTGATCCGAATCATGGATGATCATCGTATTCACGTTGGAGATATCCAATCCCGTCTCGATGATCGTCGTGGACACAAGCACATCAATCTCACCGTCAATGAAATCATACATGATGCGCTCCAGTTCGTTCTCCTTCATCCTGCCGTGCGCAAAGCTCACGTTGGCCTCCGGCACCAGCTTCTGGATCATAGCCGCCACATCAGCAATATTGTTGATCCGGTTGTAGACATAGTAAACCTGTCCTTCCCTGGAAAGCTCCCTGACGATTGCCTCCCGCACCAGTTCTTCATTGTATTCGCAGACAAAAGTCTGGATGGGCTGTCTGTCCCCCGGCGCCTCCTCCAGCACGCTCATATCCCGGATCCCGATCAGGCTCATATGCAGCGTCCGCGGGATCGGCGTGGCCGTTAACGTCAGCACGTCCACATTTTCCTTCAACTTCTTGATCTTTTCCTTGTGGGCCACCCCGAAACGCTGCTCCTCGTCGATGATCAGAAGCCCCAGATCCTTGTACTCCACATCCGCGGACAGCACCCGGTGGGTGCCGATGACGATATCGACCATGCCCTTTTTCAAGTCCGTGATCGTCTTCTTCTGTTCCGCCGCCGTGCGGAACCGGGACAGCAGATCGATCCGCACCGGAAAATCCTTCATCCTCTGCACGAACGTATTATAATGCTGCTGCGCCAGAATGGTCGTGGGCACCAGATAGACCACCTGCTTGTTCTCCTGTACCGCCTTGAAGGCTGCCCGGATGGCGATCTCCGTCTTGCCATAGCCCACGTCGCCGCAGATCAGACGGTCCATGATCCTGCTGCTCTCCATATCCTCCTTGGTGGCCGCAATCGCGCTGATCTGGTCTTCCGTCTCCTCGAAGGGGAACATCTCCTCGAATTCCCGCTGCCAGACCGTATCCTTGCCGTACTGGAAGCCCTCGCTCTGCTGCCTTGTCGCATACAGCTCCACCAGATCCTGCGCCACCTCATCCACCGCACTGCGCACCTTGGTCTTGGTCTTGTTCCACTCCTGGGTACCCAGCTTATTTAACTTCGGCTTCGTTCCCGCCTCCGCGGAAGCATACTTCTGGATCACGTCAAGCCCTGTTGCCAACACGTAGAGGATGCCGCCGTCCCGGTAAGATATCTTCATATAATCCTTGACGATCTTATCGACCTCCACCTTCTCGATCCCCTGGTAAATGCCCAGTCCATGACTCTCATGAACCACGTAATCCCCTACCCGCAGTTCATTGAAATCATTGATCTTCTGGCCCTGATAGACTTTTTTCTTCTTCTTTTTCTTCTTCTCCGCGCCGAAGATATCGCTCTCCGAGATGACGATAAATTTCAGCAGCGGATACTCGAATCCTTTCAGCACCCGGCCGTAGTAAGTCATCACTTCCCCCGGCTGCACCTCCCGCATGGGATCCTCCGTATAGAAGGCGCTGATCTCCTGTTCCCGCAAGTCCTCCGCCAGCCGCTTCGCCCTGGTTCTGGAACCGGAAAGCAGCAGGATCCGATAGCCCCTTTTCTTATAACTGATCAGATCCTTCACCAGCGATTCAAAACTATTGTTATAGGAAGATAAACTTCTGGTCTGGATATCAAACTTCCTGTCCGCCTTAAACAACGGATTCCTGCCGTCCATCATGGAGAGTGTCACCACCCGGCCGCCGGCAATCCTGGCCGCCGTCTCCTCCGCACTGTACAGGATATTCATCTGCCCGGGCAGGATATAGCCCTTTTCCAGACGATGCATCATGCTCTCTCGAAACTCCAGCTCCACAGCCGAAGCATGTTCCTTCACCCGCAGCGGTTCCTCCACGAACAGACAGCTGCTGCCCTGCCCTGAGGCTCCTGCCGCAAAACTCTCAAAGCAGTCCAGGAAGGTAGACAGCTCCGGATAGAAATAGCGCACATAACTTTCCAGATTCACCGCACCCCGGGACAATCCAAGCTCTAACAGCTGCTCCTCCAATTCCCTGATCTGCGTCTCGATCCGATGCGCCTCCTCCGTCTTCATCTCTTTTCTAAGGCGGGCGGCATGAGCTTTGCATTCCTTTTCAATCTTTTTCAGGCCGCTTCGCAGTTCCTCATCCGTCAGGATCAGCTCCGTGGCCGGATAGATCGTGACCGATTCCAGCTTCTCGATGGAACGCTGGCTTAAGATATCGAAACTGCGGATTGATTCCACATCCTCGCCCCACAGTTCAATCCGATAAGGGTTCTCCTCCGTCAGGTCGAAGATATCAACGATACCGCCCCGGATACTGAACTGACCCGGCGCCTCCACCTGATAATTCTTCTCATAACCCAGCTCCACAAGCTGCGTTGCCAGCGTTTCTTCCGTCAGAACGCTCTGTCTGTCGATACGGATCACATGCCGCCGCCAGGAATCGATCGGGATCTGCGGTGCCATCAGTGCGTCGTAAGTAGTGATCACCGTGGTCGGCCGGCCTTCCATCAGCCTGCGCAGACAGCGGATCCGCTCCATTGTCAGCTGATTGCCGTGGATATCCGCCTGGAAAAAGATCAGATCCTTGGCCGGATACAACATCACATTCCTGTCATAGAATTTATAGTCCTCGTACAGCTCCTTTGCCCGCAAATCATTAAAAGTAACGATGATCTTATTCCGAAAACCATCGCCAATCCCATAGACCATATGCAGCTTCTGTGAATCCACGCACCCGCTGAGCGCCACACAGGCCTGCCTGTTCCCAAGCATTTTCTTGATCTCTTCATATTCTCCCAGTTCTTCCAGGGGAGCCAGTAAAGCCCTCACATCTTACCTCCGCTTAATCAATATCCTTCTTTCCGATTACCGTCAACGATTCTTCTTATTAAACTGATTCATGGCCGCATCCGCCCCGTCCGCTATCATCACTTCCACAGCCTCCGCTGCCCGCGCGATGCTCTCATCCATGATCTCCCGCTCTTTGTCCGAAAAATGCCCCAGCACATAGTCCGCCAGATCATACCCGTCAGGTTTCTCTCCCACGCCCATCTTCACCCGGCAGAACTCATCATGCCCCAAGTGCAGAATGATATTCTTCAGTCCGTTATGGCCGCCCGCGCTCCCCTTCTTGCGAATACGGATCTGTCCCGGTTCCAGGCTGACATCGTCCGCGATCACGATCAGCTCGCTCTTTTCATCCACTTTATAAAAGTCTATGACCTGTCTTATGCTTTCACCACTCAAATTCATATAAGTCTGGGGCTTGACCAGCACAACTTTCTGACCGCCCACATAGCCCTTGCCGATGATGGCCTTGTGCTTGCGCTCACCTACCGTGATCTGATTCTTCCCCGCGATCGCGTCTATCACTTCAAATCCGATATTGTGTCTCGTATTCTGATATTTCCTGTCCGGATTCCCCAAGCCTGCAATAATATACATGCTGCCCTCCTGCAATTCTGTATTCTTACGAAATAGTGCTCTGATCCTGTTAAGCAAACTGCCGCTTCCTCCCTGCTCAATATTTCCAGTACCCCGCTTTCGTCCATCCGATTCGAGCACTGATTCCATAATCTTTTACTTTCCAGGAAGCTTTCTTGTTTTTCTTCCCATCCTGATAACAATATACCACATCTTACTGTAAAATAGCTCTCTGTTTTTGAAGAACAAAAAATAACACCAGGAATCTGTTTTCTGATTCCTGGCTCATAAATGCCTCAGAAAAGGGCACGTTTCCGCACCCTTTCCCGTTACATCCACACTATGCATTTGTTTACTCGTCGTTAGGTTCCAAAAGCGCCTTTTCATAGCTGTCCAGAATAATGCTCTGTATTCTGTCCCTGGTCTCCGAATTGATCGGATGTGCAATGTCGCGGTACTCGCCGTCATTGGCTTTCTTGCTCGGCATTGCAATGAAAAGTCCTTTTTCACCTTCAATTACTTTAATGTCATGAACTACGAATTCATCGTCTATGGTAATTGAGACGATTGCTTTCATCTTGCTGTCTTGAGTCATTTTACGCACGCGGACATCAGTAATTCTCATGAAGCTCAGCCTCCTTATCATATGATACCGGTCAGTAACCTGCCGGTTTTCACAAGCTTTTCCACACAAGTCATACTCATCAAGCCACGTAGCTTGTAATAAACATTTAATTAGTTACGCACATGCCTCTTACACAATAAAATACATCTTTCAACCGCAACCGCCTTTCCATCATACCATTAAATCACAAATCTGTCATTATGTTCTACAACAATTTCTATACCATTTTCCCCTTTATGGTAAGAATTTGCCCGGATCGTTCCCCTGCTCTCCACGATACAATTCTCAATGTGTGTGTTATCTCCGATATAGACATCATTCAGAATAATGGAATTTTTGATATAGCAGTTGTTGCCGATGTACGTCTTCTTAAAGATCACGGAATCTTCAACTTTACCATTCACGATACATCCGCTGGAGATCAAGCTGTTCTTGATGCTTGCTCCTACATTGTACTTGGCCGGCGGCAAATCGTCCACTCTGGAGTAAATATCGGGATACTGCCTGAAGAAGTAATTACGGATCTCCGGATGGAGGAAATCCATATTCGTCTTAAAGTAGTCATCCACGGAAGCGATATTGCTCCAGTACTCTTTGATCTTATAGCCGTAGATACTCTTCATATTCTTATAGCGAATGAGAATATCCTTCACGAAATCGTATCTGTCTTCCTCCGCACACCGCTGGATCATCTCGATCAGCTGGCGCCTTCTGACTACATAGATTCCGCAGGAGATCGTGTTCGATCTGGCTACCACCGGCTTCTCCTCGAATTCCTCGATACGACACTCCTCGTTCATCTTCACCGTGCCGTATCTGTCCACATTGACGTCCGCCGGCATATCCTTGCATACGACCGTGATGTCCGCCTTCTTCTCAATATGGTATTCCAGAAGCTTATTATAATCCATTTTATAAACACAGTCACCGGAAGATATTACCACGTATGGTTCATGGCTGTTTTTCAGGAAAGAAAGATTCTGTGCAATTGCATCTGCTGTACCACGATACCATGCATTGCTCTCTGCTGTCAATGCCGGAGTGAAAACACGCAGTCCTCCCTGCTTACGACCAAAATCCCACCATTTGGAAGAACTCAGGTGCTCGTTCAGGCTTCCCGCATTGTACTGTGTAAACACGGCAACCTTATTAATATGGGAGTTGGACATATTGCTCAGCGCAAAGTCAATTCCGCGGTAGCTTCCTGCGATGGGCATTGCACAGACCGCTCGCTTCTGGGTCAGCTCCTTGATCCTATGATTGTTACCACCTGCCAAGATTATTCCGATTGCTCTCACTGTTTATCACCTGCCTTAATCAAAGTTTTACCACTCGGAAGACTGCCGTCCGCATAGTCCTGTGCACTCGTCACTCCAAATACGACCGAGTTCTTACCGACGGTAACGCCCTGCGGGATAAAGCTCTTCTCCCCTACCGCCACGATGCCGTTGTTGTAGATATGGGGATCCGTCTCATTCTCCGTCTCTTCCCCGATTCCCAGCTTAACATCATCTTCGATCACTGTATTCTCGGCAACAATGGCCTTGTGCAATTCACAGTGACTGCCGATCTGCGTCTCATTCATGATGATGGAATCCCTGATGACCGTTCCCTCACCCACCGTGACACCGCAGCCGATCACGGAATTATATACCTGCCCGTAAATCTCGGAGCCTTCTCCGATGATACTCCTCTCCACAACACTGTCACAGGACAGATATTGCGGCGGCAGTATTTCGCTCTTCGTATAGATCTTCCAGTATTCTTCGTACAGATTGAATTCCGGAACGATATCGATCAATTCCATGTTCGCTTCCCAGTAGGAGCTTAGAGTACCGACATCCTTCCAGTATCCGTTAAACTCATATGCGTAAAGAGGCGCCCCCTTCTCATGGCAGTAAGGAATGATATGCTTGCCGAAATCCAGTCCCGGCTGTGAAGCGTTCGACAAAAGCGCTTCCTTCAAGGTCTTCCAATTAAATATGTAGATGCCCATGGAAGCAAGATTGCTGCGCGGATTCTCCGGCTTCTCCTCGAAATCGGTGATCCTGCGGTCCTTATCCGTGATCATAATGCCGAAGCGTTTCGCCTCCTCCATCGGTACAGGCATGACTGCGATCGTCACCTCCGCACCGTTCTGCTTGTGGAAATCCAGCATCACTTCATAATCCATCTTATAGATATGATCACCCGACAGGATCAGCACGTATTCCGGATTGTAACTCTCCATATAATCCAGATTCTGGTAGATCGCGTTCGCCGTCCCCGTATACCACTCGCTGTTGACACTCTTCTCATAAGGCGGAAGCACTGTCACACCGCCGATATTCCTGTCAAGATCCCACGGAATACCGATCCCGATATGCGTATTGAGACGAAGGGGCTGATACTGTGTCAGAACACCCACGGTGTCAACACCCGAATTGATACAGTTACTGAGCGGGAAGTCGATGATCCTGTATTTACCGCCGAATGCTACTGCAGGTTTTGCAACCTTCGACGTAAACACTCCCAGTCTGCTTCCCTGACCGCCTGCTAAGAGCATGGCAATCATTTCCTTCTTAACCATGTTATCACCTCTTGTTTCCTAGTTTTAATAAAAACGGGCCCTGCCCGTTTACGAGATTCTCTTCGCAAACTCGGATAAGCGGAGGAATTTCTCACACCATAAAAATTATAAATTTCAAACAGTCTTTACGGCTTTGCATAATTATATCACACTCTGAATTGAAAGTGAATATAATTTACGAATTTATTCGCCCGTTATTTCGCCTATCATGTTAATGACGCACAATAAATACATTCTATAATCCTATACATTTGTTTATTTTTACATCACCTTCCTGCTTGATATCGTATCCTTCTTCACATAGATATCCATTATCTCCAAGTTGCCTTCCTCTCGTCCCGACCCGGTTTTTTCAATATTATATGGTAACCGGCCGCCCCCTTTCCATATTTTACAAAAACATATTGGTTTTTTCCGCCCAAATGAGTATAATACTAATAAAAAAACCCCAAGGAGATATCCATGTACCAGATCAATTTCAGCAATCCTATTCATATATATTTCATTGGTATCGGCGGCATCAGCATGAGCGGGCTGGCCGAGATCCTGCTTTCCGAAGGCTTCCGTATATCCGGCTCCGACAGAACCCCCTCCTCCCTAACCCATACGCTGGAAGGGCAGGGTGCAGCCGTCTATTACGGTCAGAAAGAGGAGAATATCACCACGGACATCGACCTGATCGTCTATACCAGCGCGATCCGTCCCGACAATCCGGAGCTGGCCGCTGCCGCAAGGCTGCACATCCCGACCCTGACCCGTGCGCAGCTGCTGGGACAGATGATGAAGAACTATAAGGTTCCCATCGCGATCAGCGGCACCCACGGAAAGACCACCACCACATCCATGATCTCCGAGATCCTGTTAAGACACCAGGCCGATCCGACCCTGTCCATCGGCGGCATCTACAAGCCCATCGGCGGCAATATCCGAGTAGGCTCCTCCGAATATTTTGTCACGGAAGCCTGTGAATACACCAACAGTTTCTTAAGTTTTTTCCCGAAGATCGGCATCATCCTTAATATAGAAGAAGACCATCTTGATTTCTTTAAGGATATTCATGATATCCGCAATTCCTTTCGTGAATTTGCAAAGCTGCTGCCTGAGGACGGCGCCCTGATCATCAACGGCGATATCGACCGCTGCGAAGAGATCACCCAGGGGCTTGCCTGCCGGGTCATCACTTACGGATCCTCACCTGACCACGACTGCCATCCGGCGGACATCACTTACGATGCTTCGGGTTGTCCCTCTTTTCATCTTATGCGGCGGAACGGAAAAGATGACGCTTTCTCTCTGCGGGTTCCGGGACTGCATAATGTATACAACGCCGTAGCTGCCATTGCGCTGGCAGACCTGCTTAGCATTCCCACGGAGACAATCGCAAAGGCGCTGCTCTCCTACACCGGCACCGACAGACGTTTTGAGTACAAGGGTGAAGTAAACGGTATCACCATTATCGACGATTATGCCCATCATCCCACGGAGATCACGGCAACGCTGCAGGCAGCCCGCAATTACCCGCACAAGACTATCTGGTGTATCTTCCAGCCCCACACTTACACGCGCACCAGGGCATTCCTTGCGGATTTTGCCAGGGCGCTGTCGCTGGCAGACGAGATCGTCCTGGCGGACATCTATGCGGCCCGGGAGAAAGATACGCTGGGCATCAGTTCCGGGACATTGCAGGCCGAGATCGAGAAGCTCGGGCACCGCTGTTACTATTTCCCGACTTTTTCGGAGATCGAAACATTCCTCTCAGAAAATTGCACAAAGGGCGATCTGTTGATAACTATGGGGGCCGGAGACGTCGTAAAAGTCGGCGATGACCTGCTGCAGAAATAATTATTCCACAATATCCACAGAGAAGAACCGCCATTTCCGCCGGTTTTCTGTGGATATTGTAAGGCAGATAATGCCCCGTATTTCGGGACATCATGCTGCACCATCCACATTATCCACATTTGGTAAACATCTGTTCTTATTTTTTCTTTGTTACTGTTTACCTATTTTATTTTGAAGAACGCTATGCTATAATGCCAAATGTGTCCTTCTGACACATATTGTGCTTTAGGGGTAAAGCAAAGGTGGTGTATTCATGAGTTGTTTCACGATTTATCAGGATAATCATACCGATTCGACGGTTATTTCCAATCGGTTCATTGACGAATATATGCAGGCTGCCAACGATGCGCAGCTCAAGATTTATCTGTATCTGCTCCGTATGATGAGCGCCAGCCGCGCTACCAGTATCTCTGATATTGCGGATCTTTTCAATTATACGGAGAAGGATGTGATGCGCGCCCTGAAATACTGGGAGAAGCATCATCTGCTGACGCTGGATCTGGATGAACATAAGAATGTGATCGGCATCCATCTGCAGGATTTCGAGACTCCTGCACCGGCAGTCTCCGCACCGTCGTCTTCCCAGCAGGTTCCTCTTGCCTCCGTCGTGCCCATTACCTCCAGGTTTGGCGCCGTTGACGGTGAGAAGCCGCCGGAAGCGGAACTGCAGCAGGCAGTATCCGGCATCGGCCAGGAAGCGCCGTCCGAAACTTCCATCGACAATATTTATGTGAAGCCCAATTATACGCTGGACGAGCTGAAAGCTTTCAAATCCGATGAGGCCACTGCCCGGCTCCTGTTCGTGGCGGAACAGTATTTGAAGAAGACGCTCAGCGCCACCGAAGTGAAAACGATCCTCTTTATTTCGGACAAGCTTGGTTTCTCGGAGGATCTGATCGATTATCTGATCCAGTACTGTGTAGACCGCGGCAAGAAAGAACTGCGCTACATCGAGAAGGTCGCCATCAGCTGGGCCCAGCAGGGCGTGACCACTCCCAGACAGGCTGCAAAGCTGGCCGGCAAGTATGACAAGTCGGTCTACGAAATCATGAAGGCGCTTGGTAAGAACGGCACTCCTACCAAGGCGGAGGTCGCCTATATCACACGGTGGACGAAAGAATATTGCTTTACTGCCGATATTATTTATACCGCCTGTGAACGCACCGTCCTGGCAACGGACAAGCACCGCTTCGAGTATGCCGACCGGATTCTTACCAGCTGGCAGAAATCCGGCGTACATAGTATCCATGACATCCAGTCCCTGGACGAGCGTTACCACAAAACGAAACCGGCCAGACCCGCTGCCGGCAACAAATTCAACCAGTTTACACAGAACGATTACGACTTCGACGCCTTGGAACAGGAACTGATCAGTAACTAGATTATAAGGAGCATAACGTGTCCCTGACAAACGCGCAATACGATACGATTCTTCATCAGTATGAGATGAAGCAACTAAAGAGCCGCCGTGAGGCAGAACGCAGACTCGCCCGTGTCTATGACCGGATTCCCGGATATCGGGAATTGGAAGACATGGTGGCTTCTATTTCCGTAGCCCAGGGCAAGAAGTTGCTTTCCGGCGACGAGGAAGCCATGGAAGATCTGCGTGACTCCCTGGCCGAATTATCCGGCCGCAAGGCACAGCTTCTGGAGGATGCGGGCTTTACGCCGGATTACCTGGAACCGGTCTATGAATGCCCGGACTGCCGGGATACCGGCTATATCGGCGGCGAGAAATGTCACTGCTTTAAGCAGGCCATGATCACGCTGCTCTACGAGCAGTCTAATATCCGCGAAATGCTCCGCACGGAGAATTTCGACTCTTTATCATATGAATATTATGAGGGCGAGGATCTGTCCCGCTTCCGGAATGCGGTACGGACCTGCCGAAACTTTGTCAAAAATTTCAATTCCGACTACCATAATCTTTTCTTTTATGGTACAGTGGGAACGGGAAAATCTTTTCTCTCCGGTTGTGTTGCCAAGGAACTGATCGAGACCGGTCATTCCATCATCTATTTCAGCGCCACCGGCTTGTTTGATTTACTATCCAAGAATTCCTTCGACTATAAGAATAGAGAAGAACTGCGTGAGACTTACGCGGACTTATATCAGTGTGATCTGTTGATCATTGACGATCTGGGCACCGAACTGACCAATCAATTCGTGACATCCCAGCTTTTTGCTCTTCTGAACGAGCGCCATATGGGGAAAAAAGCTACCATCATCTCCACGAATCTTTCGCTGGAGGAACTGCGGAACCGCTATTCCGACCGTATTTTTTCCCGAATCACCAGCCACTATGAAATCTGTAAACTGACCGGACAAGATATCCGTATGTACAGAAAACGCCTGATGAACAGAAAGTGAGGATCCTTTCATGACGAAACGCGAAGAAAAAAGAAATCTTGAAACCATCCCGGTAGGTTCCCTTGGCATCATTCCGCTGGCAGGATGTAAACCGCTGGGCGAAAAGGTAGATTACTATCTGGTCAAATGGAGAACCGAGCGTGAGAGTGAGCATAAAGACTCGCTGGCTTTCTCCGGCTACCAGCGAGATTCCTATATTCTGGACGCAACAGTGCCCCGGTTCGGTTCCGGCGAAGCCAAAGGCGTGATCAAAGAATCCGTCCGCGGTTCAGACCTCTATCTTCTGGTGGATGTAGCCAACTACAGCCTGACTTATTCTCTTTGCGGCCATGAGAACCACATGTCCCCGGACGACCACTATCAGGATCTGAAACGTATTATCGCCGCAGTGGGCGGCAAAGCCAGACGGATTACCGTTATCATGCCCTATCTCTATGAGAGCCGTCAGCATAAGCGTACCGCAAGAGAATCTTTGGACTGCGCTCTGGCCTTGCAGGAAATGGTCCATATGGGTGTGGACAATATCATTACCTTCGACGCTCACGATCCCCGTGTGCAGAATGCCATCCCGCTGAGCGGCTTCGAGACCGTACAGCCCGCTTACCAGTTTATTAAGGGCTTACTCAGCCATGTAAAGCACCTGCAGATCGACACCGATCACATGATGGTGATCAGTCCTGACGAAGGCGGCATGTCCAGAGCGATCTATATTGCCAACGTACTTGGTCTGGATATGGGTATGTTCTATAAGAGACGGGACTATACCCGTATCGTCAATGGCCGCAATCCCATTGTAGCCCATGAATTTCTTGGCTCCAGCATCGAGGGC
The DNA here is from genome assembly GCA_947644545.1 of uncultured Lachnospiraceae bacterium. Classification (GTDB taxonomy): domain Bacteria; phylum Bacillota; class Clostridia; order Lachnospirales; family Lachnospiraceae; genus UBA3282. The sequence continues at coordinate 175,611 of CANRZW010000001.1, forward strand.
AAGGATATGATCATTATAGACGATATGATCTCTTCCGGCGAAAGCGTTCTGGAAGTGGCGAGCGCTCTCAAGGAGCGTAAGGCCAACAAGATCTTCGTGTTCGCCACCTTCGGCCTCTTTACCGCAGGTCTTGATGGTTTCGACAAGGCATACGAGGAGGGCCTGATCCACCGTGTCCTGACCACCAACCTGATCTACCAGACGCCGGAACTGCTTAGCCGTGAGTGGTATATCGACTGTGACATGAGCAAATATATTGCTTATATCATTGATACCTTAAATCACGATACTTCCATCAGTGACCTGCTCAATCCCGTGGAAAGGATTCAGTCCGCGGTGGCTCGGTATCATTCCGGAGAACTGGAAGCATAATCCAACACACAGGCTGCCGTCGGACCATTATATTTTTATGGGACAAGAACTGGGCAGCGCTTGCATTTTACTAAATATCGTGCTATACTAAGAAACGTTGAAGTGCCGTAAATACGGTGTTTTCAATAAATATATACGGTGAGTTCGAGACCTTCCTCACCTAAAACAAAACTAAAGGAGACAATGCATATGAAGAAACAAACTTACAGCGAGGCGATCCCTGTACGGGTTTCCGCGCCCATTTCGCTTGCCACCATGGTTCAGGCGGCCATGATCGCCGCCATCTACGTTGTGCTGACCTTTCTCGCCAACGCCTTCGGACTTGCCAACTATGCCGTGCAGGTTCGATTCTCTGAGGCACTCACAATCCTGCCTTATTTCACCCCCGCCGCGATACCCGGCCTGTTCATCGGCTGTCTGCTCAGCAACATTCTGACAGGCTGTGCACTGCCTGACATTCTTTTCGGCAGCCTGGCGACTTTGCTTGGCGCACTCGGGACTTACGCGCTCCGCCGGTGGAAATGGTGTGCTCCGGTCTGTCCGATCGCAGCCAATACCCTTATCGTCCCGCTGATCCTGATCTACGGCTATGGCCTGTTGATCGACGGCCTGTCTACACTGCAGTGTTTCGGCTATTATTGCCTGACGGTGGGCGCCGGAGAGTTTATCTCCTGCGGTATCCTCGGCATGATCCTGCTGTTTTCCCTGCAGAAATACCAGGGCCGGATCTTCAACCACTAATACTAATATAGAAAAACGCCGCACCAGCTGCTCTCTGGCTGTATGCGGCGTTTTGTCATAAATCTTCTCACCACTCCTCCTCATTTCCTCTCTTCCTGTCCTGCCAATATCCCACGAAAGAATAGTAGAGCGGGATCGTCAAGAACAGTGCCCATGCAGGATGCCACCACAAATGCACAAATCCCACATACAGAAAGACAAAAAGCACGAAAACCGGATAGGCAAAAAGATTCGCATTCCTTCTGCGAACCGCATGAAGCAACGAACCGATGACCGGCACCAAGAAAAACAGGATCCAGCCCGGATGCCACAGATCAAAGAAAATCCCGATTACGATATAGATAACGATCGCGAGAATCCCCAAGGGAAACTGTGCTCTTTCCTTTTCATAGACAAAAAGATGCTTCCGCGCTTCTTCCCCGTTTACGATAATCCCGTTCTTATCGATGTGCACGTCATTATCCTTATCATGCACATGGATGCCATCCCAGCCGATATGCACCTCATCCCCATTGCGATCCTTGACGTGAATGCCACGAAATCCGATATGTACATCGTCTTCCATGCTGCCGGCATCTTCATCGCTGTACCGGCTGTTCTCCTGCTCATTTCTCTCCGTCTGTCCTGCACAATCTCCGTCTGTTTCCGATGCTTCTGATGCCCATTCGTCCGCCGCATTGCCACAAATCCCATCACCGACCACAATATCTTCGCCGTTTGCGATGCCGCTCTCCTCCTCATCGTGTATCTTCAACAATTCATCTAACGATACATGATACAGCTTTGCCAGCGCAATCAGATTATCCGTATCCGGCGAAGCTTCCGCCCGTTCCCACTTACTGACCGCCTGTCTGCTGATCCCCAGCTTCTCCGCCAACGCCTCCTGTGACAGTTTATTTGCCTTACGCAGCCCTACCAGCCTGGTTGCAATTTCAAGATTCATTAATTGTTTCCTCCATTCCAAAGCGCATTCCATTCCTCCTGACCGCCTTCCCGATCATCAGAACGATTCTGTATTCTACAAGATCCTTGCGCTTCTTTCCTTAAGTTCTGTATAGCAATTATAGAAAAAAAAGAGCTGTTTCGCCATAACTTCTGCTTTCCACTCCCGCAACTATTGGTTTCCTTTCCCCTAAATACGCCATTTGAGCACATTCTCGCAATGGCGGTCCGGGACTTTACGTCCCTCCCGCAGACGCTCACAATTCTACTGCGCTTCCAGCCATTCTCTGACGCGAACCAGATCCTCCAGCACCGCCACACTCTTCTCATACATCTCTTCCGTCGGCTGCAGCAGATCCGGCACCATAACAGGCATCATCCCCGCACTGTGAGCAGCGCGGATCCCGTTATAGGAGTCCTCCACCGCGTAAGTCTCTTCCGGCCTGACTCCCAGCTTCTCACAGGCCATGAGATAGATATCCGGCTCCGGTTTGCTGCGCTTTAGCTGATCTCCTCCCGTCACCGCCTGGAAATACTCATACAATCCCGCCGCTGTCAGTTCCTCCGTCACCAGCGCCAGCCTGGTAGACGAGGCAAGTCCCACCGGAATATTCCGCTTCGTCAAATACGCAAGCAGTTCCCGCACGCCCTTTTTCACCGGAAGTCCTTCCTGCCTGACCATCTCATGAAAAAGCACAGAAGCCTCTTCCCTGAAAGCGTCATGCGGAAAATCCCTTCCATAAAATTCTTTCATGATCTCCTTCATCCTGGCATCATTTACCCCGATACAGGGCATATAAGCCTCCCGCATGCGCGACAGATGGTATTTCTCCGCCAGTCTCTCCCAACAGACAAGCACCATCCGCTCACTGTCAAAAATAACCCCGTCCATATCAAAGATCACTGCTCTGCCCTTTATCATCTCCGTGTCTTTTACTCCTTCCTCACATAAGTGATAAACCGATTCCCGTTTTCATTCAGCCATTCCGTGGAATCGTTCATCCCCTTCTTATAAAGCGTTCCCGTCATCGGATCCAGCACGACGATATTCAACTCATTAAAGCCCACAATCAGTACCGCGCTGCCGTCTTCCAAAAGAGCCAGTACCGGAATATCTTTATTGACATAGTAGAGCACTGCATCCAGCGTACACCCTGTCAGATCCAGGATCGTCTCTTCCTGCAGATCGGAATTGAGAATGGAGAACACCGTTGCACCGCTGTCCAGGAGCCGCTGCGTATTCCTGGAAACGCCCTCAAACTTTAAGATCGTATCCAGACAGACTGCCAGTGCACTCCTCGTATCAGACATCTCGTCCTCCGTGATCGCCATGATCTGGTTTCTCGTGCTCCTCGTCTCTCTCCGCCAGACATATCCGCCGTCATCATCGATCACCACGCCGGCTGTCCCATAAGCCAGCGCTACCGCCTTGCCCGGGTTTGTATAGATGCCCTCTATTCCGTTCTTCGTATACACGTAGAACCGCTCTTCCCGTTCCTCAGGCTCGGCGACCGGAACCTCATGGTCCCCCTCAAAAAGCACTTCCCTCGGTGTCAGATGCTTTAACCCCTTGCCGTCTATCTCGTTCTTTACCACGATCTGACTGATGGTCTCGAAGTTTTCAGTGACCACCTTTTCGATCACATTCACGCCTTCTTTGACCTGCTGCGTACTCATGATATGATCGTCCGTTGTCGCCTCATACTCTCCCGTTTCCTCATTGCGCACTACCCGGGATAACGTGATCTGATTTTCTTCGATCCTGCTTTCCGTCACATAGACACCGCTCTTATAATAGGTCTTTAGGACATTACCGTTTTCACTCTGGATCCGCACACAGTACATCGGATAGGTCACCCCGCCGGTGCTGCCGGACGCAATGTCATTCTGCCTTGTAAGCCCATAGATCATATCCTCTTCCATAAAGCCAAGCACCGAGATGTATTCACCCGTTCCTGCAGTGATCTCCGTCTGTTCCTGCGTATTCAGATTCATCAGGATCAGGCTGTTTTCCCCCTGCGTACCGTCTCCCGTCTGCCATACAAGCATTTTGTTGGAATCGGATACATGGTACCGCCCTTCCTGCAGCCCGGAGACTATCATTTTGCAGGCCTCCGTTTCCAGATTAACGGCATACACACAGCCCTCCATCATGAAATAGTAAATATTGTTTCGGTTTACGTAGGAAAGCTGGCGGATCTCACTTTTCAACAGTTCATAGGACTTATGATAAGGAATATAACACTTCTCTTCCACAGTGTTTGTCATACTGTTATAGCTGTAGACCACTGCCCCGACCCTGCCTTCATGCCGCCCTCTGTTCATGTAACCATAGACCAGAAAATGCACGTTTCCCGTCTCGTCCACAGACAGGATCTTAATGTCATGCCGGTCATACACGTTTCTGGCATCCGCCAGCTCTTCCGTATTCCCGTAGAAACTGAACAGCCTGGCCAGTTTATTATCCGTCACATTATAGCTGTAAAGCTTGTCCGCCGTGGTAAATACGAATACATTGCCCCCATCACTCTCCTGGAGCCTGACCTCGTCTCCGACAATCCCCAGCATAATCTTATCATTGATAAAAATATCCGCCCGCTCATCAAAGATCTGGTTCATCTCCCGCTCATAATCCAGCAGATACATTCTGTCCGGCGTATAGCGGATGCGGTAATGCTCCCCGATGCGATAATATTGATAGCCACTGCCGGATCTGATTGACACCAGATATTCCATCCTGAACGATCCGGTCTGCTCTGTCAGCTCCTGGATCAGGATATTCGGCTCCGTAATCTTATTGACGCTCAAGTCGCCCCATGTGACCTGATGAAAACTGCTGTGTATTGTTACTTTCTGAAAAGTAGTATTATCCCCTTCCGCATTTGATTCCAGATACTTAGTCAGTTCGGCCGCCTCTTCCTTATCGAACGTCCTCTCATGAAAATCCGTGATATAATCTAATTTCTCCTGTGTATGCATGGACTCGCTCAACACAATGCGCGTATAGTAACGTATTACTGCGCCATCCTGCGGCGTGACGAGAAAGACAAGCATATACTCCGCATCATACTCGATCAGGTCCTTCAACGTGATATCAAAGACAACCTTATTCCCCTCCTGCCTGTATTCCATGACTTCGGTGCTCTCCACCAGACGTTCACCGTCCAGGCTCCTGACCTCGAAAGCGATCTGCGCAATGTCTCTGCCATACGTGTCGATCTGTATGGCAATCTTTCTGTCACTCTTCACCGGCTGCAGCGTATCACGCAAGTATGCACTGTCCATACTTTCCGCGTATCCATGCAGGTTATTGACACGGTATCCCTCTGCCGACATGGACAGGATCGGAAAAGCAGCCTCTCCCATATCCGTTGTCATGTCCGTGTTTCCCTGATTCATGATCGTGCTGATCAGAATCAATGCTGCCATGAAAATGATCCCCAGCAGGCAGCCTTTTATGATCGCTCTTCTCATTTCGTTCCTCATTTCCTGAATACAGATCACAGAAATTCCTTATGGCCTGAGTAAATTCTGTAACGTCGGGGTTATATGCAAGAACGCTTCTGTCCTCTCAACCCTCTTTCGCGCCAATTCCTGTTGCTCCTCGCTTTCATGCTCCCTCTTTACCGCCCGGATCAGGAGATTCTTCGGCGTATGTTCCATATCAATAAACTCCAGGATATCCACAGCATACCCTTCTGTCTCCAATAATTCCGCCCGGACTGCATCCGTTGTCAGGGCCGCGATGCGCTCCTTGATAATGCCATATCGAAATACGGATGCCATATCCTCACATTTGATCTGCCGGTTTATTTCATGCTGACAACAGGGCACGGATAAGATGACTTTGGCATTCCATCCCACTGCCCTGGCCAGTGCATAATCAGTTGCCGTATCACAGGCATGGAGCGTCACCACCAGATCGACCGGCCCCTGGCCCTTATAGTCCGCAATATCCCCTTTTAAAAAGCGCAGCCCGTGATATCCGTATTTCTCACTGAGCCTGCTGCAGTGATCGATCACATCCTCCTTCAGATCCAGTCCTGTGATCTCCACTTCATACCCTTTTATCTCCTGCAGATAATAGTACATGGCAAAAGTAAGGTAGGATTTCCCACAGCCGAAATCGATGATGCGCAATATCCCTTCTTTTGAGAGTGTTGGCAGAATATCCTCGATAAATTCCAGAAAACGATTGATCTGCCTGAATTTATCATACCGGGCGTGCACCACCCTTCCTTCCTGCGTCTGCACCCCCAGGTCAACCAGAAACGGGACCGGAATTCCTTCCTCCAGAATATATCTCTTTGTCCTGTTGTGCGCCATCCGCAGCTGACTTGCCGCTTCCGATCCTGTTTCGGCTTCCTTTGTTCTCTTCCTGCTGACCGTGATCTTACCCTTCTTACTGACCAAAACCGTTGCTCTGCACTCTCTGTGCTCCACTTCGCATTGTTTGAAATCCAAGGCGAGCAGTTCCTCTACGCGTTCGATCATGCTCATGGCCTTCCGATTTTCATGAAACACCTTCGTGCCTTCATACAGTGTCTCCTGAAAAAAGACTTCTCCCTTTACCATGACCGGCCGTATCTTTATTTTAAACGCTTTGTCCTTCTTTCTGGGATTACTGATCGTGATCCGGTACAAGCCTTCATTCACAGTATCCGCCAAAAGCTTCCTGAGTTCTTCCTTCATCCTGCCTCCTGTCACTGCACTGTCCATAAGCCTGCCTGTTTTACGCGGCCCCTCTGGCAGTTATACTGATACAGTCTGTTTCTATTGTAATAAGAATACCGCAAAAGCTCAACTAAAATTTTAAGATTCCGTTCCTATTGGAGTGGCGTCTTCTATAAATCTCATAACACAGGAGTATCTGGATAAATTCCGCCGTTTTATTCCAATCTTCTGCCACCGGCTCCCCTTCGCCGGACTTTCTGATCTTATCCGTGACCGTTTGTGTCAGTCTGTAAATCTGCCATTTATCCGGATATTCGTCATAGATCATGCTGCCCTCATAATCAATGTGGTCCAATGTCTCTACGATCTCCTTCTGCAGTTTTTTTGCCTGTGCCGGATACATCTGCTGCAGATATTCCAGGTCACGTGTCACACTGTCCTCCTGCTGATAATACATCGGCAGCGGGTATGCCATATAGAAAGGTAATATTCTGGATTGATTCATTTTCTTCCTCCATTCCGAAGCGCTTTATGCTGAGGACGCAAGCAGAATTCCAATTTCTGCTCTGCGATTAATAGAATTTGTGTCTTTTTATTCTATCATATGCATCATACAGGGAAAGGCGCATGGTTACCATGACCGGCCATGCCATGAATCACAACGGCGCAGAAAAAGTTATGACAGCGCACCTTTTGTAATTGAACGCGTATTCTATTCATGATATGGTATAAATAAGAAGATTTGTATTGGGAAGGAGGCATAAATGAGGCACAAAATGACCCGCCGTTTTACGGCATATTTATTGATACTGACATTTTTCTTCTGCAATATTCTCCCTAGCCATGCCGCTTCGGTCGATCCCGGCGTTTCTTTATCCGATAGCGGAAATCCGGCGAAGGAGGATTCCGGCATACGTGCCGCCGAATATACTCTGACAACGGAACAGAGCCGGATCCATTTCGGTTCTCTGGAACAGAACAGTCTCGTGTCAGCACAAAGCATCGTCCTGGCCAATGAAGGATCCGGCAATATCGAACTTCTGTGGTATGAATCCGATCGCAATGACTGTATTACCGTAGACGCTCCTGACAACTTCTCTCTGGCTCCCGGAGAGTCCCGTACTTTTACGGTATCAGCCAATACTTCCCTTGCCCCCGGAACTTACAGCGCCTTTCTTTTGTTTGGTGATCTGTCGGATCCGTACTTTGAGCACGGTGTTCAGGTCGATCTGTCTCTGGAAATCAGAAAACCGGTCCAGACTGCACCCGTAATCAGATCTGTCAGCATCTCCCCCGCCACGACCGTAGCTGCCAAAAACTCAACCTGCAGGTTCACAGCTTCCGTCACCGGCGAGAACAATTTCAGCAGAGAAGTGGCCTGGAGCGTTGCCGGACAGTTGAGCGGAAATACCTTTATCGACGCCGGCGGCATACTGAATATCGCTTCGGACGAGACTTCCACCGCTCTGATCGTGAAAGCGGTCTCCCGGCAGGACAGCGCTCACAGCGCAACGGCGCTTGTCTCCTTACTGAAGTCAAGCTATTTCATACAGGTAAATGCCTCTCCCGATAACGGCGGCAGTGTATACGGGAGCGGGGTTGTCGAGGAGGGCGGCTATGTCCTGCTCACGGCGGCGCCCCACAACGGATTTGTCTTCGAGGGCTGGTCTTTGGACAACAGGATCGTTTCCACCAATTCTCAGTTTGTGGCGGATAATATACGCAATAACAGGACATACACTGCCGTCTTCAAACCGGTCAGCTGCCGGATCAATATTAATACCAACAACAGCAATGCCGGCACGGTCACCGAAAGCCGGACGGTCGGTTTTGGCGAGAGCATCACCCTGGAAGCCGTTCCAAAGGATGGCTATCGTTTCGACAGCTGGGTGGAAGACAACGCGGTCCTCAGCAGAGATGCCAGCTTCTCGCTCAACAATATCACGAAGTCTCACGATATCACTGCCGTATTTACACAGAGCAAATTCAGCCTTACTCTTGGCTGTTCCCCGGCGGATTCCGGTACCGTATCCGGCCAGGGCACCTATGAGAGAGGAAATAGTATCAAGATAACAGCTGTTCCCAAATCAGGATACCGCTTTGCCGGATGGTTTGAGAACGGAATTATGGTCAATCCCAATCCGGAATATACCGTAAATGAGATTGACCGCGACAGGAATCTGGTAGCCGCCTTTGAAATGGAAGGAGCCGTTATTTATACGATCACTGCCTCTGCCTCCACCGCAAACGGCACCGTCACTCCGGAAGGAAGAACCACAATCACACAGGGATCCGGGATTCTATATACGATTACCCCCAAAGACGGTTACAGTATCAGTACGGTATACATAGACGGAATCTCGATTGGTCCCGTTTCTTCCTACAGTTTTACGGACGTACGGAATGATCACAGCATTACGGCTGATTTTGCAGAGCTTCCCAAGCCCGCAGATAGTGGTTCTTCCTCCGGCAAATCCCCAAACCCGGAACCAGAAGATACCGGAGGGATCGATACTTCCTTTCTGCCGGAAGGCCCAAAGAATAGAACCAATAAACAGCCTGAGGAGAACAAGACAGAGGTTTTGACCGGTACCCTGCAATATCTCAATACCTCTGTAGCAGATGCTGAAAGGCTGATCGACGAGAAGAACGATCGGGAACTATTATCCGCTGCCCTGCAGACCGGTGATCTGCAGGTAACGATCCACAATGATTTCGCCGACAACTCACAGGAAACATTTTCCGGCAGCTTTTACGACAATTCCAGTGTCAAAAACTTTGAGATTGCAGTCGACTATATTTTGAACCGGAACCATAAAATAGAAATGCTGCTGGGTAAGAGACCGGTCGCTATCAACTTCCATATTGACCGCACCGATGGAGAGGAATTACCCGAAACCGTCGAATTCTTTGAAGAAAATAAGATCCGGGGGATGCAGATCGGCCAGTTCTTTGAAGTATCGCTTATGGAGTCCAGTCAAAAGGAAACGCAGATGTACACCAGACTTCCCCAGGCGCTTAAGATCGTACTGAATCTGCCTGAGCATCTGAAAGAGGAGAACCGGAAATTCTATATCCTGAGAATGCATACCAACGAGGACGGCAGTCAGGAATTTGCGGAGCTTGTCGATGAAGATAAAGATCCGGACACGATCACATTCTCAACTGACAGATTCTCGCCTTACGCGATCGCTTATATTGACCTGCAATCCGGAGGAAAGGCTTCGTCAGCTACTGTCGAACCTGCAACCCGCAGCTGGGGGAATGATTCTATAACCAGTGTTATTCTTGTTCTGGCCATTATTCTTGCCACTAGCGTTACCGGCGCCCTGATCCTGTTTATCCGGAAAAGGAGGCGCACTTAAAAGGCGGGATCACTCCCGCCTTTCTCTTTGTGTATCTTTGTTCTTCTTTGCCTTTCCTATTTCCGAACAGCTTCTATTCTGGCTACCGCACGCTTCAAGGACAATTCTGCCCTGTTCATGTCCGTTCCCGGAGCATGTTCTCTGATGCGCTCCTCCGCACGGGATTTGGAATTCTCGGCACGGGACACATCAATCTCTGACGGCCACTCTATGATCTCTGCCAGAATGGTCACCTTATCCTGCAGCACTTCTGTAAAGCCTGCATGCAGAGCAGCTTCCTTCACTTCGCCATCCTTCGTGATCGTCAGAATCCCCGGTGCAATGATCATCGTCATTGGAATATGATCCTTATAGACGCCGACTTCACCTTCCACCGTGTTGAATTCCACCATGGATACTTCTTCCTCATAGAAAACCCTGTCCGGTGTGATAATTTTTAATGTAAAATTTCTATCATCAGCCATATATTACCTGCTTTCATCTAACATCAGACGTTGCCATATTACCGAGATGCAAGTTACATGCATTCTCTATTTTACCCGTGCAAGCACATCGTCTATGCTGCCTGCATTCAGGAAATAACTCTCCGGAACGTCGTCATGCTTACCTTCCAGGATCTCCTTAAAGCTGCGGATCGTCTCGGCGATCGGCACATACTTACCTTCCAGGCCCGTAAACTGTCCTGCTACGAAGAACGGCTGAGACAGGAATCTCTGTACCTTTCTCGCACGGGAAACAACCAGCTTATCTTCCTCGGAAAGTTCGTCCATACCAAGAATCGCGATAATATCCTGTAATTCTTTATATTTCTGCAAGATTTCCTGCACGCCTCTGGCAACTTCATAATGCTCCTGACCAACAATCCTGGGATCCAGGATTCTGGAGGTAGACTCAAGCGGGTCAACTGCCGGATAGATACCAAGTTCAACGATCGATCTGGACAATACGGTAGTCGCATCCAGATGAGCGAATGTGGTAGCCGGAGCCGGGTCAGTCAAGTCATCCGCAGGCACATATACGGCCTGTACGGAAGTGATGGACCCACTCTTGGTGGACGTAATACGCTCCTGCAGCGCGCCCATCTCCGTCTGCAGCGTAGGCTGGTAACCAACCGCGGAAGGCATACGGCCAAGCAGCGCGGATACCTCGGAACCTGCCTGTGTAAAACGGAAAATATTGTCAATGAATAACAGCACGTCCTTACCGCCCTTGTCACGGAAATACTCTGCCATTGTCAGACCGGTCAGACCCACTCTCATTCTGGCTCCCGGCGGCTCGTTCATCTGTCCGAACACCATCGTTGTCTTATCGATAACGCCTGACTCTCTCATCTCATGGTACAGGTCGTTACCTTCTCTTGTACGCTCGCCAACACCGGTGAACACGGAATATCCGCCATGCTCTGTCGCGATATTACGGATCAGCTCCTGAATCAATACCGTCTTACCTACACCGGCGCCGCCGAACAGTCCGATCTTACCACCCTTCTGATAAGGGCACAGCAGGTCAACGACCTTAATACCCGTCTCCAGAAGCTCCGTCTCCGTAGCCTGCTCTTCAAACTTCGGCGCGGGTCTGTGGATCGGCTCATAGAACACATCCGTAGGCGCTTCAATATTGTCGATTGGCTGGCCCAAAACGTTGAAGATACGTCCCAATGTATTTTCACCGACCGGAACCGTGATGGGCGCGCCTGTTGCAACCGCATCCATGCCTCTCACAAGTCCGTCGGTAGAACCCATAGCGATACATCTTACCGTATCGTCACCCAGATGCTGTGATACCTCCACAACCAGTTCCTTACCGTCCTTCAGAGGAATCTTGATCGCGTCATTGATCTCCGGCATATTGCCCGCCGAAAACTTTATATCAAGTACAGCACCGATGATCTGAGTGATTTTTCCAAGATTTTCACTTGTCTTTACTTCTGCCATCTCTCTTTCCTTTCACTCATTTTATTAATCTAATGTGCATCTGCTCACATCGCGGAAGAATCTGCGCTTTTCGTTTGGTCAGACTGTGTGCTTTGCAGTCCGTACAAAACTTCCTAGTTTCTCCATCTCTTATGATATTGCGTTTGCACCTGCAATAATTTCTGTTAATTCCTGCGTAATAGATCCCTGACGTGCTCTGTTGTACATCAGTGATAGCTGATCTATCATTTCCTCAGCATTGCTTGTTGCGGAATCCATTGCCTGCATTCTCGCACCGTTCTCGCTGGCTGCCGCTTCTACCAGACCACCGTAGATCAGGCTGGTAACATATTTCGGGATGATCATATTCAGCGCCTCTTCGTCCTCCGGCTCGAAATTCATCATCGCCCGGCTGCCCGCACTCTGCACACCTTCCCCTTCCTTCGGTACTTCCACGGGAAGAAGCTTTAATAGAGTCGGCACGTGCACGACCGTGTTCTTGAATCCGGTATAGGCCAGATAGATCTCTCCCACCTCACCGTCCGCATAAGATTTCAACAGCTGTTCGGTAATGGCCATCGCATCCACATAGGACGGTTCCTCGATGATGTCCGGATTGTTCATCACGATATGATAACCACCTCGCTGCAACGCATCCTTACCCTTCTTGCCGATCGCATAGATCTCAAGGTCTTCCTTGCGGAACTCCCCCTTTGTGATCAGCTTGACGATGTTAGAGTTATAGCCGCCTGCAAGACCTCTGTTGGAAGTGATCACGATCACTGCCTTTTTACCGGACTGGCCTGCTCTCAAATACGGATGATTCAACCCTCCGGTGCGGGCCAGCATGGAAGTCACCGTCTCGTACATACAGTTGAAGTATGCCTTGGACTGCTCCGCACGCTGTTTTGCCCTCTGCAGTTTAACGGTAGAAACAAGTTTCATGGCTTTAGTAATCTGCTGAGTACTCTGGATACTGCCTTTACGCCTTTTAATGTCTCTCATTGAGGCCATAGCGTCACCTTCTTTCTACTCAATTAAAATTTAAACTGCGCCTTGAATTCTTCCACCGCCTGCTTCAGCTTCGCATCTGTCTCATCGGAAATCTGCTTCTCCTGTGCGATCGCATTCGGCACCTCAGGATATTTGGTATCCAGGAACTCGAACAGCTCCTGCTCAAATCTGGTAACATCCTCAACCGGGATATCGATCAGATACTTACCTGTCACCACATAAATGATGATAACCTGATACTGTACCGGCATGGGCTGGTACTGAGACTGCTTCAATACTTCCTTGATTCGCTCACCCTGTGCCAGCTTCTCCTTAGTGTCGGCATCCAGCTCGGAACCGAACTGAGAGAATGCTGCCAGCTCACGGTACTGCGCCAGCTCCGTACGGATCGGCGCCGCAATCTTCTTCATCGCCTTGATCTGTGCGGATCCACCTACACGGGATACGGAAAGGCCCGCGTTAACAGCCGGTCTGAAACCGGAGTTGAACATTTCAGTCTCCAGATAGATCTGTCCGTCAGTAATAGAGATAACATTAGTCGGAATATAAGCGGAAACGTCGCCTGCCTGCGTCTCGATGATCGGGAGCGCCGTCAGGGAACCGCCGCCGTACTCTTCATTCATTCTTGCTGCACGCTCCAGCAATCTGGAATGCAGATAGAATACATCACCCGGATATGCCTCACGTCCCGGCGGTCTCTTGAGCAGCAGGGAGAGTGTACGATAAGCCGTAGCGTGTTTACTTAAGTCGTCATAGACTACCAGTACGTCTTCACCGTTCTCCATCCACTCTTCACCGATAGCACAGCCGGAATAAGGAGCTATGTACTGCAACGGCGCAAGCTCACTGGCCGTAGCGGCAACTACGGTGGTGTAGCCCATTGCACCGTACTCTGTCAGGGTCTTAACAATAGAAGCAACGGTAGAAGCCTTCTGTCCTATGGCAACATAGATACACTTCACACCCTGTCCCTTCTGATTGATAATGGTATCGATCGCGATCGCTGTCTTACCGGTCTGTCTGTCACCGATGATCAGCTCACGCTGTCCTCTTCCGATCGGAACCATGGCATCGATAGCCTTGATACCTGTCTGCAGCGGAGTGTCTACAGATTTTCTTGTAATAACGCCGGATGCAACTCTCTCAATTTTACGATATTTATCAGTCTGGATCGGCCCTTTGCCGTCAATCGGCTGTCCAAGGGCATTCACAACACGCCCGAGCATGCAGTCACCTACAGGCACCTCTACCACTCGTCCTGTAGTCTTTACGATATCCCCCTCATTGATGTTGTGCTGGCTTCCGAGAAGAACCGCACCAACATTGTCTTCTTCCAGGTTAAGTACCATACCGTAAACCTCGCCGGGGAACTCCAGAAGTTCTCCCTGCATGGCATTCTCAAGTCCGTGCACACGAGCAATACCGTCGGCAACCTGGATGACCGTACCCACATCGGATACTTCAAGGTCTGCGGCATATCTCTTGATTTGATCCTTTATGACTGAACTGATCTCTTCTGGTCTTAAATTCATGGATCATACGCACCTTTCTTCTAAATTTTGGTTTATAACTGAACTTTCAGCAATTCCTTCTGCAGTTCGTTTAATTTTGTACTGATACTGCTGTCCACCACTCTGTCACCGATACGGATCACCATACCGCCGATCAGAGACTTATCCAACAGATAATTCATCTCCATCTTCTTATAAGAAGTCGTATCGAGCAGCCTCTGCTCAATCTTCATTCTCTGTTCCACCCGCAGGGGAACGGCCGTGGTCACAGTGGCAACCCCGATTCCCTTATACTGCTTTACCTCTGCTACAAAATAGTCGAGGATCGCATCAATGTCCCTGTAGCGGTCTTTGGAGATGATGATAGTCAGAAATCCCAGCAGCTCATCTGACATCCTGCCTTCAAACACATTTTTGGCAACCTGAATCTTCTCCTCCTTGATGATCTTCGGATGATTCATCAGTCTGCCAAATTCCTCATTCTCTGAAAGCACATGCTGAAGCTGCTCTATTTCTTTCAATAACGCGTCCACTTTGCCCTGCTCTACCGCAAGCTCAAAGAGCGCGTCGCCATATGTCTTCGAAATTAGCTTAGCCATGTGCTCTCACCCATTTCTTTCAAAGTTTCTTCGATCAAAGTGTCCTGAACAGTCGTATCGATAGCGGCATTCACAACCTTGCCTGCCATCAGGGATGCCAGTACTACCATCTCGCGCTTCACTTCATCCGCAGCCTTATTTCTCTCCAGTTCAGCTTCCACGCCGGCTCTCTCAATGATCCTGGCAGCTTCTTCTTTTGCTTCCGAAACGATCTTATTCTCGTTTGCCAGCGCCTTCTTGCGCGCTTCACCAAGGATCTCTTCCGCTTCCTTGTTGATCTCTCTTAGCTTGGTCTCGTATTCTTCCTTCAACGCCTTCGCCTGCGCCATATCAGCCGCAGCCGTGTCCAGTTCGTTCTTGATCCGTTCCTGCCTTCCCTGCATCATATTCCGTACCGGATTAAACAGGGAGTGGGACGCGATCAAGAACAACGCAAACACAGCGATGATCATTAACACTGCATCGCTCAGCAGCTGCATATCCAAATCAAAAAGCCTGGGCTCCATCTGGGCAGCCGCCATCACCATCTGTGTAGCTACTATATTCAAACCCTTGTACCTCCTTTCCGTGAATGTTTACTTTCCCGCGCTGATCAGCGGCGTTCCTTATCACGTCTTTGTCACAGCCTGGGAAAATGCATGTTCTTTGCAGTCTTAGTACGACTCCATCTCTTAGGGTACTAAAGGTTTTACGAACAGGAGCAGCATCGCGATCAACAGACCATACAGACCGGTCGTCTCTGCAACGGCCTGGCCCAGCAGCATCGTAGAAGTAACATCTGACTTGGCGCCCGGATTTCTTCCCACTGCCGCTGCAGCGTGACCAGCCGCAATACCCTGACCAACACCAGGTCCGATACCTGCGATAACCGCAAGACCTGCGCCGATTGCCGAACATCCTAAAATAAAGTTTGTGTTAAATTCTCCCATTTTTATTTTCCTCCTTTTAGTCTTATAATTTAAAAATGGTATGATAAAAAGTAAAAAAAGCCAGCTAATCTATTCTCCCGTCGTGCAGGCATCAGTAATATATGTCATAGTCAACATACAGAACACATATGTCTGGATCGCACCGGAAAACAAATCGAAATACACATGCAGAGCCGCAGGCCATACGATCGCGATCTTAGAGAGCAGACCATAGACAAGCGCCAGCATAACCGTGCCGGACAGTACATTTGCGAACAAACGCAAGGATAACGATATCGGCACAGCCACGTCACCGATTACATTGATCGGCGCCCAAATCGGCCACGGATCACATAAACCTGCGATAACGCCTTTGACTTTCTGATGCTTAAACTTGTTAAAGTGAATCAGCGTAAATGTTATGATACCGAGCGCCAGCGTCACGCCGTAATCCGCCGTGGGCGGCCGTAATCCAAACAATCCGGAAATATTGCTGAGTAAGATAAAAATGAAGATCGTGCCGATGTAATTGCGGAATCCGGGGCTGAACTTACCCATAACGCCGCCAATCATCTTATCAAGCATCTCCACTACCATCTCTGCGATATTCTGGAAAGTACCCGGAACGTCCGATGCATGTTTCACGGCCCGCCCTGCGGCGATACTAAACCCGATGATCACAAGCATGACGATCAACACGCACACATGGGTGGTCGTTATCCATACAGTCTGGCCGAATAATTCATAGGAAAAAACCCCATGGATCATAAAGTCGATCTCCTGGCTTGCAGATAACATAATTCCCTGTCCCATACTTTCACCCCCTTACACTAAGATTTTAATATTTTTTAAAATAACCGTCTTTCCGAAATCCTTCCCCCGGATAAACCGTTATATTTTAAACACTTTCGCATTCAGCCTTTTCATCCACGGATTCATATAAGCCGACACCTTCATACCCATGTAACCGCAGAATGCAAAGATCGGATTGGCGAAATCCGTATAGATCAGCACGATCATAATCGCCACCAGCACAAAATATCGGATCAGGCTGTTGGCGCCCACCGTCTTCGCCGCTCCCCTGGCCGCCTGATCAAGCCCTCTGTTCAGAGACCACCACATATGTACCGCGCCTGCCACCGCAAGCACGATCCCAATCCACAACCCTGCACTGTATGAGAACTCCCTTGAAAAGAGAAGTAAAACAAGCTGAAACACAATACCGTACAGGACAATACCCAGACAAAGCTCAAACAGCGTCGGGTCAATTCTCTTCTTCATAACTCGCCTCGCTTCTGCGTATCCTGATCATCCGTAAGCCTCTGCCGCGAATCTGCCGTCCCGCCTTCTTCGCTGCCATGAACGGTCGTCGTGCTGCGCCTGCGCGTCACCGCCGGCGTCTCATAGATCCGCTTCGCAAACCGGAACACATTCGTGAAACCCGCCAGCGTACCGACAAAAAACAACAGAATCATCCAGAAAGAAGTGCCGAACTTCCGGTCAAGAAACATACCCGCAAAAGAGCATAGAAAAATAGGAACCAGCATATTAATACCGAACTGCGTTATCATCGTAAGCGCCTGATAAACATTTCTATTATATTTCACTGCTCTTCCCTTCTTCAAATCTCCTGTCATGCAGCGTTCATAATGCTTCCTGCACGACACAATTTAATTATCGCATGGTAAAGAATACCCGCTTATCAAATTATACTCATTTCCCTTGTTTATGTCCAGTAAAATTGTGAATTACATTGACTTTTTCCCACTGCCTGTGTCAAAATATTCTTAATCAAAGTATTACCGAAAGAGATATGACATTTCCCGGATGACCGGCACCCAAAGGAGGTATTATGTCAAATCCGATCTTATACCGCAAAAGACTTATCCCCGCTGAATGCATTCTCTTGAAGGACGACCGCATCCTCTACCGGGACGAACAGATCATCGTAACTGGCTGGCATACGCTGAAACCGCGTAAGGACCTGCATCATGGTTTCTCCTGTTACTATCTGTCGGAAGGCTTTAAGATCAGCCGTTTTTACAGAGACGACGATTCCATGACCTTCTGGTACTGCGATATCGTCGATCATACCTGTGACCCGGATACCGATACCTATGTGTTCACGGACCTTCTCGTCGATGTAATCGTCTATCCCGACGGCTTCGTGAAAGTGGTGGATCTGGACGAACTGGTCACCGCCAGACGCTCCGGCATCCTCTCCGAAGAGCTGCTTGACACTGCCCTGCTGCGGCTGGACAATCTGCTGCAGATCATCTATCGTGGAGAATTTCCCAGGCTGCAGAAGCCGACCGAACTCTATAGGAATGCCTTTTATTGATGATACTTTCCCTTTGCCAAAATAACGTTCCTGTGAATTGCCAACTCAAATTGTCAATTCACAGGAACGTTTTAAATTTCATTCGTTCTCTTAAAATTTATCTTCTTATGTACTTAATAGAAGATATGCCCTCCGATCCTGTACTTGGGAGTCACCCCATCAACCGGTGTCCTGAAATAGACACAGCTGCCCACATTGGTACTGCCTTTCATGACCTCGTCTGCCGCCTGATAACAGCTGGAAGTTGCCCTGCCTTCCGCCAGCGCCAGTGCCAGCCGCCCACTGGCTACCGGTGAAAACTGCCTGGATTGATATATAACACCAGTTACTGTATTCGGAAAGACGGAGCTCAATACTCTGTTCATCACGACTGCCCCCACGGCCACCTGCCCGCTGTAAGGCTCACCGCCTGCTTCGCAGTAAATCAGATTCGCCAGAAGGTACCGATCTCCTTCCGCGAAACTCACCTCCGAAATATCCCGCCAGCTTGACTGTGACGCCAATTCTGCCATCCGGATCTCTTCTGCCAGCTTCGCTTTCAGCGCCGTAATATTTTCTTCCTGTTCCTTGATCTCCTGCTCATAGGCAAGCGCCGTTGCTTCCGCTTCCGAGATCTGGCTTGCGGTCGCATTGATCGAGTTCGATGTCTTGCTGACAAGACCCGACACACGGCTCTGTTCTGCCACCACCTGCACTTTATATTCATCCAGCTGTCCCATATCTTCCTCGAGCCTTTCCATTGCCAGATGCAGTTCCGCTTCCTTCGCCTCCATCGCCGCCTGCGCATCCTTATAGTCCTGCAGAACCTTTTCTTCATAGGAAGACAGCTGTTCAATATAATTATTCTTATTCAGAAAATCCGAGAAACTTCCCGCCGAAAAGAACAGCTCCAAATACAGATAATCGCTTCTTTCATAGATAAACTTGATCTGCTGCTTCATTGCCTCATACTGCTCATCTTTCAAGAGGATCGCAGTCGCCAGCTCATCCTCTACTCTCGCAATCTCCTCGTTCAAATCCCTGATCTCGGCTTCCTTCTCCGTGATCTTCATTTCCAGATCACTCAGATTATTACTCACCTGAGACAATTCTGTATTCAGAGTTGACAACGCACCCTGCAGAGAATCTTTCTGTTCGTTCAGCTTGTCAAGATTTTCCTCCGTCTCGTCCAGTTTGGATTCTGCCTCTCTTTTCTCTTTCTCTGCCTGATCAATCTTCTTTCTGGTCTCTTCTGTTGCCTGTACCGTGACAGGAAGCAGAAGCGCCAGCATAAGAATCCATATACCGACAATCACGTTCCGCTTGCCACTCATAAACCCCTCCGCACTCGACCGTATTACTGCTGTTCGATCAAGCTTATTCTTCTTACGTGCTTCTCCTCCTCGGAGAACTCCGTCTGCAGGAAAGCATCTACAATGCTGACCCCGAGATTCGGTCCCACGATACCGCCGCCCATGGCAAGCACATTTGCGTCGTTGTGCAGTCTGGTCATCTGTGCCGTCAGCGTGTCCGAACAGAGTGCGCAGCGCACCCCTTTTATTTTGTTAGCTGTGATCGAAATACCAATACCTGTAGTACAGATCACAATGCCCTTCTCGTATTCTCCGGCAGCCACTGCCTCGGCAACAGCACGTCCAAAGATCGGATAATCACAGGAATCTTTTCCATAACACCCAAAATCTTTATACGCAATCCCTTTCTCTTGCAAATGAGCCGTCACGACTTCCTTCAATTCAAATCCACCGTGATCACTTCCAATTGCTATCATAATTAAATACCTCCTGATATTTTATATTTTAAACTTTGTACTAACTATCCCTATACACTGACAATCCGATAGCCCGCCGCCTTGATCAGTCTGTTCATGATCGCTTGTCCAATGCCGGAATCCTTGAAGGCCTCGGCATAAATGATCTCCACCTCATCATCGTCAAACTCCCGTAACACACGATATAATTCTCTCGCAATCGTCTGCTCGTCTTCTCTGCCTCCCACACTCCTGCACACATCAACACGATAGAGAGTCTGTGTTTCATCCGTAGATATAACACCTGTTTTTTTGCTCTTCGCTCTATGAAGCCGACACTGCTCATTAATATACCGCACCACGTCTGCTTCCGTGCCTTTCACAACCGTCAGCTCTCCTTTCGGTGCATAATGTCTGTATTTCATCCCCGGAGCTTTGGGCGCCTGTCCGGAATCCGCTTTCAGGATTGTACTGTCCTCTTCCACTTCACACAGCACTTCCTCTAACTTCTGCCTGGTAATATATCCAGGGCGAAGAATCATGGGGCTGTCCGATGTCAGATCAACGATCGTAGATTCCAGACCGATCTCGACATCTCCTCCATCAATGATCATCTCGACCCTGCCGCCTAAATCCTCTGCCACATACTTCGCGATCGTAGGGCTCGGCCTGCTCGAGCGGTTCGCGCTGGGAGCCGCCACATAGCCGCCTGCCGCCAGAATCATCTGCTGTGCGATCCGGTTGGCCGGCATTCGCACGGCTACCGTATCGAGTCCTCCCGTTGTCTCATGGGGAACACGCTCTGACTTGTGCAGGATCATCGTAAGCGGCCCCGGCCAAAAGTGATCTGCCAGTTTCCTTGCGCTTTCCGGCACCTCTCTCACAATCGGCGCAAGATCATCCAGATTAGCGATATGTACGATCAGCGGATTATCCGACGGTCTTCCCTTCGCCGCATATATTTTTCTGGAAGACAACGGATTCAATGCATCTCCTCCCAATCCATATACGGTCTCCGTAGGAAATGCAACCAGCCCGCCTTCTCTGATAATCCTTCCTGCTTCCCGGATCAGTTCCTGATCCACATATTCTTCTGTCATTCGGACTATTTTCGTCTCCAAGTCTTATCCCATCTTCCTAATTTCTTATCGGAGGAAACTATTCATCCTGCTCACCGTTCAGATACTGCATGACTGCCATATGAATCGCCCATGCGACCTTCTCCTGATACAACTCCGAAGACAGCTTCTGCGCTTCCTCATAATTTGACAAAAATCCACATTCCACGATCACGATCGGTGTGGAAGTTTTCTTCAAAAGATAATAACTGTCATTGGACTTAGCCTGTCTGGCATTATCCTTATCCAACTCCAACGCCATAGTCTGTTGGATCATCTCGGCCAGCTTCCTGCTCTTCTCGCTGTTCGCATAGTAGAATACCTGCGCACCGTGGACATATTCTTCATGATAGCTGTTCTGATGAATGCTGATCGTCAGTTCCGGCTGACGCTGCTCGATCAGTTCAACCCGGTTCTTCATATCCTGTACTTTCTTATTTGATGCGCCTTCCTCATACAGTCCGGCATCCGATTCTCTGGTCAGCACCGCATCCACATCCTGCATCAGCAGAAATTTCTGCAGCTTTTGCGCGATCACCAGATTAATGTCTTTCTCCAGGCTGCCGTCAACACTGACTTTGCCGGGATCGGCTCCGCCATGTCCGGCATCGATAATCACGCACGGCCGGGCATCCTTTGTCTCCACCTGCCTGGAGGACGTCATCCTGGCGCCTCCGCGTACAATAAAATAAACAGATACAAGCATAAGCACGAGCAGCGCCGTTCTGAGCAGGCACTCATACGCTTCCGGATTTCTCCCTTTCATACTCCATTCCTAACACCAGTTCCATTAATAAATGCATATGAAAGATATGCCGGAAACATACCGCCAGCCTGTTATATTGCGTTACTGATTCATATATTCCGCGATCACATCCCAGATAGAATCTACCGCGAAGGCGAGCTGCCATTCCGCCACGCCCGCAATTTGGTATTTGTTCATAATGTTTAGTTTCACCCGGATGGATTCCTCATCCTCCATCCATACCTGAATATAGCTGTCGCCCGTCTGATACTCACCGTAATTCTGACAGGTCTTCTCATCCCATGTGGTAGTAATGCCATGATCCGCAAGATACTGCTTAGCCGCCTCCATCCCCACGGCCTGGCTGTCCACCGCAGTTCCCTTCGTCTCCCAGATCCTCGTATAGAACGGGATTGCATTGATCACCTTATTGGCCGGCACCTGGGCTACGGTATCCGCGATTCCCTTTTCTACGAAATCAATGGATGCTACCGATCCTGCCTTCTCACTGCCCTTATAGTGTTCGTCATAACCCATGACAATGACATAATCCGCAACGACGCCCTGCTCTTCCCTGTCATAATGATCCGTGTATCCCATCGGCACATAATTATCCACCGAGAGCACAATCCCATTCTGTCTGCAGGGAATGGACAGCTCTCTGATGAATTCGATGTAAGGCTCCCCTGCGTCCAGGCTGATATTCTCAAAGTCTATGTTGATCCCGTCCAGATTATATTGGATAGCCGCATCGATCAGGCCATTGATCAGATACTGTCTGGTGCTCCATCCTGCCAGCAGCTCATACATGTCGATTCCTTCATGACTGAAATTATCAACAAGCGCCCATACTTCCAATCCCATATCATGCGCCGTGTTCACATAATTCTCGGAAGCAAAGCTGGTGAAGTTCCCGGCGTTGTCGCTCAAAGCGAACCATGTAGGCGATACCACATTAATGCTCTTCGTCCCCTGCAGCAACGGAATCAGCGTATCATTGCCTGTCGGACTGGCAACTACATGCCAGGCCAGGTTAATCTTATGATCTCTTGTCTGAGACGTATATACCGGTTCCATGTAATCTGTCACCGGCGTCGGTTCCACTGTCGTCTGCTCGCCGAGCCGCTTATTCTCCACATAGCCGATAAAAGCGTCCTCCGTCTTGACCTTGCTCCAGTTCTCCATCTCTTCCAGTATGATCACTTCCGTTCCCTTCGGGACATCGGTCAGAATATCGCTCTTAACGCCGCCCTGATAGCGCACCTGGGTATCCTTCAGGATCGTGGCCGTCTGACGGGCATTCCACTCCGTATAGACCTGCATCCGGTCCGGATTCCCGTACAAAGCATAGGAAAAATTGGCGTACTCCTTCACAAAATCAACCGCCACATACAAGGTCTCACCCTCATATCTGGCAATCGTATATTCTCTGCTGCTTTCCTCCCCGCCTACAGATACCGTCTGCGTACCGATCTGTGAACTGACAACGGCCTCCGGCAGTACATACAGAAGCAGCCCCTCCTTCTTATCTTCAAAGAATCTATCGTTAAAATATTTATGCACGGTCGCAAAGTCAAAATAGCATACACCGTCCATAAGTCTTGCATGTTCTTCAATCCGTTCATCCTGTAAGATAACAGGCACGTCTCCCTCGCCTCTGACATCAAAATATTTCGTCAGATCAGCTCGTTCCTTCGAATACGAATATTTCTCCATCAGCCTGGCTCCAAAGCCAACCGCCCCGATCACAACAATAAGAGCGATCGCTATTAGTACCGGAATTATTTTTTTCATTTATCCAGCTCCTTTCTGACCGTCCTCATTATAACAAACTATTCTCTTTCAGTCATTATTATTTTGACAATTTTCGGCAGAAAAATGACTTAACGCACTTCTTATACTTTTGTCATCCCACGCGGCGCGGTCTTTTGCACTGCATGGGATGAACTAAAACTTTTCAGACGCTTTGCCATATCTTAGATCAATCGGTCTCAAACTTATACGAACCCGTGGAGCGGGAAACCTCCATAATCTTATCCAGAGTCCTGACAATTGACATAAGTCTTGCCGTCTATGCGTCGAAATCAGCATAATCAGCCTGCAATCTCGTGTTTTGATCCGATATCATCCTAAAATTTAGTTTGCCAAAAAGAGCATTGTGATATACTAACAGCATAAGATATATAGAGCGCCGAATCGTTTCCAAGATATCCCAGACATGCAAAAATAAATAAAATAACTGTATAACCTACTCATTCCCTGTGAATTATAATTGTGAAATATAGAAACAAGATATGGTTTATGATCAGGCACATGGCCTATAAGACTCTCTCCCTTCAAAAGAATTCAGGAGAGAAAGATGTTATTTATGAAATTCTATACATTGCCTCCTCTCTGTGCCGACTATCCGGAGACATCTTGTAGTTTAATTATAGCCACAATATGACAAAAAAGCAAGTAAATTCTAAATTTATTAAAAATTTTTAAACACTTTATGCACACTATTGACTAAAATTGACGCAAAGTATAAGATACAGGTAGTTATCGGACAAAGCTGTCATCAGAGGTACTCGATGGCAGATTTAGAACTTTTATTATATGGTAAAAAGGATGTGATCATCGTATGAAAATAGAAAAAGTAAATGAGCACCAGATCCGCTGTACTCTTACGAGAGAGGATCTGGCAACCCGTGAGCTGAAGATCAGCGAGCTTGCCTATGGCACCGAGAAAGCCAAAACCCTGTTTCGTGATATGATGCGTCAGGCCGCTTACGAATGCGGTTTTGAAGCGGAAGACATCCCGTTGATGATCGAGGCAATTCCGCTGAATTCCGAATGCATCGTTCTGATCATCACGAAGGTAGAAGATCCGGAAGAACTGGATACGCGTTTCTCCAAATTTGCGCCTTCTCTTCATGAAGAAGCCGAGGCCTATGACGAGGATGCGGACGATTTGCTGGATGCCTTCTCCGACGGCGCCGACGAAGTACTGAATATGCTGCGCAAGATGAATGACAACGAACCGACGCAGGATAACGACTCGTCTCGTCCCCCTGCAGCCAACCCCGGCAAACAGGCTGATGGCAAACAACCATCCGTACAGCAGATTTCCTGCCAGCTCTTTACCTTCACATCATTGAATAACGTGACCCGGCTGGCTCACGTAGTATCCTCTTCCTATCAGGGTGTCAGTTCTTTATATAAGAATGACGCAGCCGGAACTTACCTGCTGCTGATCAGTCCCGACGGACAGAGTGCTTCGGATTTCAACCGGACCTGTAACCTGATCTCGGAATACGGACGGCCCGAGAAAGCTGTCAATTCTGCCAAAGCTTATCTGGAGGAGCATTTTGAACCTCTGATTAAGGATCATGCGCTTACGGCGCTGGCACAGATTTAGGCTGCCGTTTCCGGCACAGACTGACGTATATGCATCTATCTTTGCTGCGGTTCACACCATATCCGCCACATACCGGCGCATTCGGTGTGAGCCGTGACCGTTACTCCCCTGTAAGATCCGACTCGCTGATCAGCCCCACCGTATCTTTCAGCGCACTTTGTGCACTCTCTATCACTACGATATCCGGCTCGAATTCCTCCACGACTTCATCCAGAATCGGAATATTAAGCCAGTCAATGCTCAGTGTCTCACGGAAGCTCTCCGCAATATCGTCTTTGAGAAACATTCTGATAAAGCTGTCACCCAGTATCAGGATCTTCATATCGTTTGTGCAGTTTTCATTGCTATAGACATGCGTATGTTCCTTGTAGTGCAGAAAATCCCACCGCTCCTTCGTCTCGGACGTGATCTCTCTCGCCATCGGCTCTTTCACCTGATAAACCGGGCACATCTCCGTATAAGGATACGTAAAGCCGTACAGATCTACGCTCCTCTCCTCCTCCGTAATCGTGAAATCTTTTTCCTCCAGAACCGGCACCTCCGCAAAGTCTTCATGAATGTCGTTCATCAGGATCTGATAACCAAGGAAAGACCCTCTCTCGTTCCAGTGGAGGGAGTCCACATATTGAAAATAAAGCAGTTCGTCCGCGCGTGCCGTCAGCGCTTCCTTAACCAGAATCTGGTCTACATCCGTATTCTCCTGCAGTATTTTCACGATCTGATCCGCTTTGGACAGCGTACCCGTACGACAGACACCGTCAAGATACTGATCCGGATAGATCTCTTCCTTACTGTAACATTGCAGATAGTAGAATGCGATCCCCCTGTCCTCCAGATAATCGGAAATCCCCTGCATTCCCGCTGCATACCGGGTAAGCGCCGCATCCGGCATCAGGTTCAGGCGCTGATGCTCCCGTATCATCTCGTCATCCTTGACAAACAGCCAGTCGCTCTTCCCGCTCATGGTGTCTTCCTTAACAATCCTGTGAAACAATTGGTATTGCAGCGTCGCATCTGCCTCCACGATAACCGTTCTCCCCCTGAGATTGTCCTTCAACCAGCTCTCATACTGTGCGATATAATCCCGGTTGAATCCTCCCTCCTCCGTCCGTATCGCCGGATACCCTGCCAACCGCCTGTTCTCCATAGAAGAGACTCTTCCTTCTTTCTCCCTGTGTGCAAAAATCCACGGCAGCGATATCATACACATGAAAACAAAAATTGTCAGAATATTGAATTTGCGTTCCATATCTTACTCTCTCTTCCATTTACTTGCCATAAGCAGCGCCGGTCTGCCGATCAACCGCTCCGCTATGACCGACGCGCCATAGGAAACCGCCAATGCAAAGACAAACCGGATTCCCCAATCCCAATAGGGATTGCCGGTCCGAAACGCCATATGTTCTGTATACAGTTTTATGATCAGCCAGTGGAACAGATAGATTCCATAGGAATTTTGTCCGATCTTCTGAAAAAAAACATTGCACACCAACGGCAGCGGATGCAACGCCTGGCTTAGCATGATCCCGATCGACCAGATTGTAAACAGTACATGCCCCGGCACGCCAAAGAGCTGATTCTTTCCGTCTATTTCGCCCCAGATCATACATACGCAAAACAGCAGCAGGCAATAGGACAGCGCTCTTCTGTTTTCCCATATTCTCATATCATCCGTGCGGCGCAGAACATGATACAGGCAGATGCCGCCCGCCATCACAGGCAGTTGTGTGAAGATCCAGAGGGAACCTATGTACGATTCATAGATATAAGCGTCCGTCTCCGGTATCAGGAAAGATACCGCATGATTCAACAGACCGGAGCCTGGCACCGTCAACAGGAAGAAGCATATGGACTTCTCAAGGTTGTTGATCCTGCGATACAAAAAGGGCGCCATGCAATAAAAAAGAACCAGATTTCCCAAATACCATTCTATTCCCATAACGCTGTTGATATAGTGTGGTACCAGTCCGTGCAGCAGCAGGATATGGGCGGTCATATTGGCGGCGGACACTCCGCCCAGACTGCCCAGCCAATAAGATTCACCTGCCCTTATGAAAATCCTGGACAGAAACAGCGCCGTATAATACAGAGGAAGCAGCCTCAACAGCTTCCTGATCCACCACTGCCGATAACCTCCCCCCTGCATTTGAACCCCGTTCCGTTCCTGATCATATCTCGCAAGAGAAGCAAAGACCAGACAGGCGGATACTACATAAAAGATCTGTACGCCGCGAGAACCCGCTGCCCCGATCTTCCCCATAACACCCGGCAGGCTGTTCGCGCCTGAATGAATCATCAACACGCTGCACGTGGCGATCCCTTTTACCGCATCCACCCAGCCATTCTTCTTCACACTTACCGACATTGCCGTCTCGCCCATCACATTCTCCCTGTTATCTTCTGTATTCCTTCGCTTTCAACAGCGCTTCTAAAACTGAAAATAGATAAACGGATTATAAGTCTCCGTCACGACATACATAAAGGAAACTGCCAGAAGAGCCAGCGTCAAAGTGTTCTCCAGGAGCAGAAAGGAAAGCGCGGACAGCTTCTCTTTTAATCTTTCATAACACCACTTACCTGCCGGCGTCATCGCGATCACACTTACTATAATAATGAAGACATCATAGGTCTGCAGATAGTATACCAGGGTAAATCCTACGCCCTCCGGCTGCAGCATTCCGAACATCGACCGTAAGTACATACCGCATTCCCGCAACGTTGCCGTCTTAAAGATCACCATGCTTATCATCCACAGTAACACCACGACGGGCCATGCGAGAACTTTGGGCAGGCCTGCCTTGTCCGGATATTTTCTGGAAAGATACCGCTCGCCAACGATCAACACGCCCCAGTACAAACCCCAGACCACGTAATTCCACGCTGCCCCGTGCCATAATCCCGTCAGCAGGAACACACATAACAGATTGAAATAAGCATTACCCCTTCTGCTTCCGCCGAGCGGAATATAGACATAATCACGGAACCATGTTGAAAGCGATATGTGCCATCTTCTCCACAGTTCCGCCACCGAACAGGATATGTACGGATAATCGAAGTTTCGCGGGAAGCGGAATCCGAATATCCTTCCCAGGCCGACCGCCATATCACTGTACCCCGAGAAATCAAAGTAGAGCTGTAAGGAGTAGGTGAGCACACCCAGCCACGCCACTGCCGGCAGGTTCTGACCGGGTCTGTTCCCGAAGACCGCGTCCGCCGTCACCGCCAGCGAATTGGATAAGATCGCCTTTTTGGCCAATCCGACCGCGAAGACTTTCAGTCCGTCCATAAACTGATCCACACTGTGCCGCCTGGCATTCAATTGTCTCTCAATATCCGAATAGCGGACGATCGGCCCTGCGATCAGCTGCGGAAACAACGCAATATAGAGTCCGGTTTTCAGAATATTCTTCTGAACCCCGGCTTCCCCGCGATACACGTCTATTACATAACTCATCCCCTGAAACGTAAAGAAGGAGATGCCGATCGGCAGTACGATATCGGGTATCATAAACCGGCTTCCCGTAATATCATTGACAATCTGCACTATAAACTTCGTATATTTCCAATAGCCAAGACTGAGAAGGTTTAGCGAGACTACCATAATAAAAGCCGCTTTCCGCGCCTTCTCGTATTCCTTCGCCTGCAAAATGCCAAGGATCCGGCCGCCTGTATAATTCAAAGCAATGGAATATAAAATTATGGGGAAAAATGCATATCCACCCCACAAATAGAACAAAAGACTGGCCAACAAAAGCCAGATATTTCTTACCTTTACAGATCTTAATAAAAAGTAGCCCGAAAGAACGATGGGCAGAAAGAAAAAGATAAATATCGACGAACTAAATACCATGATCCATTTTATCCTATCATAAATAAAAGCCGCCTGTAGTTCCATTGGAGAAGCTTCTCTTCCTGGTCTTCCCGACAAAACTCCGTCCAATGGCTCTACATGATGAACAGCTTTCCTGATTTCTTAAGTTTATAATGCTTCGATCTGCTTCATAAGATCATCGATATTCAATCCATGAACCATCGCCGCCTCTTCCAGAGACTCTCCCTGCGCGGAAGGGCATCCAAGGCAGTGCATTCCCGCATTCATAAGAACCGGTGCAACATCCGGATTCGTCCTCAAGATCTCTCCTATCGTCATCTCCTTCGTAATATTTGCCATTTTTCCCTCCATTCCGAAGCGTCACAAATCTAAACCGAACTTGTGCAGTTTGCCGAACAAAATTGCTCATCGGATAATTTGTGCAGCCTTCTGACCTTTATTCTCTGTCATTGTACCTGTACCTTTCCTAGTATAATCTGAAAACGATTTTCCTGCAAGTCTTATCTTGTCTGCTTTATTTTTCATCTTGTGTAAATTACATGCAAAATTCACAAAATTTAACAATGAAAAACTGATTTGTATGAGAAAAAGTACAAAGCCCGACTTGACGTTACAGCTTGCTTTAACATATAATGTTGATACCGGATAAGCATGTTTTCCGGCACTTCACAATTGTGCCGGGAGATTAACAACTTACACTAATATTGATAGGAGGCTATTCAAAATGAGACCAGAATGGACAGATTTTGTAGGCGGCAAGTGGGACAAAGAAGTTAATGTCCGCGACTTCATCCAGAGAAACTATCATCCTTATGACGGTGATGAGTCCTTCTTAGCCGAGGCTACACAGAACACAAAAGACTTATGGGCACAGGTTCTTGAGTTACAGAAACAGGAACGTGAAGCAGGCGGCGTGCTGGATATGGATACCAAGGTTGTATCTACCATCACATCTCATGGCCCGGGTTATTTGGACAAGAGCAAAGAGACAATCGTAGGTTTCCAGACTGATAAGCCTTTTAAGCGCTCCTTACAGCCTTACGGCGGTATCAGAATGGCAGAGAAGGCATGTTCCGATAACGGCTACGAAGTAGATCCCGAGATCAGCGAGTTCTTCTCCACACACAGAAAGACACACAATGCAGGCTGTTTCGATGCTTACAATGCAGAGATGAGAGCATGTCGTTCTTCCCACATTATCACAGGTCTTCCGGATGCATACGGACGTGGACGTATCATCGGTGACTACAGACGTGTGGCTCTGTACGGTATCGACAGACTGATCGAGGACAAACAGGCACAGAAAGATTCCACAGGACGTGTTATGACAGACGACGTAATCCGTCTTCGTGAAGAATTATCCGAGCAGATGGTTGCTCTGAAGCTGATGAAGGAAATGGCTGCTTCTTATGGCTGCGATATTTCCAAGCCCGCTTCCAATGTACAGGAAGCAATCCAGGCTACTTACTTCGGATACCTTTGCTCCGTAAAAGAGCAGAACGGTGCTGCTATGTCCCTTGGACGTACATCCACCTTCCTTGACATCTATGCTGAGAGAGACCTGGCTAACGGTACTTTCACAGAGCAGCAGATCCAGGAGTTCGTTGACCACTTCATCATGAAGCTGCGTCTGATCAAGTTTGCTCGTACACCTGAGTACAACCAGATCTTCGCAGGCGATCCGGTATGGGTAACAGAGTCCCTCGGCGGTGTTGGCGTTGACGGCCGTCCGATGGTAACGAAGATGAGCTTCCGTTATCTGCACACACTGACCAACTTAGGGCCTTCTCCGGAGCCGAACCTGACAGTTCTGTGGTCCACAAGACTGCCTGAGAACTGGAAGAGATACTGTGCTAAGATGTCCATCCAGACTTCTTCCATCCAGTATGAGAACGATGATCTGATGAGAGTGACACACGGTGACGACTACGGTATCGCATGCTGCGTATCTTCCATGGTAATCGGTAAAGAGATGCAGTTCTTCGGTGCCCGCGCTAACCTTGCTAAATGTCTGCTGTACGCTTTGAACGGCGGTGTTGACGAAGTTACAAAGAAGCAGGTTGGTCCGAAATATCGTCCTGTTGCAGGCGATGTTCTTGAGTACAACGATGTTCTGGATAAGTTCCTTGATATGATGGAGTGGCAGGCAGATGTATATGTAAATACATTGAACATCATCCACTACATGCATGACAAATACTGCTATGAGAGAGCAGAGATGGCTCTTCATGACAGAGACGTTAAGCGTTATTTCGCAACAGGTGTTGCAGGTCTGTCTATCGTGGCTGACTCCTTATCTGCTATCAAGTATGCTAAGGTTGAGCCGATCAGAGACGAAGACGGTATCATCGTTGACTTCAAGACAACCGGCGACTTCCCGAAATATGGTAATGACGATGACCGCGTAGACGAGATCGCTCAGGAGATCGTTCACAAGTTCATGACAGCGATCAGAAGACATCACACCTACAGAAACGGTGTTCCGACAACATCCATCCTTACCATTACTTCCAACGTAACTTACGGTAAGGCTACCGGTAACACACCTGACGGACGTAAGAAAGGCCAGCCTTTCGCTCCGGGTGCTAACCCGATGCACGGCCGCGATACGCATGGTGCAGTAGCTTCCCTGTCTTCCGTATCCAAGCTTCCGTTCAATGATGCACAGGATGGTATCTCCAATACCTTCACCATCATTCCGGGCGCTCTTGGTAAAGAGGATCAGGTATTTGCAGGCGATATCGAATTAGACCTGAATAAATAATAACGTGCAAAGCTCACGCAGGAGAATGCTTGCACGACAAGCATTCTCCGATCAACTCTCCACATGGGGGAATTTAGTATGGATAACAAGCAGATGATCGATGACTTTGTCAAGATGATGGATTCCGGGATGGCACAGGGTGTCGGACACGTGAATGTCGATGTCGATGACAAGGCAGAAGAATCTAAGAATGTTCAGACAATGGGCTGTACCGATTGTTCCCGTACACCTCTTGCCTGCAGCGTTCCGACTCTCCAGGAGGGTCTGGACGATTATAAATAAACATCGAACCATGTAGATTGCCTGCTTCCGTATGGAGGATCTGTCAGAAGTCTGCAGGGCGAGATACCGCAAATTATTATTAATAGGAGGACACAACAATGGCAGCAAATGCTCAGGTAGATAACTTAGTATCATTATTGGATGGTTATGCAACAAAAGGCGGCCATCACCTTAACGTTAACGTACTCAACAGAGATACCTTACTGGACGCTCAGAAGCATCCCGAGAACTATCCTCAGTTGACAATCCGTGTATCCGGCTATGCAGTTAACTTCATCAAGCTGACACCGGAACAGCAGGCAGACGTTATCTCCCGTACTTTCCATGAGTCAGTTTAATTCGACGCGTAGAAATACCGACAGATAACAAAAGCAGTCTATGTAGTCTATACAGACTGCACATAACGGATAGGACAGAACGCCAGGGACATTGCTCCCTGGCGTTTTTCTGCTGCACCGTGAAGCAATGGCATGATGTCCCAATAAAGTCTGGTTTTTTTCAGGAATACAGGTTATACTATACTTACCAAGAATGATGAAGAGAAAGAAGGTTTTTACTTATGCAGGGAAGAATACACTCCTTAGAAAGTTTCGGTACCGTAGACGGGCCGGGCGTCAGGTTCGTCGTGTTTGTACAGGGCTGTCCCATGCGCTGTGCCTACTGCCATAATCCCGACACCTGGGAAATGAACGGCGGCACGTTGATGGAGCCGTCCTATATCATCGAACAATATGAGCGTAATATCAGTTTCTATAAGGGCGGCGGCATCACTGTAACGGGCGGAGAGCCTCTGATGCAGGTAGATTTCCTGCTGGATCTGTTCCGCCTGGCGAAGAAGAAGAATATCCATACCTGTATCGATTCCTCCGGCATCGCCTACAAGAAAAATGCCAATCCCGAATGGCTTGCCAAACTGGACGAGCTGATGACCATGACAGACCTGGTGATGCTTGACATCAAACATATCGACCCCGAGAAACATAAAGAGCTGACTTCTCAGCCTAACGACGGTATTCTTGCTTTCGCGGAATATCTGAATGACAAACATGTGGATATGTGGATCCGCCACGTCATCGTGCCCGGTATCACCGACGATGATAAGTACCTGTACCAGCTGGGCTACTTTATCGGAGCCTTCACTAATCTCAAAGCGCTGGATGCCCTTCCTTATCATACCATGGGCAAGCCGAAATACGAGAAACTGGGCATGGCCTACAAACTGGAGGGCGTAGAGCCCATGGATAAGAGTAAGCTGATCGAGAAGAAGCAAGTCATTCTGGACGGTATCCGCAAACGCCGCGAGGAATTGGGACTGCGCCAGCAATCGTAACGGCTCAGCCTTAACACAGCCTGCCTTGTTTTTTCAATAATTGCCACTTGTATATTGTGCCCTTTTATATTAAAATAGAAGTTGATAAATTTATATCAATCTCACATAGTTTTATAACATAAGGAGGATATCAATATGGCATTCGTAATCAATGACGGCTGTGTATCTTGCGGCGCTTGTGAAGCACAGTGCCCGGTAGGCGCAATCAGCATGGGCGACGGTAAGTTCGAGATCGACGCAGCTAAATGTATCGACTGCGGTTCCTGCGCAGGCGCTTGCCCTACAGGTTCTATCGAGCAGGGTTAATGGACCGGTAAGAGTCCGGTCGGGCTCTCTTCCTCTGTCATGGATGATAGAACGATCACTGGCTGGTCGTCTCGTCTTTGACAGAGGATTTCTTTTTTCCTCTGCCCAGCCTTTCCTTTGGCCTGTGACGTTCTCTGATCATCTCATCAATCTTCCGATAATGTTCTTCCTCTCTCTTCCAGCGCTCCTCGTCACGTTCTTCCTGCATCCGAAACTGATAATCAAGCTCCTTCAATATGCTTTCCTTGACATCCGTACACAGCTCTTTGTTGGCTGATTTCACGGCTTCCGTAATCATATGCTGCAGCAGATATTGAAGCCTTGCTGCTTTTCTGCTCTTATCCTCCTCCATATATTCCTTCGTTTCCAGTTCCTCTTTCTCTTTCGACAATGCCACTACAAAGGCTGTTCCTTTCATTTCCTGTTCCATCCTGTCACCTGTCATACTTTCTGTCATATTCCGCTCTCCTGTCATTTCTTCTTGTTTTACTGCTTCTTTTCCTGACTCTGTCATACTGCGTTCCATCTCCACCGTCTGGCTCACCTGCTGCATCAGCACATCATCCGGCATGCGAAACAGGATCGTCCGAATCGCTTTGAGCTGAAGTCCCTGCTCCTTAAGCTGCTTGATTTCCTTAAGCTGTCTGATATCCTTTTCCGTGTAACAACGATGACCCATCTCATTGCGCATAATGGGAAGCTCCAGTTCCTCCTCCCAGTAGCGCAGTACATGGCTCTCTACCTGCACCTTCTTAGCCGCCTCGGATATGTAGTAGATTGTTTTTTGCTCCATCCTTTTTCTCCTCTCCAAATATAGTTTGTTACATGACTTCCATCGCCAGGCACACAAAAAGAGACTCCCCCATCCAGGCTTGTCTCTTTTGTAAAAAAGTATATTTGCTTCGCAGTCTCGTATCACACAATGCAAAAGGGTCGTCCTCTATCGCTGCAGATTCGCAAACTTCGTAAAGTCCGGCAGCCATACCAGTTCCACCGTACCGATCGGGCCGTTTCTCTGCTTCGCAATGATAATCTCTGCGATTCCCTTTTTCTCTGTATCTTTGTTATAGTAATCGTCTCTGTATATGAACATTACCACATCGGCGTCCTGCTCGATCGCACCGGATTCACGCAGATCCGACAACATTGGTCTGTGATCAGGTCGCTGTTCCACCGCACGGCTGAGCTGGGAAAGCGCAATCACCGGTACGTGCAGCTCCCTAGCCAGCGCTTTCAGGGAACGGGAAATATCGGAGATCTCCTGCTGTCTGGAA
Source organism: uncultured Lachnospiraceae bacterium (assembly GCA_947644545.1). Classification (GTDB taxonomy): domain Bacteria; phylum Bacillota; class Clostridia; order Lachnospirales; family Lachnospiraceae; genus UBA3282. The sequence goes on from CANRZW010000001.1 coordinate 210,789, forward strand.
TCCGTGGATCTGCCGCTGCCTGACATCAGCTGCAAATAGTCGATAATGATCATTTCCAGATTGTGCTCCAGCTTATACTTACGGCACTTTGAACGCAGTTCCGAGATACTGATACCCGGCGTATCATCAATAATCAGATTGGACTTACCAATGATTCCCGCACTCTCGATCAGTTTCTCCCACTCTATATCCGACAGATTTCCTGTCCGCAGATGCTGGGAATCCACCTTGGATTCCATGGAGAACAGTCGATTTACCAACTGCTCCTTAGACATCTCCAGACTGAAAATAGCCACCGTCTTAGCCTGCTTAAAAGCCACATATTGAGCAATATTCAGGACGAAGGCTGTTTTTCCCATAGAAGGCCTTGCAGCTACCAGAATGAGGTCAGAAGGCTGCATACCGGCTGTCCTGTAATCCAGATCCAGAAATCCCGTTGCCACGCCCGTTACATTCCCCTTATTATGGGATGCCTTCTCGATATTATCCATGGCATTCATGACAATCTGCCTGATCGGTACAAACTCTCCCGTATTTCGTCTCTGCACCAGATCAAAAACCCGCTTCTCCGTGTCGGCCAGAATATCTTCCAGACTTTCCTTCCCCACATAACAGGTATTGGCGATATCCTCATTGATACGGATCAGTCTGCGCAGGGTAGCTTTCTCTGCCACAATATTGGCGTAGTGCTTAATATTGGCCGATGTGAACGCCGCTGTCATCAGATCGCGGATAAATTCCAGGCTGCTCACCTCAGGCGGCACGTCTTTCTCACGCAGCCGGTCCTGCAGGGTTACCAGATCCACGGGCCTGCCCTCATCATTTAACTCCACCATGGTGTCAAACATCACACCATACTGCTTATTATAAAAGTCATCTCCCAGAACAATCTCCGAGGCGACAACGATCGCCTCTCTGTCCATGATCATAGAACCTATGACAGACTGCTCCGCTTCCATACTGTGCGGTAATATTCTCTTCAGTATTGCCTCTTCCAACGTCTGTCACCTGCCCGTCAGTTTTCTTCCACAACCTTCACTTTCAGTTTCCCGGTCACCTTTGTATGCAGCTTAACCGCCACTTCATAAGCGCCCAGCGCCTTGATCGCCTCCGGAAGCTGAATCTTCTTCTTATCCAATTCCAGTCCACACTGCTCCCTGGCTGCTACCGCAATCTCCTTGGAGGAAACCGAACCGAACGCCCTGCCGCCTTCTCCTGATTTCATCTTCAATACCACTTCTTTCGTCTCCAGAAGCGCAGCAAGTTCTTGCGCCGCCTCAAACCGCTCCTGCGCAACCTTATCGGCATTTGCCTTCTGCAGCTTCAGATCATTCAGATTCGCGGTGTTTGCTTCCAGTCCCAGCTTCTTTGGCAGCACGAAATTCCTGGCATAACCGTCGCTCACATTAACGATCTCGCCCTTTTTACCAAGTGACTTTACATCCTGTAACAAAATAACTTTCATATCCTCTTCCTCGCTTATCCGTCTAATTCGCCTTCTGCGATCATCGCATCCAGCGTTCTCTTAATTGTAGCAATTCCTTCCTCAACTGTACCGTTCTCCAACTGCGCGCCTGCAATATTAAGATGTCCGCCGCCGCCCATTCTTTCCATGATAACCTGTACATTTACCTCGTCGATAGAACGCGCACTGATATAGATCATGCCATTATACGGTGTCAGAATGAAGCTGGCCCTGATCCCCTTGACATTCAGCAATTCATTGGCCGCCTGCGCTCCGATTACGGTAGGGCTGGCCAGATTATCTCCATGGAACACGGAGATCGCATAGCATGTCCTGTAAATCTCCGCATGGCTGACCGCATAAGCCTTCGCCTTATATTCCGCCGCATCGTCCCGGAACAGTTTCCTGACACGGGTCACATCCGCCCCGTTCCGGCGCAGGAATGCTGCCGCCTCAAAAGTCCTGACTCCCGTCTTCGTCATGAAATTGTTCGTGTCGATCATAATGCCGGAGTACATGCAGTCGGCCTCCCAGGGCCGCAGCCGTATTGTGTCACTCGTATACTGCAGGATCTCCGAAACCATCTCGCAGGCTGATGAGGCATAGGACTCAATATAAGATAACGTGGCATTCTCAATGATCTCCGCCCCCTGCCTGTGGTGATCCAAAACAACCACCGATTTGCAGCGCTTTAACAATTCCGGACATTCTGTGATACTGGGCTTGCTGACATCCACCACCACGAGCACGGCATTATTGCCTACCATCTCCAACGCCTGCATATTATTAACGATCATATCTTCTTCGTACTCGTCATTATTGATAAACATATCTATCATGGGCTGCATGGACGCACCAATCTCATTCAGTACGATATGCGCCGGTTTATCCAGGGTTCTGGCGATCCTGTAGATCCCCACTGCGGCCCCGAAACTGTCCGCGTCACCCATGCGGTGCCCCATTACGTACACTTCATCCTTAACCGAAACGATCTCCTTAAATGCATGCGCCTTGACACGCGCCTTAACGCGTGTACTCTTCTCCATCTGCTGGCTCTTGCCGCCGTAATAGGCAACATTCTCCGGCATCTTGACCACTGCCTGATCACCACCGCGTCCCAGGGCAATATCGATCGCATTACGGGCAAACTCATAATTCTGCGAATAGCTGAGTCCGTTCAACCCCATACCGATACTGATCGTGACAGCCATCTCGTTCCCGATATTGACCGTCTTGACATCCTCCAGAAGATCAAAGCGGCTCTCCTGCAGCTGCATGGCCGCCTCCTTGCGCATGATCACAAAGTACTTGTCCTTCTCAAGCTTCTTGCAGATACCGTCAAGGGAAGCGATATACTTATTGACCTTCCGCTCGATCAAAGCCGTCAGCAGAGATCGCCTGACCTCTTCCACACTCTCCAGCGCCTCGTCATAATTATCAAGGTAGATCAGGCCTACTGCCAGCGACTGGTTGTCCACTTCCCGCAGCGCGATCTTCAAGGCAGTCTCGTCAAACAGGTAAAGCGCGATCAAATACCCGTCGTATCCCTGCGCTTCTATGATATCACTGTTCTCTGCCATCTCACGCAGCGATATCTTCTTAAGCTTGGCAATATAATTGCCCGTCTCATATTCTACATCAAATTCTACTTCATCCTCTTCGTTCTCACCCGGAAGCTTATCCTTCGTAATCATCGGAAACAATGATGTGATAGACTTACGATACCCCTTATCCTGATGCACCAGCCTTTCAAACGCGATATTCGTCCAGATTACCTTCCCCGCTTCGTCTAACAGCGCATGCGGCAGTTCCAGATCCCGCAGCAGCCGTCTCTGTATCTGCCCGTACTGTGTGGCAAAGCTGACCAGTTCATTCATGATTACCGGCTTATTATAGAACATCATATACAGAATGATCGCGATATAAAATACAATAAATCCGCTGAGCACGATGCCGGCCCTGTAATCTATAAAATAGATCAGGACATCCACGACGGCCAGTAAAAATCCCAGATATAAAGAAGACTGCAGATAGGACTTCATTCTTCCTTTTAATTTAATGCTGTTCTTCATCAATTTTCATCCATTCCGAAATAGTCATGTACATCACATCTGTTCCACAATTACACACTATCATAAGTATAGCATTTTTTGGAGATTCACGCCACTCCAATATATAGACTTTTTTCTTCACGAAATGACTCTTTCCCGGGAAGCAAAAGAGGCCGCGCATCAATTCATGCGGCAGCCTCTAAAGAAATATCTACTTCATTCAATGATTAGTCCTGGACATAAGGCATAAGCGCCACGTGTCTTGCACGTTTGATCGCTACAGTCAATGCGCGCTGGTGCTTCGCACAGTTACCAGTAATTCTTCTGGGAAGAATCTTGCCTCTCTCGGATACATATCTTTTCAGTTTATTGGTGTCCTTATAATCGATCACGTTATCTTTACCACAAAATACGCACACTTTCTTTCTTCTGCGCATTCCGCCTTTTTTCTTGGCAGGGTAATCCGGCCTGTCTGTTTTATTAAATGCCATCGTCTTTGCCTCCTTCTAAAATCAGCAACAGCCGCTATATTTCGCTGTTACCAAGTCCAAACAATCAGTTGAACGGCAGTTCCTCATCGATTCCGTCAGGGATATTCATAAAACCGTCCCCGGCTGCTGCCGGTGCAGGTCTGCTGACAGGAGCAAAACCGCCATCACCGCTGCCGGCGCTGTTCTTGCTCTCCGCAAATTCCTGATCTTCTACCACAACATCCGTTGTATACACTTTAACGCCATCCTTATTGGTATAGCTGCCTGTCTGGATCCGCCCTGTGATCGCGATCTTCGTCCCTTTGTGCAGATATTTCTCGGCGAACTCACCGGATCTGCCAAATGCTACACAGCTGATAAAATCTGCATTCTGATCATCATTATTACGATTGAACCTGCGGTCCACAGCCAATGTATATCTTGCAACTGCCATAGCGTTATCGCCCTGAGAATATCTCACCTCAGGATCTCTTGTCAAACGCCCCATTAGTATAACTTTGTTCATAGATGCCTCTTTCTATTTCTCGTCTTGTCTTACGCACAAATAACGCACGACATTATCCATGATACGGATACGGCTTTCGATCTCGGCCGGAACATTACTCTCGGCATCAAACTGGATGAAATAGTAGAAAGCCTCTTTCATTTTCTGTACTTCGTAGGCTAATCTCTTCTTTCCCCAATCGTCAACGTTCGTAATCTGTCCGCCGAACCTTTCTACCAGAGCCTTTGCTTTCTCTAAAGTAGCGGCTCTCTCGTCGTCCTCGATCTTTGCACTGACAACAACGGCTAATTCGTATTTGTTCATGCTCATTTCCTCCTTTTGGTCTCTGGCCCCTCTTCTCATAGAGGAGCAAGGATGATTGACTTTCAGTCAAACTAGTATATCACGAGTATTAATAATATCATAAGAACCCAAAATCTGCAAGCAGTTTTTTGGCTGAACTGTTACATGATATCCGCTATTTCCTTATAATCTCCTTTACAGACTTCTCTGCCTGTCTGCGCGCGATCATGATCTGGTGTCCGCATCCCACGCATTTTAACCGAAAATCCGCACCGATCCTCAGCACCTCCCACTCCCTGGAGCCGCAGGGATGCTGCTTCTTTAATTTCAAGATATCTCCTACCTGGATGTCCATATCAATGTCCCACCTTCTGCTCTCAGTCAAGCCGGGAGAAGATCTCCCCGATGCTTCCCTTCACGACCAGATCCGCGATCGAGTCTCTCGGCGTCGGCGTCTTGTTCACCAGCACAAGCTTGTTCCCCCTGTAATAGTCCAGAAGCCCGGCCGCCGGATATACGGCTAAAGAAGTTCCGCCGACAATCAATACATCCGCCTCCCGAATATAGCGGACCGCATCCGAGAGCGTCTTCTGGTCCAGTCCTTCCTCATAAAGCACCACATCCGGCTTGATGCTGCCGCCGCACTCACACACCGGCACGCCCTCCGAGTGCAGAATAAATTCCGCGCTGTAAGATGCTCCGCATCTCTCACAGTAGTTGCGCAGGACCGAACCATGCAGCTCCAATACCACCTTACTGTCGGCCGCCTGATGCAGCCCGTCGATATTCTGCGTCACCACGGCTCTCAGTTTCCCCTCCTGCTCCCACTGCGCCAGTTTCCTGTGCGCCGCATTCGGCCTGGCGTCCAGACATAACATCTTGGCCCGATAGAACCGATAGAATTCTTCCGGGTTCTGTCTGTAAAACGTATGGCTCAGGATCGTCTCCGGCGGAAAATCATACTGTTGATGATATAATCCGTCCACGCTTCTGAAATCCGGGATTCCGCTCTCCGTAGAAACACCCGCTCCGCCGAAAAATACAATGTTATCGCTTCCCTTTACCCATTCTCTTAACTGCTCCAGCTGTTCCATATCCCTCACCCATACCTCTCTTTTCCTGCCGCCCCATACGACTTTCCGCACTGAACCTGCCGCCGGAGAACCAATACGATGTCTTCTAAGAACTTACTTATGTTCGCCCAAGCCCAATCTGTTGATCGCCGAGAAGATCGCTCTCACCGAAGCGCGCGTAATATTGGAACTTACGCCGACGCCATATGTTACACGGCCGCTCTCCACATCCAGCAGATGGATATAAGCTGCCGCCTGAGAGTTGGAACCGCTCTGCAATGCATGTTCTTCGTAATCCAGGATCTTGATATCCAGCTCCAGCTCTTCCTGCAGCCCACGCTTCGCCGCATCGATCGGACCGTTACCCACAGCCTCAAACCGCTTCTCCGTACCATGATCGGTGTAGACTACCGTAACTTTCGTATCGAACTGCGACTTGGTCTCCTCGCTCAGATCATCCACACGCAGCCTGCGGAAGTGGATCGGCTCCTTCTGATCCAGATACTGCTCCCGGAAGTTGTCCATGATCTGATCCGGTGACACTTCTCCCTGTCTCTCGGATATTTTCTGAATCACGCCCGCGAATTCCTTATGCATTCCCTTAGGCAGCTTGAACCCGAAATAAGTATCCATAATAAAAGCTACGCCGCCCTTTCCGGACTGGGAATTGATACGCACGATCGGTTCATATTCTCTGCCGATATCCGCCGGATCGATCGGAAGATACGGTACCTGCCAGATCTCACTTTGCCGCTCCTTCATAGCCTGTACACCCTTATTGATCGCATCCTGATGGGAACCGGAAAAGGCCGTAAACACCAGTTTGCCCGCATACGGATGTCTGGGATGAATCTGCATCTTACAGCATCTTTCATAAATCTCTATGCTCTCATTCACGTGCTCGATCGCCAACCCGGGATCGATTCCCTGTGAAAACATATTGTAAGCGATATTCATAATATCCACATTACCGGTCCGCTCTCCATTACCGAACAAGGTTCCCTCTACGCGCTCGGCGCCTGCCAGCAGCGCCAGCTCGGCGCTGGCCACTCCCGTTCCTCTGTCATTATGCGGATGCACACTGAGGATAATGCTCTCCCTGTTCTTGAAATGAGTATTCATCCATTCGATCTGATCCGCGTACACGTTCGGGGTATTCGTTTCCACCGTAGAGGGCAGATTGATGATCATGGGTTCTTCTCTTGTCGGCCCCCACTCCTCCTGCACCGCGGTACAGATTTCCAAGGCATAATCCAATTCCGTTCCGGTAAAACTTTCCGGTGAATATTCCAGTATGATCTTCCCCGGAAAATCAGCGGCACATCTCTTTACCATCCTGGTGCCTTCCACTGCGATCCTGGTGATCTCATCCCGATCCATGTGGAAGACCACGTCCCGCTGCAGAGTAGAGGTGGAATTATATATGTGCACGATCGCCTGCTTACATCCCCTGATCGCCTCAAAAGTTCTCTCCACCAGTTCCTCACGGCACTGGGTCAGCACCTGCACCACTACATCATCCGGAATCAACCTGCGATCAATCAATTGCCGCAGAAAATCAAATTCAATCTGACTGGCCGCCGGAAATCCTACCTCAATCTCCTTAAATCCCAGCTTGATCAGATAGTTGAAGAACTCTATCTTCTCGGATACCACCATGGGATCGATCAACGCCTGATTGCCATCCCGCAAATCTACACTGCACCAGACAGGCGCTTTCTCGATCTCTCTGCATGGCCAGTTTCTCTCCGGATAATGTACTACCGGATTTTTACGATAATGTTTGTAATTTAACATCCTGTGTTCCTCCATTTTCTATCTGGATTATTTCCTTCATGACAAAGAAAAGCCCGTTGTATACAACGGGCTAAACTGACAGCATTATTCACCGAGTCCACTTTCGATTGCATTGATAAGCGTTTTCAATGCTTCTTCTTCATCTTCGCCATCACACACAAACTCAACCTCATCACCGCATTTAACACATGCGCCAAGCACACTCAAAACACTTTTGGCATTCGCTGTATTATCCCGAAACGTAAAAGTTATTAAAGATTTAAACTGCATCGCTTCCTTACATAGGATTCCTGCCGGTCTTAAATGTAGCCCTGTCGGGTTTTTGATGACTACCTTTTGGCTTACCATACCCTTATCCTCCAATTCAATTCCGGTTGATGCCTACCCCCAGCCACAACCTACTTTAACTATATCATTTTTTCCTAAGTACCACAAGAGTTACAGCATAATATTCTGTATCAGTTCCGCCAGTTTTTTAGCCTCGGTATCTATCATCTTCTGGTCTTTTCCCTCAATCATAACTCGCACAAGAGGCTCCGTTCCGGATGGTCTGATCAACACTCTTCCTTCTCCTGCGAACTTTCTGTCGAGCTCTGCGATCGCATCCGCAATCTCCGTATAATCCATATACTTTTCTTTCTTATGATTCGGTACCTTTGCATTGACCAGTGCCTGAGGCATCACTTCCATCACAAGTTTCAACTCGGACAGCGGCTTACCGGTCTCCACGACTACCTGCAGCAGATGAAGCGCACTCAACAGGCCGTCGCCGGTCGTATTCTCATCCAGGAAAATAATATGCCCGGACTGCTCACCGCCAAGACTTGCGCCGATCTCTTTCATTCTCTCCAGAACATATCTGTCTCCCACCTTCGTCTGCTCGATATGAATATCGTTCCGCTCGCCCATCAGGAAGAAGCCCAGATTGCTCATAACCGTAGCCACGATCGTATCCTTATGCAGCTGGCCGTTCTGTTTCATATGCAGGCCGACTACCGCCATGATCTGATCCCCGTCTACGATATTTCCCAATTCATCCACAGCCAAAAGTCTGTCTGCATCACCGTCAAAAGCCAGCCCAAGGTCAGCCTTCTCATAAACGACTCTCGCCTGCAGCTCTTCCATATGCGTGGAACCACAGTTCGCATTAATATTCGTGCCGTCAGGATTGTTATGGATCGCCACCACCTCGGCGCCCAACTCCTTCATCGTCTCCACCGAAGTATAGAATGCGGCTCCCTCCGCACAGTCGAGAACGATCTTCATGCCGTGCAGATCGATATTGACGGCCTTCATCGCATGGTTGATATATTCCTCCCTGGCATCGGTCCGATACTTGATCTTGCCGACCCCGGCTCCGATCGGAAACTTTACGCCCTGCATACCGTTCCTGATCAACTCTTCAATCTCATCTTCCAGTGCATCCGGCAGTTTATACCCATTTCCGTCGAAAAACTTAATTCCGTTAAACTCCACCGAATTATGAGAGGCAGAGATCACAACCCCTGCGTCAACCTTGTATTTCCTTGTCAGATATGCCACGGCAGGAGTCGGAAGCACTCCCACATACACCGCATTCGCACCGACAGAGCAGGCTCCTGCCATCAATGCATTGGCCAGCATATCTCCTGATATCCTGGTATCGCAGCCCACCATAATCGTCGGTTTATGCGCATTCTCCTTCGAGAGCACATAAGCGCCTGCCTGGCCCAACTGCATTGCCAACTGCGGCGTCAGCTCTTCGTTTGCGACACCTCTTACACCATCCGTACCAAATAATCTTCCCATACTATAACTGTTTCCTTTCCTGTTGCTTTACTCCGGCTCCGTTATGTGTACATTTATCCAGTTTTCATCCAGCGAAACTGTCGAATCCTCTGGAAGGCTCACCATTAACGGCATTCTGTAATATCCGCTCTCTATCTCCGTATTCTCTTCTCCTGCCGTCCATGCCGTCACATCCACATATGGCTCCAAGGCATTAATATCGATCTGCGCCAGCTCGGAATTCAGGCCGATCAGTGCAATCTCATAGGATTCTTCCGGCTCCGTGATTGACGCATGGTAACCTGCCGGAAGTCCAATGAACCTTATACTCTCCACCGGCACGGAAACATTCTGTCTCCGAACCTGCTCTATCCGTACTGCCACGCTGATCTGTCCTTCAAAATCTTCTTCTGCCAAAATAACGCCCTCCGGCAGATAATCATGAATATTGATCATCGTCTCCACCGTTTCCCGCGCACCGCTCACATCCAGCGCTTCCTCCGGGATTACGATAGAGGTGATCTCTTTCATCAATTCGGAACGCCCGGCGATCATAACACTGTTCCTGCTGCCGGTAATCTCTCCGGTAGCCTTATACCCATCCGCCGGAACGCCGCTGGCCTGATAAATGATCGGAACTGTTTTCTTCTCAAGTATCTCAACGTTGATCCGTACTCTTGTAATACTCTTCTCGATGCTCTCGGACCGGATCTCCACACCGTCCTCATTATACAGGCGGATATCAGAATCTGTTCCGATATTGTTGGTAAATCCGGATACATCCACCTCTGCCTGCGCCCTGGAGATCTGCGAGATGACAGACTCGGGACCGGACAATCTGATCAGGTTCTGCTCCGTATTCACAGCGCCAACCATATAACCTTCCTGGATCTCTCCCGTCACATTCGGACGGATCGGGAAGGATCTGGTCTGTTTATTTTCGATATTCAACTTGACGCTGTCGATGTTTCCCTTGATGCTTTCCAGCTTATCGTTGTATTTATTGGTATACAATTTGATGCTTATCGTATTCAGGCTCGTCAGATCCCTCATATCCGCCTCGGCGATTACATTCGATGCTCCCAAGGTATCTATAATGGACCGCGGTGCCCGTATGATGACCGAATCAATCATATCCGTGTCTTCCAGCACCTCGTAGATCTGTCCTTTCTCCGTGATCAGATCACCGTTCTTGATGGTGACCGGTATATTATTCACCTTCAGAGGAGAGATCGGATCATTAATATTGGTCACAATGATCCAGAGCATAACCGCAAACAGAAAAGATACCAGTTTCAGTCCCCAGTTTTTGGTGATCCTATGCTTCATTCCTGGTCCTTCCTTTCCATAATTTCCGTTTCTTCTCTTCCACCGGCTTATCCTGGATCTCTGCCAGTCTGCCCTTCAGTCTGTCCGCATCCAGCGCCCGCTCTAAGCGTCCGTTATAAGCAACACTGATCTTACCGGTCTCCTCGGATACGATCACTGTCAGGGAATCCGTAACCTCAGAGATTCCCACGCCTGCTCTGTGCCGTGTCCCCAGATCCTTGCTCAGCGCCATATTATCCGACAAAGGCAGGTAACAGGTCGCAGAGATGACACGATTCCCCCGTACGATCACGGCTCCGTCATGCAGCGGTGTATTGTGCTCGAATATATTGATCAAAAGCTGGCTGGACACGATGCCATCCACATCGATACCCGTCCTTTCATATTCTTTCAACGACTGATGCTGTTCAATCACGATCAACGCCCCGGTTTTCACCTTCCCCATCTCAACACATGCCTTCGTAATCTCGTTGATTGTGCGATCGGAAAAAAGCCCTCCTTCCATTTTACCGGAATCAAACGCCACGATAGACGAAAAGAAATTCTTCTGCCCCAGCTCCTCCAATGCCTTGCGCAGTTCCGGCTGCAACACTACCACAATGGCGATCGCCGCAATACTGAATACATTGGTAACGATCCACAAAATAGTGTTCATGTTAAAGAATGCTGCCAGCAGAATAAAAATGGCGATCACGATGACGCCCTTGAGAAGGGCCCATGCTTTCGTATTCTTAATCCATGCCAGAATATAATACGACAGAAATGTCAGAATAATGATCTCCACAATATCTGTCTTATGAATAGTGGGCATATGCAGCTTAGTCAGGTAAGTCTCAATCAAAGTGTTCAGTTGTTGCATATTCTCACACCACCTTTATACTTTAATCTGATTATATAACAGGGCAACATCCGTTTTCCTGTTACCGGTTATCATGTGCGGACCTGTTCCTTGAAACCGCCCTGCCCTTCTGACTGTTGATCTGCTTTACCTTTTTCTCCGGCCTGGCGACTACAATCTTGGGAACGGCCTTGACATAATAATAATATTCATCATCTTCAAACTGTACTTTTTCCGTTCTGCTATAGTCTACGTTAAACACAAAAAACTGCAGGGCTGCCGCTATAAGCAATGCGGCAATATTCCCCAGAAGCACTTCCACCAGGGCTACATTCGTGTCAAACATCAGGTCTCCCACCAACAATACCGTAATGTTCACCACCGCTCCCGCCGCCATGGCGATCGTCCATGCATAATCTATGCTCATTCTTCTGATAAGATACACAAGAATCACCGTCACTGCAAAAGCAACAATCGTAATAACCATATCCCGGTTATTCAAAAGACCGTCCACAACAAACTTGAATTTGACTGTCTGCTCCTCCTCTGCCATGGCAACGATTGCAGATACGTTCTGCGTCACGAAATGCAGCATATGATACACGATAACGCCGCACGCGATCGAAACCGCAGAAACCGGTGTCCCTACAAGCCCCATAGCCAGCGGAACCGCGTATGGTATCTTAAGCAGAAAACAGATCGGCAGCAACAATATCACCAGCGTATCCTTAGGTGAAAATCGCAGGTACAGCAGAAACATGAGCAAAAACCCTACTCCCACGACGATCGTGCACTCCAGATTGAATGCATAGAGATGAAGCATGATGAACACCGCTGCCATGACAATAATAAAATTCATCGGCATAAAGGAGCACATCAACGCTACGATCAGAACTACCGTCATCTTATCGATACTATCCATATATCCTATGCGGGAGTTGATGAGAAGTAAAGACACCAATGCCAGTATAAACTTTAAAAAGGGCGTGATGTATACTTCATATTTACTATATAGAGTCAGCAAAATCTGCTTTGCAACAAGTAAGCCAGTCATCTTTTATCCTTACCTCTTCTGAACTTCCAATTCTTTACCTTCCGTATGTCTCTCTCATGCTTTATACATATCCGACAGTTTACGCAGATTCATATAATACAGGCGTAGACTCTTTACCGCCCTCATATACCGTATGGTATAAACCACATAAGAGATCACGGCATATATTCCCACTGTCCACAGGTATATAGACAGAATATGCCTTGCAAATTCTAACAGATCCATCTTATAGATGTCCGTCATAAACGTTTCAAAGTCATAAAAAATGTACATGCCAAAGACCACTACAAATGCAATGGTTGCACTTATAATGGACTTCAACACCTGCCATCCTATATAATCACCACGAAAATAGCTCCCTATCGCAACGTTCTTCTTTCCATCGTTCGCCTCATAGGAGGCCATTTTCGTCATTAGGATTATTCTCTCTTCATTTAACATACCAGTCTCCTAACCCAGGAAACGCATTTTCGGATTGTCGTGCGGATCCTTCTTCTTGGACTGGGGTTTGGGAGCTTCCGGTTTATGGATGCTGCTGCTTAATTTGTCTGCCATGCTGTTCTTACACTTCTCACAGAAACGTCCGGTCATGATCGCTGCACCGCAATTCTCACAAAACAGCGTAATCCCTGAACCTTCTCCGAGCTGCAGACGTTCCTCCCGAAGCCACTGCTGGATCTGATTCGTGGTCACTTCACACGCCTCCGACACCTGAGGAATTGTCGCATTTCTATTATCCTGGATATACTTCTTTACTTCCTGGAATTTTGCTTCCAGCGCCTCCCTGCATGCCATACAGATCGGAGGCCCCGACACATAATTGAAAAGTTTTCCGCATTTTCTGCAGTTTCTAGCATTCATGGTATTATCCTCCTGCATTTTAGATTCCATTACCGATTGCAAGCGTCACAAAGTAGATCCGCCTGACCCCTGCCCCACGCAGCTCATAACTTACCGCATCGATCGTGCTGCCCGTTGTATAGATGTCATCAATAATGATAGTCGTATTTAATTTTACATCATTTCGGCAAATTTTGAAAGCCCTTTTCAAATTATTTTGTCTCTCGGTCATTGGTAAATCTTTCATCGGGGCTGTTTTGCGGATTCTTTTGACCAAATCGGTCTCTACCGGAATATCCATGCACCGCCCGAGTTCTTCCGCCAGTACCTGCGCCTGATTATACCCCCTGCTGCGCTTCTTCGATTCATGGATCGGTATCGGAATAATTGCATCCGGCTCACACCCTGCGATCCACTGCCCAAGTCCTGCCTTCATACATGCCGCATAGTACGCCGCATATTCCTGCCTTCCCTTATACTTAAAGCGATAGATGGAATCCGCTGCGCTCTTGTAAGTATAGAGCGCCCGTCCGCAGTCGAACAGATGCCTGTGCCGCATACAGTCCCCACAGTATTCTTCCGTCTCCTCCGAAAGCTCTTTTCCGCATTTCATGCAGTATGGCTCTTTTACATAGGCAAAACTATCTGCACACGTCTCACAGACCAGCCTGCCGAATGGCCTGACCGCCCTGTCACAGACGGGACATCTGCGCGGATAGAGAAGATCCGTTATCATTCCCGGAAATACTTTTGTCAAATTAACCCCCATTCCCTTCTCTCCTGTCCACTCCGCTTCAACACGGCATGACCAGTTCCCTGATCCGCTCCGCCAAACCGGTATACCGTCTGTTCTGGACATTATTATCCACCATCGCCTGCACGGTATTACGGCTTCCCAGGATCGTCACGCAGTTTCTGGCCCTTGTCACTCCCGTATACAGGAGATTTCGGTTAAACAGCTGCCTTGGCCCCGTCAGGAGCGGCATGATGACTGCCGGGTATTCACTGCCCTGAGATTTATGGATCGTCACCGCATAGGCCAGCTCTATCTCATCGAGCTGTGCAAACGCATAGGTGACCCGCCTGTGCTCATCATACTCCACCACTACTTCATGCGCATACTCGTTGATTTGTCGGATAATCCCGATATCACCGTTGAAAATACCTGTACCCTTGTCGATCGGTATCCCATATCTGCTGACTACTTCCCACTCCAGCTGATAATTGTTCTTGATCTGCATGACCTTATCATTCTCTCTGAAAAGCGTCTCGCCCGCCACATATTCTTTCTTGTCTTCCGAGGCCGGATTCAAATATCTTTGCAGGATGCCGTTCAGCGTTTCCACGCCCAGCTTTCCTTTCCTCATCGGCGTCAGCACCTGTATATCATAGGGCTGCGCTTCCACGTAAGAAGGCAGTTTCTCCGTGATCAACTGTATCATATGCTTGTAGATAACATTGGTGTCATTTCTTTCCAGAAAAAAGAAATCCCTGCTCTTGTTATCCATCATCAGCTGCTCGCCCGCATGAATACGGTGCGCATTCCAGACAATATCGCTCTCACCTGCCTGTCTGAAAATCTTCTCCAGCTTGACCATCGGAAACTGCCCGCTGTTCATAATGTCCTGCAGCACCTGCCCGGGCCCGACCGAGGGCAGCTGATCCACATCCCCTACCATAATCAGCCTGGTTCCCACCATAACGGCTTTCAGCAGCGCCTGGAACAGAAAGATATCCACCATGGACATCTCATCCACAATGATAACGTCCGCCTCCAGCGGATTACTTTCGTTCCGCTCAAAGCGCACCGCCCTGTTCTCCTCCGAGACTTCCCCGTTCAGCTCCAACATCCTGTGGATCGTCCTGGCTTCATATCCCGTCGCCTCAGTCATGCGCTTCGCAGCCCTGCCCGTCGGCGCTGCCAGATAAATATCCATCCCCTCTGTCAGGAAGTACCGTATAATCACATTAATCGTGGTCGTCTTACCCGTCCCCGGTCCTCCCGACAGAATAAAAATACCGTTCTTCACACTGCCCAGCACGGCCTTTTTCTGCAGGGCATCCAACTCAATCTCCAGCTCTGCGGCAAGCTTTTCGACCTTTCCTTCCAGACTCTGCTCCTCTGCCGGCAAAAGCTGCTCCTCACTTGCCGATACATTAAGATCATGAAGCATTCTTGCACAGTTCAGCTCCGCATAATAATAAGTAGATGTATAGACCTTACACTCCGTTTCTCCTGGCGACGGCATCTTAATAACCAGCTTCTTATCCATCGCCAGATTCCCCAGGTGCGGCTCCATCACGGAGGCCTCCAGCCCCAGCAGTTCACCGGTCTTTCTTAAAAGCACGCTTTGAGGAAGATAG
This sequence comes from uncultured Lachnospiraceae bacterium, assembly GCA_947644545.1. Taxonomy (GTDB): domain Bacteria; phylum Bacillota; class Clostridia; order Lachnospirales; family Lachnospiraceae; genus UBA3282. The sequence continues at coordinate 226,645 of CANRZW010000001.1, forward strand.
CAATGCCCCTCTCCGCCCGCCAGCATCAGAGAGTAGAGGAGCCCGCTTCTGATCCGATAATCCGAATCCGTGTGAATGCCTATTCTGGCCGCGATCTCGTCTGCGATCTTAAATCCGATCCCATGAATATCCTCCGCCAGCTGATAGGGATTCTCCCTAAGCACACCATATACTTTCGCCCCGTAGGCCTCATAAATACGAAAGGCAAGCGTATTTGAGATCCCATATTGCTGCAGATAAGACATGGCCTCCCTGGCATCGCGTTTCTCATAAACGACGGCCGCGATCTCCCTTGCCTTCCGCTCGCTGATCCCTTTGATCTCTGCCAGCCGTTCCGGCTCCTCCTCAATAATCCGGTAGGTATCCGCTCCGAATCGTTTCACGATCCTGGCTGCCAGTGCCGCTCCCACTCCCTTGACTGCTCCCGAACCAAGATACCGTTCGATACTGACTACATCATCCGGCGGAACAATCTTATATGACTCTACTTTGAATTGCTCTCCATATACGGCATGTGTGATATAGTCACCCGATGCCGCTATGGTTTCCCCCTGATCTATCGTCCCGAAAGTACCGACGCAGGTAACTTCATCCTCCCCGCTGATCAGATTCAATACCGTATATCCGTTTTCCGTATTGCGATATATAATATGTTCTATAAATCCTTTGATCGTCTCCATCCGTCACAACTTTCTCTCTATCAAAAAAACAGGCTGCCTACCGGGCAGCCTTTCTTAGTCAAAATCCTATGTAAGATTATAATTGCGCTTGGCCTGTTCATATAACATCTGCGCCAGAGAATTCGACTGTTCGGTAGCAGTCTGGGAAGAGATCTGCTGAATGACCGCATCTTTGAAGTAATCTACCATGTTGGATGCATAGGCATCTCCATCCTCATCATCGCTGAATACCTTCGTCGTCTTTTCCATCTCTTTATAAATCTGTTCCCACAGATAAGCCTCAAACTGCTTACAGGCATCCAGAAGAGCATCATTATCCGTCTCTTTCACCTGTGCCGTATTTTCCAGCTTCTTCTGCAGATTCTCTGTATTGACCCTGTTGGTATCCGTCATATAATCCGTATACGTACCTAATCCGGTTAGATCCATACTCATAAACGCTTCCCGTACCGCCCGTATCATACGGACAGTCTTCCTTTCCAAATTATCTGATACTCCCTGCGGCGGGTTATGCTATCACCATACCGCTCTGTACCATTATCCTATGTATCAGTCAGCTTAACGCTTCAGATTATTTGCCACTTCCATCATGGAATCGGAAGTTGTGATCGCCTTGGAATTCATCTCATAGGCACGCTGCGCAACGATCAGGTTAACCATTTCATTTGCCACCTGCACGTTGGAGCCTTCCAGATATCCCTGAAGGATTCTGCTCTTGTCCACATTCGGATTCGTATCTTCGTTGATCGCACGGCCGCTGGCATCCGTCGCTGCAAACAACGTACTTCCTATTCTGTTCAGGCCACCTGCATTGCTGAACTGGAACGTTCCGATCTGAATACCGATCGGCTGAGGATTATTTCTGTCATCAGGATAACAGATCTGTCCGTCTTCCGAAATGGAAAGTTTCGTTGCAATATAAGTACGGGGCAGAGAGATCGCACGTCCCGTCGAATCCAGTACCGGAAGGCCGTCTGCATTCGTCAGCATCATGCCGCCGTTAGTTCCCAGCGCCCATGTAAAATCTCCGTTCCTGGTATAGTAAATTTCTCCGTCATCTCCTCGGATCCCGAAGAAACCTTCTCCTTCAATCGCGAATGCGGTATCGCTCTGTGCATCCAGCATACTTCCCTGTGTAAAGACGGAATTGATCGAAGCGATCCTCACTCCCAGGCCCACCTGTGAACTGGTAGGTTTCGGATCACCGTTCGCTGTCGTAGTGATGGACTGCAGATTCTGATACAAAAGTGACTTAAACTGCGCCACCTGTGCCTTATACCCTGCCGAATTGACATTGGCCAGATTGTTGGCAATCGTATCTACATTCGCCTGCTGTGCATTCATACCGGTCGCTGCCGACCACAAACTCCTAACCATAACTTTCTCCTTTTCTGCGCTGCCTTGTATCTCGATGCTGTTGAGACTGCACACAACGAGTTTGTGGCAGACAACGCACGGACACAAATCTCGCGATTGAACGTTCTACTCTTCAATCTTTACGTCTCTTATAATCTTCCTAACTGATTTACTGCTATATCAAGAGATTCATCATAAGTCGTGATCACTTTCTGATTACTCTCATATTGTCTCTGTATCGCGATCATATTTACCATTTCAGTAACGATTGACATATTCGACAATTCCAATACGCCTCCTCTTACCGTTGCTGCCGCTTCCTGTTCAAGCCTTCGATGCGCCGCGGCATCCGTATCCTGCGCCGCCTCCAGTTCCTGCTGCGCCTCTTCTTCCCGCTGCTGCGCCGCCTGTACTGCCGCTTCCAACTCCGTCAGATCTTCCTCGCCTCTCGCCCTGGCGGAATTTAACGCACTCTGGGCAAGCGCGGTATATGTCCTCGCCTTGCTGTAGGCAGCCTCGGCAGCCTTCACTTCGTCACTGTCTACGACCTTGAACAGATTCTCTCCGAAATGCTCCAGCATGTCATAGTCTTCAAAATCCACCACGCCAATCGTTGCTACCAGTTCTCCGTTCTGATAAATATCACCGTTCGTATTCGTTCCGATTTCCTTCTGATTAGGATCCAATCTGATCCGGCGCCTGTTCTCATCCAGCACATAGTCCCCGTCCTGCGTTACAAGATACCCCTGCGCCGTCATGGTAAAGTTACCGTCCCTTGTATACTTTATGGAAGTAACATCCGCTTTGTTCGTATATTCTATCAGGAAAAATCCAGGTCCCGCCAAGGCAAAATCCAAGGGATTATCCGTCACTTTCATGGGGCCTTCTGAATAGTCCGTGTAGTTCTCGCCGATCTTCACTCCCATATTCATACCGGTCCTCGATGACCACTTATCCGGGTTATCCACGAGTTCTTCATCGTAAGTCCTGCTTGTAGAAAGGTTGCGCGGCAGATTACCCGGTTCCGACAGATCCTTGATCTTATAGGCCAGTACCGTGTCAAATGCCTGGCTTGTAGTCCCTTCTTTCTTATAGGCATTGGTGTTCGCATTCGCCAGGTTGTTGGTCATAACGTCCATTCTGTGCTGTTCGTTGATCATTCCTGTATATGCCGTATAGAGCCCTTTAAGCATAACTGTTCCGCCTCTCTTTCACTCTCTTCATGCACCTGTACAGCTAACTGTCGGTGTCTATATGCTCGGCGCAGCCAGTGCGCAAAACTGCCGTCTTAGTCTTCCCGATACCCTGCAAGAAATTCCACGTATTTGCCGGTGCCGACAGCAACTGCCGTCATCGGGTCCTCCGCCGTCATCGTATTGATACCGGTGTGGGATGCGATCAGATCCTCCAGACCGCGAAGCAGGCTTCCGCCTCCCGTGAGCACGATCCCTCTGTCCGCAATATCGGCTGCCAGTTCGGGCGGCGTCTTCTCCAGAACGCTGTGGATCGTCTCCACGATCTGAACGGTGGTCTCGTGCAAAGCCTCCTCCGTCTCCTCCGATGACACCTTCACGGTACGAGGCAGTCCGGTCACAAGATTACGTCCCCTGACATCCATATAGTCTACTTCCGGCCGCTTAAAAGCGGAACCGATCTTTATCTTCAAATCTTCTGCCGTCCGTTCACCGATCAGCAGATTATGTTTCTTACGCATGTAACGCACGATAGCCTCATCAAAATCATCTCCCGCAATCTTGATCGAAGCGCTGACGACCGTGCCACCCAGTGAAATCACTGCGATATCGGAAGTTCCGCCGCCGATATCCACGATCATATTGCCGCAGGGCTTGGAAATATCGATTCCTGCTCCGATTGCTGCCGCAATAGGTTCCTCAATGATGGACACCTCTCTGGCGCCTGCCTGATAGGTCGCATCCTCAACTGCCTTCTTCTCTACTTCCGTAACACCGCTCGGTACACATACGGCAATGCGCGGCTTACGGAAAGTCTTCTTACCCAGCGCTTTCTGGATAAAGTATTTCATCATCTTCTCTGTTACCTGATAATCCGAAATAACACCCTGACGCAGCGGCCTTACCGCCACGATATTGCCGGGCGTCCTTCCCAGCATCAGTCTTGCGTCCTCACCAATGGCCTTGATCTTATTCGTATCTCTATCAAAAGCTACAACAGAGGGCTCCTTCAGCACAACGCCCTTGCCCCTGATGTAGACCAGTATGCTGGCTGTTCCCAAATCGATTCCGATATCTGTGTACTGCATTTCCTTTGATCCCCTTTCTCGTGATCTCTCTATAATAATTTCCAGTTGCTGTCAAAATAAACCATAATTCAGGCTTCCTGCAAAGCAGTCAGCTATATGTTTTCATGAAAAAGCGCAATATGCTGGATATATTATAACCTAAAGAAATGGTTTTTCAAAGGCTTTTATAGATTTTTTGAAAAATTTTAAAATTTAAAAAGAACACCAAAAACAGAACGGTTCCTTCCGTTCTGTTTTCAGCATCCATGCTCCATACTAGTTTTATCGGCTGACTGCCCAAACTTCTTAACCATTCTGCCATGGAAAAATCCACCAAAAATACAAGTCCGAGCCTTCACCGCGTTAGATCTTTACATCAAACGGATGGCGCAGAGCTTCCATCTTCCGCAGTTCCTCCAAGGTCATTTCACTTATCGGCTTCTGTATCCCTTCCGCTGCAAGTTCTTCCGCTGACTGCCGGATCTCTGCCGTCTCAGTCGTCGTATCCGACATCTGCAGGGTCTCTGCCGTATCGACTGTCTCCGGCAGATTCTCTGTGGCCTTCTGCAGTTCCTCTGGCGTCATCTCCGGTTGGACATCCTGCAGCTCATGCTGAACGTCCTGCAGCTCTTCCTGCAATTCCAGGACTTCATCCATCACTTCGTCCAGCTCATCCAGAATCCCGCCGCCGCTCTCCGTACCGGCAGCCTCTTCCACAAGATCCTCGAGTCTCTCTTCCGGTGTCTTGGGTTTGCTCTTCTCCACCGCCTCTGCGATCTTCTCTCCGATCTCCCTCGACTCGTCCATCATGTGCATCATCTGCTCGTTATTGTAGGCCATCTTCGCCGCTTTGATCTGATCCTCATAGGAGTGAAACAGCTCCAGCTTTCTGGCGATCTCCTCCACCGTCTCACATGTTACATTTTTCAGGTTCTCCTTCTGGTTCTCGAAGAAGGCAACCTGTCTGTCCCTCGCCTCCTGCCGTTCTATCTTCTGCTCTGTGCTCTTAAGGCCGCGCCCCCTGCTTAAAAGACCGCTGCCAAAAGCAGAACTGCCAAATCCATGCATACCGATATTCATAGAGATACCTCCTGCTCTCTCAGACTTCCGATGCAGCTCCTTCAAGCAGGATATCCGCCGCGCTTTGCCACACGCCATCCTGATATAAAACAACATCGGCTATATTTATTATATCGTCGATCCAGGCAATGCCATGAAGACGGGCGGAAAGCAATTCATGTCATATTTCCGCCGTTTCACGGCATTGGTATCTTCTACCGGTCTCCCGGCAGCTTATAGTCTTCCCGCCTGTTCACGGCATCTCTATCTGCACGGCATCCGCAAATTACTTCCTGCTCTTTGCTTTCTCAAGCATCTTCTTAATATAAACACCGGTATAGGATACCGGATTCTCCGCCACTTTCTCCGGCGTGCCTTCAGCGATCACGGTACCGCCGCCCTCACCGCCTTCCGGCCCCATATCGATGATATAGTCCGCGGTCTTGATCACGTCCAGATTATGCTCGATGACCACCACCGTATTACCGCCCTCAGCCAGCTTATGCAGAATATCCACCAGCTTATGCACGTCCGCAAAGTGCAGCCCCGTGGTAGGCTCGTCCAGGATATAGATGGTCTTGCCCGTACTTCTCTTGCTCAGCTCTGTGGCCAGCTTGATTCGCTGCGCTTCACCGCCGGACAATGTCGTGGAGGGTTGTCCCAGCTTCACATAGGCCAATCCCACATCGTAAAGCGTCTCGATCTTCCTGCGGATCGACGGCAGATTCTCGAAGAAAGGCATCGCCTCCTCCACCGTCATATCCAGCACATCATAAATATTCTTACCTTTATATTTTACCTCCAGCGTCTCACGATTATAGCGCTTACCGCCGCAGACCTCACAGGGCACATATACATCCGGCAGGAAATGCATCTCGATCTTAATGATGCCGTCCCCGCCACAGGCTTCACATCTGCCGCCCTTCACATTGAAACTGAACCGTCCCTTGCTGTAGCCTCTGGCCTTGGCATCCTGGGTGGAAGCGAACAAGTCTCTGATCTGGTCGAAGACTCCCGTATAGGTGGCCGGATTCGACCGGGGTGTTCTGCCAATAGGTGACTGGTCTATGTCAATCACCTTATCCAGCTGATCGATCCCCTCGATCCCCGCATGTCTGCCGGGAACGCAGCGCGCTCTGTTCAGGTCCCGCGCCAGGTGCTTGTAAAGAATCTCATTGACCAGAGAACTCTTGCCGGATCCCGACACTCCCGTCACACAGGTCATGATCCCCAGCGGAATCTTCACGTCTATTTTCTTCAGATTATTCTCCTGCGCGCCCTTTACTTTCAGGTAGCCGGCGGGCTTCCTTCTGACATCCGGTACCGGAATCTGCCGTCTGCCGCTCAGATACTGTCCTGTGATGGACTCTTCCACCTGCATGATCTCCTCTGCCGTACCCTGCGCCACCACCTCACCGCCGTGGGAGCCTGCTCCCGGCCCGATATCCACGATATGGTCCGCGGCAAACATGGTGTCCTCGTCATGCTCCACCACCAACAGCGTGTTGCCCATATCTTTCAGATTCTTCAGGGCAGCGATCAGCTTGTCATTATCCCGCTGGTGCAGGCCGATACTGGGCTCATCCAGAATATAGCATACTCCCACCAGGCCGGAACCGATCTGCGTCGCCAGACGGATCCGCTGCGCCTCCCCGCCGGAGAGCGAGCCTGTGGCTCTTGACAAAGACAGATAATCCAGACCGACCTCCATCAAAAAACCGACTCTGGCCCGGATCTCTTTCAGGATCCTTCTGCCGATCAGCTGTTGCTGCTGGGTCAGTTCCATATCCCCGATAAAAGCGTGCAGCTTTGTGATAGACATGGATGTGATCTCATAAATATTCCGATCGCAGACGGTTACCGCCAGGGATTCCTTTTTCAGACGCATACCGCCGCATTCCTTACAGGGCGTGATGCGCATAAAGGACTCATACTCCTGCTTGATCATGTCCGAACCCGTCTCCCGGTATTTCCGGTCCATATTCCTGACCAGCCCCTCGAAAGCCACCGGATAAACACCCTTGCCCCGCTGTCCCTCGTAATAGACATCCACCTTCTTACCGTCTGTACCGTAACAGATCGCATCCTGCGCCTTCTGCGGCAGTTCTTCAAATGGGGTATCCATACTGAACTTATACTCTTTGGCCAACGCCTGCAGAAGCGCATTCGTAAAGCTGCCCTTGTCCTTGCTGGACTGCCATCCCATCACGGCAATAGCGCCCTCATTCAGGCTGAGACTCCTGTCCGGTATCATCAATTCTAGGTCAAATTCCATCTTATAGCCCAATCCGAAACATTCCGGGCAGGCGCCGAAAGGATTGTTGAAGGAAAAACTTCTCGGCTCAATCTCACTAATACTGATTCCACAGTCCGGACAGGCAAAGCTCTGGCTGAAATTGATTGGTTCCCCGTCAATCACATCCAACACCATCAACCCTTCTGCCAGGGCAAACACACTCTCAATGGAATCTGTCAGGCGTCTCTCAATCCCTTCCTTGACTACCAGACGATCCACCACGATCTCTATATTATGCTTGATATTCTTCTCCAGCTTAATCTCTTCCGACAGCTCATACAGATTCCCGTCTACGCGCACACGCACATAACCGCTGCGTTTGGCCCGGTCGAACACTTTGACATGTTCTCCCTTCCGGCCCCGCACTACCGGCGCAAGAAGCTGTATCCTGGTTCCCTGCGGGAGCGCCAGCACCTGATCCACAATCTGGTCAACCGTCTGCCGCCTGATCTCCCTGCCGCACTTAGGACAATGGGGAATCCCGATCCTGGCATATAACAGTCTGAAATAATCATAGATCTCCGTCACGGTTCCCACCGTGGACCGCGGATTCCTGTTGGTAGACTTCTGGTCAATAGAAATCGCCGGAGAGAGTCCTTCGATCCGTTCCACATTAGGCTTCTCCATCTGCCCCAGAAATTGCCTCGCATATGAAGACAGGGACTCCATATATCTTCTCTGTCCCTCCGCATAAATGGTATCAAAGGCGAGTGACGACTTTCCGGAACCCGACAGCCCCGTGAGCACCACAAATTCGTTACGCGGAATATCCACATCCAACGCTTTCAGATTATGTTCATTCGCGCCCCGGATCTTAATGTATTCGCGTGGGCGCATCTTTACCGTATCTGACATAGTTTCCTCCATCTGCTCTTTGTCTCTGTATCAAATCTGTTTCTACTTATATTATTACATTCTACTTATATTATTACATATATTACATATGACAGCATTATAACTATATTCAGTTATAATACATGATAGCAGTATCACTATAGTATCCGCTTTGTCATGAATCCAGGGTCCTCACTACTCTTTGTCAAAATCCCGCAGCTTCCCCTTCAATTCTACCATCCTGTCACGCAGCTCCGCTGCCGCCTCGAAGTTCAAATCCGCTGCCGCTTTCTTCATCTGCTTCTCCACATCCTTGATCAGCTTCTCCAGTTCCTGTCTGCTCATGGATTCAGGATCCTTCTCAAACTTTCGTTCTTCTTTGGCGATCGTCCGGGAGATACTGATCAGATCGCGTACCGCCTTCCTGATCGTCTGCGGTGTGATACCATGCTCCTGATTATAGCGCTGCTGAATCTCCCGTCTGCGGTTCGTCTCCGTGATGGCCGCGCGCATGGAATCCGTCATATTATCGGCGTACATAATCACGTGACCTTCCGAATTACGCGCAGCACGACCGATCGTCTGGATCAGGGATGTCTCGGAACGCAGGAACCCCTCCTTATCTGCATCCAGAATCGCCACCAGAGAAATCTCCGGGATATCCAGGCCTTCCCGCAACAGATTGATTCCCACCAGCACATCGAATACATCCAGACGCATGTCTCTGATGATCTCCGCTCTCTCCAGCGTGTCAATATCGGAATGCAGGTACTTTACTCGGATTCCTACGTCGCTCATATAAGCTGTCAGATCTTCCGCCATCCGCTTGGTCAGTGTCGTCACCAGTATCTTATGATGATTCGCAACCTCCCTGTTGACCTCTGAGATCAGATCATCAATCTGCCCTTCCACCGGCCGCACGTCTACTTCCGGATCCAATAGACCGGTAGGACGGATGATCTGTTCTGTGCGGAACAGTTCGTGGGAAGCTTCGTAGTCCGAAGGCGTCGCAGACACAAACAGCATCTGATCGATATGCTGCTCAAACTCTCCGAAGTTCAACGGCCTGTTATCCAGCGCCGAAGGCAGACGGAATCCATAATCCACCAACGTATTCTTCCGTGATCTGTCCCCCGCATACATTCCCCTGATCTGCGGGATCGTCATATGGGACTCATCGATGATAATCAGGAAGTCACCCTTGAAATAATCCATCAGCGTAAACGGCGGCTCTCCCTCTGCCATACCGTTCAGATGCCTGGAATAATTCTCAATACCAGAACAGAAGCCAGTCTCCCGCAGCATCTCGATATCGAAGTTGGTGCGCTCCGATATGCGCTGCGCCTCCAGCAGCTTGTCCTCGCTCTTAAAATATTTCACCCGTTCCGTCAGTTCCTTCTCGATCTCCACGCAGGCAATATTGATCTTCTCCTGTGGCACCACATAATGAGAGGCCGGATAGATCATCACATGCTCCAGCGTGGCATGTACCTGACCCGTCAACGGATCCGTCTGCGCAATCCGGTCTATCTCATCCCCAAAAAACTCAATGCGGATCAGATGATCACCGCCCTGCGCCGGATAGACCTCCACCACATCACCGCGCACCCGGAAACAACAGCGGTCCAGATCCATGTCATTGCGGTCATACTGCATCTCGATCAATCCCCGGATCACTTCATCCCGGTCCCGCTGCATACCGGGACGCAATGACATACTCATACCCGCATACTCTTCCGGACTGCCCAGGCCATAGATACAGGACACGCTGGCCACCACTACAACGTCCCGACGTTCCGTCAAAGACGCCGTAGCCGACAGACGCAGCTTGTCAATCTCGTCATTGATCGAAGAATCCTTCGCAATATAGGTATCCGTGGACGGCACATAGGCTTCCGGCTGATAATAATCGTAGTAGGACACAAAATATTCTACCGCGTTTTCAGGGAAAAATTCCTTGAACTCGCCGTAGAGCTGTCCGGCGAGCGTCTTATTGTGCGCTATGACCAAAGTGGGCTTCTGGAGCTGCTGTATAATATTGGCCATCGTAAAGGTCTTGCCGGAACCTGTTACCCCTAATAAAGTCTGGAACTGGTTGCCTTCTTTGAAGCCTTTCACAAGGGCTTCTATCGCCTGCGGCTGATCGCCGGTGGGCTGGTATTCACTGTGAAGTTTGAACATTTTTTGTTCAGTTTGCACAAAGGTTACCTCCGAAATTCATATTAAAAAAGTTCGCCTGTTGGTACGAAATTCGCGCTCTTGGGATCCTATAAAAGCAGATTTGATTATATCATACTGAATCAGATTTGTACAGCGATTTTAGAACGTTTGTTCTGATTTTTTGGATTTTTTGTGAATGAACCTTTTTTCTCCCTTCAGGGGGCATCACATCTATCATGTATACCAGTAATTCCGGAATCTCTTTCAGGAATGATATCAGAATTGTCACCATAAATATCCGCTGTCACTAATAGAAGAACAAAAGGACAAACTTATTACTCAGAATAAGAATGTCCTTTCTGTTAAACTGCATTGTTAACGCCTATCTCTGTCGCCTCAGGGCATATCCTGCACCACGGCGATCGCCTGCTCGATAATATTCTGGAATGTCTCGATCAGCACGCCCTTCTTACTGTCGTCGATATCCATCTTGTCAATGATATCGCTGTAGACACCGGCCGTTCCGACAAGAGAATCCTGAACGGTCTGCACATAAGTACGGTTCCGCTCCACCGCGCTTTCGATCGATTCCCGCACCTGAGCTGTGCCGGCCGCACTTCTCTTCACATCGTCAAAATATTTCCCCGTCTGCTCTATGCTCTCGATATTGCAGAGCATCGCTTCATCCGAAGCCTGGATGAACTTGTTAAGCTCGTTGCTCTGACGCTCTACCTCCACAATGCTCGCGTGAATGCCTTCGACCATATCCCGGCTCGTCTTCGCGAGATTGCCTACTTCCTCTGCCACGACCGCAAAGCCCCTTCCCTGTTCACCGGCTCTGGCCGCCTCAATGCTGGCATTCAGCGCCAGCAGATTTGTCTGGTCCGCAACCGCTCTGATCCCTGTCAGGCTGTTCCTGATCTTATCCAACGCCTCCTGCAGCATATCGAATGTCTTGGACATCTTCTTGAAATTCTCCTGCAGAGAATTGGAGTCCGCTTTCAACTGCTCCATCTGCCGCTGTGCCTCCGAGACAGATGCATCGATCTCCGTCTCCACATCGCTGAAGTGATCCGCCGCCGCCGTAATATCCCGAAATCCTTCCTCCAGCGCACTCACCTCACCCTGCGGTCCTACCATATCTTCCTTCAAGCCCGAGAGCCGCTCCGTTGCGTACCGCATCTTCTGTGTGGTCAGAAAAACATCATCCGCCAGCTCGTTCACGACCCTGTATACGCTTGCCAGCGCATACTCCAGAGGATGCTTATCAAAAGCCTCTTTCCTGTCCGCCGCCGCGACAGATACGGAAGCCGCTGTCTTCTCTTTATTTCCGCTATTTCCAAATAACTTAAACACGCCTGTCACCTCCTACTCAAATGCCAGACAGCACATTGTCTGGTTAACGAACTGTGTATTGTAATGTTCTCCGACCCCGACCATACCGGCATGAGAAAAGCTGTGACACATCTCCGCAAGATAACTGTCCCAGTAATGTTCGTCGTTAAACATGATATACCGGAAAAGACAATTGACAGACAGCACGGCAGATGCACGGACAAGGTCACTCTTGATCCTGGAGATCGTATCCTGTACCACCTCTCTATAGTCACCCATGCTTAAGATCGTCAGAAAGTCCATCTTGTTCGCCGGACGGAAGGTCGTGATACTGCCATCCGATTCCACCCCTTTGATCGAGACAATATAAGTATCGGAACCGCAGACATGACCGAACGGATTCTTGAACGTCTGTGTTGTGATCTTGTCTCTGCTGATTCCCAGCTCGGAAGTATACACTTTCTCGGCAGACTTGTTCTCCAACGTGCGGATCTTGTATTTCTTGGGCTCCGCTTCCGTCACCATAAACTGCTTTTCGTTGCCCTGTGGATGTATGTAGATATTTTCCTTGTATGACTTTATCTTACCACTCAGATTCTTAAAGATGAAAAAGGCGCAGGCATCCTGATAAACCTTGCCGTTGCAGGCAACTGCCGCCGAATTACTCGTACCGCCCGCAAGGTCATAACCAAGACGGCACAGATAATCTGACAATGTAGTGACTGCGCGAACATCCGCTCCCGCAGAACAGATATCAAAACATGCCGTTCTTCCCTTTTCGCCGCCTACAGCTCTTACCGCATTTTCCAATCGTCTGATATATTTGATCGGCATGACGGAAGCCTGCTCCAGTACATCCGCCACAACTTTGATATTTTCTTTCATCGCGATGACTGTAATCCCCGCATCAAAAAACTCCTTATCAATATAGGCCTGCCCGACGCCGCCTATCGATGCCACTCCCGGAAAGGCCTTCTCGATCTCAGCGGCCGCGCGCTCAAGCATATCTTCTTTTGCAACAGAAAAAAACAGGGCCGCAGGCTCTGTAATTGTTCTTAATGCCTCTGATACATCGCCTTTCTTGCTGCTGCCGTATGATAACTTCATATCAGTCTCCTCCATTCTCCCTAACCTATGTATTATCCGTGCATTCATTCCCCTTTGATGATCAAATGTAATCATACCACAAAACTTGCTCTTTTCCTACTGTTTTCTATTAATATTCTGTTCCCGAAATAACAGATCAGTCTTTTATTACATCATACATTATAATCAACGAGAAGGACTATCCAAACGAATCTGCAAAAAGGCAGCACTTGCGATTGTTATCAATATACACAGCCAGGAGGGCAGGGATTACTCCCTGCCCTCGCCTTACACTTCCTGTCATGCACGCGGCCGAATTCCAGGCCGGCACAATTAACCCTTTGCTTTCGCCTTACGATCCTCAAGCTCCTTGATATACTGTGGATTCTTCGACTCCACATCCAGAAACCAGGTATCGATCAGCAGAATGACAGCGATCACCAGCGGGCCGAATTTGAAGAAACCGTTAATACCGGAAACCGCCTGTGCCGTCTGTACGGCTGCCTGGCCGTCATAGCCGATGGCCGTGAGAACGAAACCGAACAACGCCGTCATGGCGCCCTGGCCCACTTTAGCGCCTACGGAACTGGCGGAGAACAGAACGGACTGCACACGGGTACCGGTCTTCCACTCACCATAGTCAATCGTATCTCCAATCAGCGCTCCCGCCATGCCCATGGCAAATCCCATGCCGATACCGCGAAGAAGCGCTGTACCAAACAACACCGGAACCGTAGCAGGCGCCACGATGAAGACCACCTGCGCAACGATCATGCAGGCAGCGCCGAACAGCACCATCTGACGTTTCGTAAACTTCTTTAACAGGAACGGGCAGACAATACATAAAACTACGCCCGGCATATTGGAACAGGCAACGAAGGTGCCCATCAGTCCCATATTCCCCATGACCGTGTTCAGATAATATACGGATACGGACAGGTTAAAAGTCAGGATAAAGTTTGCGCAGAGATTGATCACAAACGCCATCCACCAGTACTTATTGACGAAAGCACATTTGACGCCCTGTACGATATTTTCCGGCGGCGCATCATTGTCAATCCGCTCTTTGACAAACAGGATATTCAGCGCCAGCGGAATGATTCCGACGATACCGAATACCAGAATGGATTTGATCCAGGCGCTCTGCATCTGTTGGCCGCCGAAGAAGTTAACCATCGGCATCATAACGCTTGCCATAATCGTCTGTGTCAGCGCGGCGAAGAGCATTTTGAAGATCAGCATCTGAGAACGATCCTCGGAATTATTGGTAACATAGGTAGCCAGAGAACCGTGCGCCATACAAACGTAAGTATAAAGAACGGTATTAAACAGGTTATAAGTAACAAAAATATAGGCTACACGGACTGCAACGGTAGAATCCGGCACAAGGAATACCAGGACTACGGATGCAACCATCGGCAGCGTCCATTTCAGGAGGACAGGAATACAATGCCCTCTTTTGGATTTGTGGGTATCAATCAGCTGCCCCGCAATCAGATCGGAGAAACCGTCAAAAATCTTGGAAACCATGATCACGGCGCCGATCAGAGCGGCATTCATAAAAATAACGTCCGTATAGAAAAACAGTACATAAGAACTGAAAAGCGTGTACATCGCGTTCAGACCAACGTCACCGGATCCATACAGGACCTTCTCAACTAAACTTATCTTATTTGCTTCTTTTGGCATAATCTTTCCCTCTCTTTATTGTAAGATAGCCGCCACGAAGGCCGGCCTCATACGACGGACAGTCACTTAATTCACTGCCATGGGCCGCTCAAGACAGCTCCGGATAAATCCGTCAATAATAGCAAGCGTTTCCACGGTCCAGAACTCCGCGCCGCCGTGGTCGGCGCCTTTGATCAGATACAATTGTACCTCCTTACCGCACTTTTTCATCTGACGGTACAAGATCGCACTGCCCTCACAGTTGACCAAACGATCTTTGGTGCCGTGCAGGATAAGGGTGGGCGGTATCACGGTATCTTCCGTGATATTACATTCCACGGAAAGCTTCCGCTTCAATTCCGGATGTTCCCGCAGGTCTACATGTCCCATCACCATGCCCTCCGGGCTGTCCGGCTGACAATGCAGAACCTGAATCGGATTGGAGTCCTCTGCCATCACACTGGTGCTGCCATAGAAATTGACGATCCCTTTTACCTCCGCAGTAATCCCCGGATAGAGATTATGTTCAACATCATCATGGATCATACCCGCAAACATTGCCGTATGACCGCCCGATGAGTCGCCGGAAACAACAATCTGATCCGGTTCAATGTGATACTGTTTGGCATTGGCCCGCAGGAATCGCACCGCGTTCCTGGCATCCATGATCTGTGCCGGGAAAGGCGCTATTCCGGAATGCCGGTACTCCACGATCGCCGTCACATACCCTCGTTCCGCCAGTTTGGACGCTCTGGGAATCTGTGCGTAGACATCCTGCTGCATCCACGCCGAACCCTGGACGAAAACTACACAGGGCCAGACCATCTCCGGCTGATTGCGGGTAAAAGGCTGTAAGATCTGCAGATGAAGCCTGACGCCGTCTATCTCGGCATATTCCACGTTGGGAATATAAGTGACGCCTATTTCATCTCCCGTGGTCGAAATGACATGCGCCCCCTCCACTTCCTCTGTGAATTCCGGAATTTCCTCATAAGTCCATTCCTTTACTTCCATGTAAAATCTCCTTTCTTCGTGTTTGATCTCCCTTTATGAAAATCATTATAGCGAAACCGCCTCATCCCGCCTATCCTCCTGAACAGGCAGTCCATACCGGATAATTTCTAATGCATATAAAAACACGATCTGTATTGCCATACGGCGAAACAAATCGTGATTGCTAAGTATGAAAATCGTGATATCTATTTCCTGTCGATCAGAAGCAGCCGTACTTCATGTTCATCCAATACGGTAGAAAATATCCATTCTCCGGAATCGGTAATATGAAGCGGTTCATAATGAATCTGAAAACTGCTGATATTATTCAGATATTCCGTCTGCTGCCGCCCTCTGAATTCCGGCGCTCCCAGATGCATCCAGGTATCATAGCTGCTCCCATGTTCCCGGTTGATGGCAAAGGTCCGTTTCAGATATGCACCTTCCGGCAAATCCGTCAACGTAAGCCGGAAACTCTTGGTTCCTTTTTGTTCAAATCCATAATAACGGTCCACCGAATGCTGCTCTTCTACAGAAAGCATCCGGTCTATATGATTCGTCATATCATAATGGCAGTAATGGTAAAGGACAATCTGGATCCTCTTGTGATCTGCCGAGCGGGAGATCAGATACCCTTCACCTCTGACCGCCACGATTCCTTTTTCCTGCTGCAACATAGTCAACAGCTGATAGGCAAAGTAGCCGGCTTTAGGAATGCCGTTATAGGTGAACAGACCATAGCCGCCGTGATAAATACTGGAGTTGATGACACGGCGGTCGGAAAGGTCCGTCAGATGGGTATAGGAGATCCCCGTCACATCCTCACAGTTTTCCAGAATATTTTTGACGATAAAGGCAGCCTTGAAGCAGGTATCATTTCCCAGATCATTCTGCCAGATCGTAGAATTCCATTCGCATACGTGGATCGCGCGATCACCCAGTCCGTGTCTTTGCAGAACCTCCCTGCACCGTGCAATCTCATACTTTAAGATATTCCGATCCGTACTGACGGCGGCCGGCTCTCCGGTCATCCTGTCGGCCTCGGAAGAAAGGCTGTCCTCGGTTCTGCTCCGGGGAATTCTGGAGTAGTCACAGCCGAAGCACTGGAATGTAAACGTGTCCGGCAGACAGTCATGCGCACGACAATACGCCAACAGCCTCTCCAACAACGCCGGCCCGTCCAATACAAGAAAGCCGGTATCCAGCCCAAACCCGTATATTGGCGCCTCCGGCAGAAAACGACGAATCCCGCGAAAAGTCTTTTCATAATAGGCAAGATATTGATCGGCCGTAAACACACCGTAGGAAATATACAAGGCATTGATCGGCGCAAAACGCCACTGCTCTACCTCCTCATGCCCATACCGCTCCAGAAGATGTGTCATTACCGCCTCTACAAGAAACTCCCATTTCGCCAGATTCTCCGGCGTGCCGAGCATCGCCATGCAGGAAACACCGAAAATATTATCCGTATGTTCCGCCAGCCTGCGGGGCATGTAGCTGAATTCAAAGAAAGGTTTCAGGCCCAGATCCAGGATCTCATCCAGAACAATGTCCATATAAGTAAAACTCAGCCAGGGCGTACCGTCTTCCCGCTCATGATACAGATCCATGGCATCATCCAGAATGCCGTGAAACCGAATATAGCGAAACCCCACCTCTCTGACGGCGCGCTGCAACACTATATGAAGGGATTTACTCATCAGGGAACTGGCCCAGCCGATGCTGATAGTGTCATTATGACGCAGCAAAAGAGGCCCGGCATTCTCAAGAAGACTCACCTGCACAGAGACAGTTTCCTGCTGCTTCTTGTCCAACGGCCGCAGTACCTCCTCCACAGCCGCATGTTTCAGCAGATTCATATAAGAGATAATATTCACTGAAGGCTGTTCCTGCCGTTGATCAGCCACTGGGAAACCGGCAGGATCGATGTCCTTCCGATAATGTTTCCTGTGATAGACGCCCGGCGTTTCACCGTATTCCTCATGGAAATTGATGATCATGGTGTTGATATTGGAAAATCCGCTGTCCAGCGCAATCTCGGTGATGGTCTTTTCACTGCGGGCCAGAAGATACGCGACACGGTTTAAACGAAGCTTGCGCAGATAGTCGGAAAAAGAGATTCCCATGTGCTTCTGGAATTCCCGGGAGAGGTGGCTCTTGGAGAGGTAGACCCGGTCTGCGACTTCCTGCATTGTAATAGCTTCGTGAAAATGCATACTCAGATAAGTCAGCACCTCCTGCATACGATCCGCATCCCTTCCGAATACCGGAAACTGACCATCCGGCGTCTCAAACTGCGCTTTCAATATGGCAAGCAGACCAAAAAGCTGGCTCAGCACATAAAGCTGCCTGGACGGAGAAGGCTGCTCGAGATGATATTTAAACAACATGGCCAGCCTGGCCCGAATCAGGGCCGCATAATCCGTCTTGCCGGAAACATCCCTGCTGCAGCAGGCAACACGTCCTAACCTCGACTGTTGAAACAGATCCGGAGAAATATAAGCGGAAATGGTGTGACAGCCTGCCTCCGCATATAATTCGTGATGTTCATAAGGATTCAGAACAATAAAATCTTCCGGCTCGAGCACGTAATTATAACCGGAACCGATGATGGCAATCCGGCCGGACAGTACATATAAGATTTCCATCTCACTGTGAAAATGGGGAATAGATGTATTGCAGTCAGATTCAAATCGAATCTCTTCCATAACGGTTCTCCTCATCAGAAAATGAACACAGCTCGCTGCTCTGGCAGAAAGCATTCGATACGATAAAACTACATAAATTATATAAGAACAAACCTCGATAAGTCAACGAATGCAGCAAAAGAACAACATACCTGATCACGATTTATTTCTACTAAGATCACGTTCTGTTTCAAAGATCCTTTCCCACACACCAAACCACAACACAAAAAAGGATAAAGTATGGAAAAAAAGGCTGTAAAAGAGAGCTGTCCGCAAAATTTTTTGCTAAAATAACACCATAAACACAATGTTAGCGATTGCATAAAGGAGCGTTCGACTTATGAAAAAATGGACAGTACAGCAAGTAATTGACAAGATCCTCATGGATATGTGCGGCGGGGCAAAGATCGAGCCCACCTGTGATATCATCTCTGTCGGCAGCCCCGACCAGGAAGTCACAGGGGTGGCTACTACCTTCATGGCAACCTTCGACGTGATCCAGGAAGCAGTAAGGCAGGGCAAGAACTTCATCATCACCCATGAGCCCACCTGGTTTAACGGACTGGATAAGACCGACTGGTGCGAAAATGACAGCATCTATCTGGCGAAGAAAAAATATCTGGAAGAACATGGCATCACGATCTGGCGGCTCCACGATCATATGCATATGGGTTCCGATGTCGATTACATCTATGAAGGGCTGATCGAAGAACTGGGTTGGCGCAAGTATCTGCAACAGGATGAACCCCAGCCCTGGATCTATGAAATTCCCGAGACGACACTGCAAAAGCTTGCCGAAGAGTTTAAGGACATCTTTCATATGGATACGATCCAGATCATCGGTTCCCCGGACATGAAGGTGCGCAGAGTCGGCATTCTGGTAGGCGGCGGAAGCCTGGGCCTGGGTGTGGAAGTGATGCCCATGCAGGTGATGGAGCGCGACAGACTGGATCTGATGGTAGTGGGCGACATCACCGAGTGGACTATCTGCGCTTATCTGAATGATGCTTATCAGATGGGCTTCAACAAGGGTATGCTTACTCTCGGACATGAGAGAAGCGAAGAATTTGGTATGAAATATATGGAAAAATGGCTGCAGGAAAGATTTTCGGACTTCCCGGTCGCCTTTATCGATGCGAAAGAACCTTTCAATTACCTCTAAAAAATAGATTTGCTTTACGACCTCTAATGTAAGCGTGAACCCGGAACAGTGAAGGAATTTCCTTCACTGTTCCCTTAACCGTATCTGCAATACCGGCCACTGAAACCGGCATTGATTCACGCCTCATTCTCATCATAGGAAAACACCGGTCTTCCCTCCGCATCCCACTTTACTTTCATCAGCATGGCATGACGATTCGGATTATAGAGCGGATTTCCCTCGATCTCGGACTCTGTTCTGGCATGATACACCATCACTGTATTTCCTTCCTCATCCGTGGTAAAAGAATTGTGCCCCGGCCCATAAATTCCTCTCTGCACATCACTGGCCAGCACCGGATACCGCTCCTTCTTCCAGGAAAGAGGATCCAGAAGATCCGCATCCTCGTCCGCCGTCAACATTCCCATACAATACGCAGTTCCTGTCTCGCTGGCGGAATAAGTAAGGAAGATCCGGCCGCTTCGCTTCACCACTGCAGGGCCTTCATTCACCCAGAACCCCACACGCTCCCAGTCATAATCCGGCGTCGTCAAAAGCACCTGTATGGTCTGCAATTTCCATGGTTTTTCCATGCGGGCAATATAAAGATTAGAGATCTGCTTACCTACACCGACCTTCTCTGCCCATACGTAATAATGCGCTCCCTTATTCTCGAAAACTGTCGCATCCAGCGAAAATCCCCGGAAGGAAAACTCGTCTTCATCGGCGCACTGCATCTTTCCTTTCTCGGTCCAGTGTCCCGTAATCGGATCCGCGTCCTCACATTCCAACACATACGGCCTGATCTTCCAGATATCCTCTGCTTCTCCGGCCGCAAAATAGAGATACCATTTTCCGTCCAGGAAATGCAGTTCCGGCGCCCAGACATGCTCGCTCATGGGTCCGCTTTCATGTTTTCGCCATACCACCGTCTCTTTTGCTTCTGCAAGTCCAGCCAGCGTGTCCGCATGGCGCAGCACGACGCTGTCATAAGCCGGAACGGAGGCGGTAAAGTAATAAGTACCGTCCGTATGCCGGTATACATAAGGATCCGCGCGCTGCAAGATCCAAGGTTTGTTCCATTTTACTACACGCTTACTCATAGTACTCTCCTATCTCCTTTTTCTCTCAGTAAACTTTACATACAAGCGTTCCATAGCCGTCAATCTCGATCCGGCCGGACACTTCTTGTCCCGTATACAGATCAGTTCCCTTCCGGCAAAGTTCGATCTGCGCCGGCTTCTTATCATAATTCAATACGAAGAGGTACTGATCCGCTCCCTTCCTGCGCACTGCGATCTCACAACCTGTCGGCGCATGAACCACATCACGATAAGGCGAGATGACATTCAGCTTCTCCAGGAATACTCGTGCGCTTTCTGTATTAAATGCGGTTCCGTAATAATATACCTTACCCGCTCCCACCGTGTTACTGATCAGCGCGCCGCTGCCCGCATAGTAATCGGAAGTATACACAGCCTCCTGCTTACCTTCCCCTATCGGCTGCAACAGATCCGTAAACACGCTGGCCTCCAGTTCCGTATCGCCCCACTGTATCGTCACCTTCCCTGCATCCGGTGCGATAAAGGAGTATTCCGGAATATCCGTACCCGACAGGTCTGCCAACAGGCCGGGCAGCTTCTCCATCACGCATCTTCCGTTCATGTCCTTGTAGCCGCTGCGGCATCCAATCACCAAAGTGCCGCCTGTTTCCACATAAGCCCTCAGCACGGCTTCCCGCTCTTTGCTCATGATCGTTGCATGAGGATAGAACAATACCTGATATTTCTTCCATTCTGTCACATCGGTGTCGTCATTCAAATAGACATAATCAAAAGGCGTATGGCTCAGCTGCAGTGCCTGAAATAATGCCGGCTGACTCGCCCGATCCACTCTCTCATGCCACACATCGAGCTGGGCATCCCATATATTGTCATAATCTTTCACGATACCGACCTGGGCCTCGTAAATGCTGCCGGCCAGCTCCTTCATGCTCTGCAGCTTCTCATGGATCTGCCCGACTTCCGCAATCCTGCGGTTATCCCTGCCGGAATAATCCAGAATGCCATGCCAGTAGATCTCCGTTCCCACGGTACAGGTACGCCACCGGAAATAGCTGACATAATCGGCGCCATGGGCAACAGACTGCATGGTCCAGAGAGCCATCTGTCCCGGTCTGGGCGACGGCGCTTCCATCCTGGTGTTCCAGCCATTCGCACCCGACTGCTGTTCCATAATGCCGAACACCGGGGTGACAGCGCGAACCTCCGCCAGATTGCGACTCCATTTCCTGTCCCTGATCTCACCTGGCACATCACGATAGGCATCCAGGCAGTAAGCGAAATTCGGATAGGAATCATAGGTTATGAAATCCAGGCTCTCTTTCGTCATCTGGTGATTATCAATATTTGCAAAGATACCATTTGTAGTCACAAAATCCCCCGGCTTAACATATTTGCGGACAATATCACTCTGCATTTTTATAAAGCGTCTTGCACTGTCCGAAATAAAGCGAGTATAATCCAATACCTCATGAGGATTGGTTGCATCGCTGTTCGTCTTGCGCGGTACGTGGATCTCCTCCCAATCCGTATAGGTCTGGTTCCAGAAGACCGTCCCCCACGCCTCATTGAGTGCGTCAAGATTCCCGTATTTCTTTTCCAGGAATACCCGGAACGCCCTGTTATCACTCTCGGAATAGAATTGATTGATCCCGCAGTTTATTTCATTGTCGATCTGCCAGCCAATGATGCACGGACGGGATGCGTAATGAGCCGCAAACTTCTCCACGATCCGTTCCGAAAGCTTCTGATAGACCGGTGAGTTATAATTGCAGTGCCGTCTTTCCCCATGTCTGTACAGCACCCCATTGATATCCGCATTCAAGACTTCCGGATACTTTTCCGTCAGCCAGGCCGGCGGCGTTGCAGTCGGCGTACAGAAGATCACTTTCATCCCCACTTCCTCCGCCAGATCCAGAAATTCATCAAAAAACGAATACGTAAAATTCCCCTCTGTCAGCTCCACCTTGCTCCAGGCAAATTCCGCGATACGCACTACCTCGATCCCGGCCTTAAGCATCCGCTCCAGATCTTCCCTCCAGAGCTCCTTCGGCCAGTGTTCCGGATAATAACAAGTCCCCAGTACCAGTCTGTTTCCGTCTAAAATTGCACCCATAACCTCACGTTTCCTTTCTTCATGACTATCTGATCAGTTCTACACTGCGCCGGTCGTGATCTTCTTGATCCACTTGCCGCCCCGCAGCCGGAATACACACCACACCGCCTTCGCGATCTGATCAAATTTCAAAGCTGTATAGATCCAGAAGGCGGGCACATGAAAGACAAACCCTGCCACCAGGCCCAGAGGAATGGAGAGCACCCAGAGGAAAATATTGTCCGCCAGCATGAGCATCTTCGTATCGCCGCCGCCTCGCAGCACCCCTTTGGTCATGATACTGTTGGCAGACTGGAAGATCATGATAAAGCTGATGGCGTTCATCAGCTGCTGCGCGATCAGCGCCGTCTCGGCAGACACATTATAAGCGCCGATGATCGGCCGACTGATCAGCAAAATGATCCCCCCTGCGAACAATCCGAGACAGATGCCCAGCCCGAGAAATGCGTAGCCCTGTTGTTGCGCTTTCTCACGTTTTCCCTCTCCCAATGTCTGTCCTGTCACAATAGCGCCCGACTGCGACACACCCTGTGTCAGCACATTGCTCATCTGCTGTGTCACACTGGTGATCGCATTGGCCGCCACAAAGGCTACTCCCAGACGACCGATAACCATCGCCACCGTATTATTGCCAATGGCGAGAATACCGTCACTGATCAACACCGGTATACTGATACGGATATACTCCCCTACAAGATCCCGGGTCTGCATAAAAAGGTCCTGCAGCCGGAAGTGTATCTTCTGATCTCTGAAAAAAAGATAGCCGCAGATCATCCCTGCCTCAAACAGGCGGGCAATCAACGTGCCGATAGCCGCACCGGCTATTTCCATTCTTGGCATTCCGAATTTACCAAAGATAAAAGCATAGTTAGCGCCCAGATTAACGAAGAAAGCGCCGATCGATACGTACAATGGCATCTTCACCTGTCCCACACTGCGCAGAGCGATCGTACACACCAAAGATAATCCCAGGAAGAAATAAGTGATGACCGAATACCTAAAGTACACAACGCCCATGGAGATGATCGTCGCATCCGCCGTATACATACGCATGATCATGGAGGGCATCACAAGCGTCGCCACCGCAAACAACAGCGCAAGACCCACTGTCAGCCGTACCATGAGACAGATCGTCTTCTTCAACGCAAGTGCAGATTTCTCCGGATCGGTCTCCCTCATGCCCCAGTAACGTGACACCAGCACCGAAGCGCCCATCCCTAATCCCATACAGAAAATATGATAAATATTGATAAATTGATTGGCGAGTGAAGTGGCTGACAGCTCCTGCTCTCCCAGCGTTCCTACCATGATCGTATCCAACATGTTGACACCGATCGTGATCAGGCTCTGCAGGGAGATTGGCAGCGCCAGCAGCAGTACTTTTTTATAGAATTTTCTGTCTGACAAAAAGATAGTGTTTCGTAATTTCATGATGTTCCCCGAATATTATAGACAAGCTTCTTTGGTATCCCTTCCTCGTTAAACGATCTTCAAACCGCTTAAATAGCAGCCGGCATCTCCAGCTTCTTCTTATCATGCACACTGATCTCCGTCCCGATCTGTACCTCGATCACATGCAGCTTCGTATCCGCCAGAATCGTATGCGCCACGCCCGCCGGCATCCGGATCACATCCCCCGGGCCAACCTGGCGCACTTCCCCATCAACGATCGTCCGTCCTTTCCCGTCGATCACCGTCCATACCTCATCCCGCAGTTCATGACTATGGTAATTCATACCGTGTCCCGGGTTTAACGTCACCTTGATCGTCATACTGCCTTCACCAATATCCACTACCTGAAAACTGCCCCAAGATTTCTCGGCAAACATAATCTGCTGATCAATCTGATCTACATAAGGCTTAATATAGCTGGACTGGTTCTTGTCCGACACCAGAATTCCCTCCGGGCTGGCCGCCACCACCACATCCTCAAGCCCCATGCAGAGAACCGGCACATTCAATTCATTCACAACATGCACATTGACACACTTCTCATTCAGCATGGCCTTACCGATACTGCTGCTCTCCATCGCCTCCGTCAGCGTGTTCCACGTGCCCATATCCTTCCACATACCGGCGAAACGCATCACTTCTATCTGTCGTTCGTGTTCCACTACCGCATAGTCAAAACTGATCTTCTTCAAAGTTTCATACTTCCGAAAAAGATCCTGATAATCCGTGAAATCGATCAATTCGTGAGCCCGCTGCAGCACATACCCCAGACGGAACGCGAATACGCCGCCGTTCCAAAGCGCGCCTTTTAAAATATATTCTCCGGCCACGTCTTTCGTCGGCTTCTCTTTAAATACCGATACTCTGCTGACCGTCTCTTTGTCTTCCGGAATGATATACCCGTACTTTTCACTCGGATAGGTCGGTTCTATCCCCATCAGTACCAGATTCGCCGGGCTTACGGCAGCGCGGTCATTCAACTTCTGTAACGCCTGGAAGTAATCCTCTTCCACATACGGATCCACCGGACAGACTACCACCGCCTCTTTCTCCTGTACCCCTCTTACATCATGCAGATATGCCGACGCTAAGGCAATTGCGGGAAAGGTATCCCGTCTACACGGTTCCACACTGATTCCAACGTCCTCTCCCAGCTGGTTATGTATGGCGGAGACCTGTGACTTGGATGTCGCGATCGTCACTTCCGCCTGATCGTCCACAGACAGGATCTGGCGATACACCCGCTGTACCATGGACTCATACTCATTTTCTCCTGTTTTGAATATCTTGATAAACTGTTTTGATCTGGTCTCATTGGAAAGCGGCCACAAACGTTTGCCGGATCCACCGGATAATAACACAATATTCATCTTATATTCCTCCGTGTTTTCTGCTATTTCCCGAGATCATTTGATCATTTTGAAAAGTTCTTCCTGAGCACGCTCCAACTGATTATCGATTCCCTCTTCATAATATGCCTCCGCATCCAGCTCACATTCTATATCAGGCTCAATGCCGGTCCCATGAATATTGTTCCCCTTTGGTGTGAAATAGGAGCTGACCGTAAGCTTCAATGCGGTGCCGTCCGTAAGCGGCAGCACTCTCTGCACGATTCCTTTGCCAAACGTCGTGGTGCCGATCAGCGTCCCGATTCCGTAGTCCTTGACAGCGCCTGCAAGAATCTCGGACGCACTGGCCGAATTGCCGTTGACAAGCACCACCAGCGGCATCTTCAGTTCCTTCCTGCCGTCACAGCTGTATTCTTCCCGCTCTCCATACTTATCTTCCGTATATACGATCAGCCCTTTCGGCAGAATCTCCCGCGCAATATCCACTACCACCGGGAGGCTTCCCCCCGGATTGCCGCGCAGATCCAATATCAGTCCCTTCGCCTTGGATCCCTTGACTACCGCTAACGCCTCTGTAAACTGATCGGTCGTGACCTCATCAAACTCCCTGATCTGAATATAACCGATGCCATTGTCATAGATTTCATAGTTGACCGTGGGGGATTCAATCTTTTTGCGAACGACATCGATTTCCAGATAATCGTCTTCCCCTTCTCTGTAAATGGTCAGATGTACCTTGGTACCCTCTTCCCCCTTTACCTTCGATACGATCTCTGAAAGCTCCAAACCCTGTATCTGTTCATCATCCACCAGATAGATGATATCATTCTCACGCAGTCCGGACTCCTCTGCCGGCGTACCCGGAATCACACCGGCAATCTTCGCCAGCCCCGTAGCCTGGTCCAGGCTCATATATGCGCCGATCCCGTAATAGATCCCTTCCGTTGACTCCATCAGATCCTGCCATTCCTCTTCGTTATAATATACGGAATAAGGATCCCCCAAAGAATTGACCAGACCGGAATACAGCCCTTCCGTCATAGCCTCAGAGCTGATATCATCCTCTTTATAATAATATTCTTCGATCACTTCCTCAAGCGCCTCCAGCTTTCTGATCGTCTCATCACTGACAAGACCATCCGCTGCATCGCCCTCCGCACTTGCTGTCATTCTGGCCGATTTACCGGTTGCGATCAGATACAGTCTGACGCCGACATAAGAGCAGCCGGCCACCATTGCCGTCATGATAACGCCGACCAACAGACCTAACAGGAAATTACCGCTCCCTTTATTATTCCGGCCTCCCCGCGGCGGAAGCTGCGGTGGTGGCAGCGGCGGCTGGGGCTGATGATAAGGCATATTCATTCCCCGATCCACATTTCTTTGATTGTAATCCTGATTAAAGTAATTATTGTCTCCGTTTTGATTCAAAATGCTTCATCTCCGTCCGTTATCGGTCTATTATTTTACTTCCATTTTACTTCAAATAGTTCCATGGATTCACATAATTGCCATTCTGACGCACACTAAAGTGAAGATGGTTTCCCGTAGAACGCCCTGTGGATCCCACCGCTGCGATATTCTGTCCTTTGGTGACTGTCTGTCCTTTCGATACATACAGCGCGGAGCAGTGCATATAGATCGTATACAATCCGCTCCCATGGTCGATCATAATATAATTCCCCATGGAATTGTTGTATGCCGCACCGACCACGTCTCCGTCATAAGCCGCCAGAATCGCAGTGCCTCCCGGAGCCGCCATATCCAATCCGTTATGGAACTTCTGAATTCCGAGGATCGGGTGCATACGATTGCCGTACTCGTCGGAGATTCTCTTATATCCCGGACACGGCCACGCAAACATGCCGCCGTTATAGACTCTTGCCTTGGCATTCTCGGCTTCCAATCTGGCTCTTTCTTCGGCCACTGCTTTCTCCAGCGCCGCGATCTCCGCATTTTCCTGGGCAATCATCGCTTCATACTCTTTGATAGCCGCTTCTTTCGTCGAGATATCAGAGGTCACCGACTTGATCTGCTGTTCTTTCTGATCGATCAGCGCGCTGACACTCGCCTCTTCCTCCTCCACGGCTATCTTCGCCTCGGCCAGCAGTTCTTTCTCCGCTTCCAGCTCTTCTTTACATAACTGAACCAGCTCTTTCGTTGCCACATACTCTTCCAGTTTATTCCTGTCATATCTGGACAGCGACTCTATATAATCCGCCTTGTTGGTCATATCGGAGAAACCTCCCGATGTCAGAAGCAGTTCCAGATAGAAGGTATCCCCTTTCTCATACATGAACTTAATACGCTTCTTCATGGCCTCATACTGTTCTTCCTGCTGCCGGATCGCTTCCTCCAGCTCTTTGGCCGTCTCTTCGATCTCACTCTCTTTTTCTGTGATCAATGTATTATATTGCTTTATCTTTTCCTGTATGCCGCTTAATTGCTGATCCAGCTGCGTCACATAGGATGTCAGATCATTCTTGGACTGCTCCAGCTCTTTCTTAAGTTTCTCGATATCTGTCTTGTTGGATTTGAGTCCTGAGACTTCCTTCTTTGCAGCCGCAATCTCAGCCTCTTTTTCCCGAATACTGTCATTGGTAAGAGCGGCTGATGCCGGCTGTGAATACGCAAATATCATCACTGCACAGAGTAGCAGACATACTGCCTTTTTCCAATATTTCATATTGTTTAGACCCTCAAATGCTTTCTAACCGTTACGATACTTCCCAGGAAACCGATGCCGATGCCGATACCCAGTGAAACCGGGATCAACACATTAAATATCTCTTCCACCGACAGGAAACTGAGCAGATCCGCCAGCATCGGAAACCTGAGAAGCACATACTGCAGTACAATATTGTACAAGCTGTAAATAACTCCCAGCGGGATCGCAGCGCCGATTGCACCGATCATCATGCCTTCTATCACAAAAGGCGATCTGACGAAGAAATCCGTGGCGCCGATATACTTCATGATATTGATCTCTTCCTTACGCACGGAGATACCGATCGTAACCGTATTGCTGATCAGGAACACCGATACGGCAAACAGTATGGCAATGATACCTACCGACACATACGCGATCAATGCATTGACGCCCGTCAGCGTCGTGGCCGCCAGTTCCGAGCGATTAACCATCCTGACGCCGTCTGTAGCTTCCAGATAGGTGACCAGCGCCGACTGCATCGAGACGTCATTCAAATAGATCTCATAGTTAGCGGAATCCGCCAGCGGATTCTCCGTAAATCCATCGGCATACTCTCCAAGGTATTCCTGTTTAAAAGATTCCCAGGCTTCCTCTGCGGAGATAAATCTGATATCCGCCACCTCTGTCCGCCTTGCGATCGCTTCTCCGATCTCCTGTATCCTGCTCTCCTCAAGCCCCTGATCGAAGAAAACCGTCACGGAAACCCCCTCCTCTGCAGTCTTCACAATATGTTGAAAGTTTATTACGATCGCATAAAATAATCCGAACAGAAACAGGCAGGCGCTGATCGTGGCAATGGACGCCAGGGTGAACCACTTGTTACGGAAAAGATTGCGGATACCCTGCCTGAGCGTATAGAAAAAGCTGCTAATCCTCATCGATATACCCTCCCTTTTCCTCGTCGCTTACAATAACACCTTTCTTCAAGGTCACCACCCTCTTCTGCATCGCATTCACGATCTCTCTGTTATGGGTAACCACGATAACAGTCGTTCCGCTCTCATTGATCTGCTCTAACAGTTTCATGATCTCCCAGGAATTCTTCGGATCCAGATTTCCTGTAGGCTCGTCCGCCAGGAGAACCGTAGGCTTGTTAACAAGCGCCCTCGCCAACGCTACCCTCTGCTGTTCGCCTCCCGACAGCTGCTTCGGCTTCGCCTTATACTTACCCGCCAAGCCTACGATTGCCAGAATGCTGGGGACATTCTTCTTGATCTCCTTGTTGGACTTCTGAATGATTCTCTGTGCAAACGCTACATTGTCATATACGTTTCTGTCCTTCAACAGACGGAAATCCTGGAAAACAATCCCCAGATTTCTTCTGAACTTCGGTATCTTCCTGTGCCTGATCCTGGCCAAATCATATCCCATAACATTAATATGTCCACTGGTAATCGTCAATTCCCGAAGGAGCAGTTTGATCAGGGTAGATTTACCCGATCCGCTGTCCCCCACGATAAATACAAATTCGCCTCTGTTGATATGTAGATTCACATCCTTAAGCGCCGGAGCGCCGGTGGAATATGCTTTACATACGTTCGTCAGCGTAATAATCTCATTCGGTAATGCCGTATTTCTCTTTCTCCTTTTCTCTGCCACGCTCTTCACCACTTCCATTTTCTTCGTATTATTTGTGTTTGATCTTCTAAACCTCTCCTCAATAATCAAAGCTTTCCATATATTTCATATACCTGACCACCATAAGAGCAATCTTGAAAGTGATCGCATCCTCAAATACCCTCAGATCAAGCCCCGTACTCTTCTGCAGTTTATCCAGACGATATACCAAGGTATTCCTGTGAATGAATAACTGTCTGGAAGTCTCGGAAACATTCAGCGAATTTTCAAAAAACTTATTGATCGTGGTCAAAGTCTCCTCATCAAAATCATCCGGACTCTTGCCGTCAAATATTTCCTTGATAAACATTTTGCACAAAGGGATCGGCAGCTGATAAATCAGTCGTCCGATACCGAGTTCGCTGTATGCGATAACCTCTCTTTCCCCAAAGAAGATCTTGCCCACATCCAGCGCCATCCTGGCCTCCTTAAAGGACCGGCTTACATCCTTGATCTCCCCTACCGTTGTGCCATAAGCTATCCTGATGTTCTGATAATTCTCCTTCTCCAGGAAGGCCGCTATGGAAGTTGCCGCCCTGTCGATCTCCTTCCCGTTATCCCCCTCGGACAGATCCTTGACTACAATCACACTGCTCTCGTCTACCGCGGTAATGAAATCCTTACTGTTACTGCTCAGGAAAGTCCGCATTGTCTCAAGCACATTGCTGTCTCTGGCATTATCCGTCTCTATGATCAACGCAACCCGCTTAACATCCGTCTGAATATGCAGTTTCTTGGCACGGCTGTAGATATCTACCAGCAGCAGATTATCCAGGAGCAGATTCTTGATAAAATTATCCTTGTCGAACCGCTCCTTATAGGCAACAAGCAGATTCTGGATCTGGAAAGCAACCATCTTACCCACCATGTACACATCCTCACCGATCCCCCCGGCGATCAGGACATATTCTAACTGCTGCTCATCAAATATCTTAAAATACTGGTAACCCTGGATCTCCTGCGAATCGGCCGGCGATCTGGCAAACTCCGCCGCCGGTTTCCCGCACTTCTCCATCTCCTCTGCCGTCATGGCTACTGCCTTCCCATCAGTATCCACAACACAAAGATCCACTCTCGCAATCGATTTCAACCCTTCGATCGTACTCTGTAAAATCTGATTCGAAATCATACCCCACCTCTTATCATTCTTTAAGCAAATTACACAAATATGAACCATCGGATTTCATCAAAATATAACATCCAGCTTCCATTTTAATTGATATTTACAAAAAAATCTACCACCATTCATGAATTTTTTGTGTATTTTATAAAGAAAAGGAATTATTTTCCTGTTTTTCCTGTTTAGACATTTTATACAAAGAAGAAAATTGCGACATGAAATGCAAAAACAATGGATTCTACATTAAAGAAATCTTTCCCGGAAAACGATATATACTACAGGAGGTGATGTCATGGATATAGCAGCATTGTCGATCGCAATGGCAACGGTAAATACGCAAAGCGCCTACGGCGTTGCGATGCTCGGTAAATCGCTGGATCAGGTTTCTTCCATGGGTGACCAGATCACGGAAATGATGGACACCGCCGGTATGGAGCTGTCTGTCAACCCCAATCTTGGCGCTAACATCGATATCCGGATCTGAAGAATTTCGCTTTAGGAACCCATAGACCCGGAAGAATTTCCTATGTCAAAATAGAATCCCATCCACTGCCGCTTTCCGGTCATTCCCGGCCGGAAGCAGTCGTGTATGGGATTTTATAAATACGGCAAGTGTCTTACCTTAGCCGTATGGCATGTTCCGTGATCTGTATCACGCCTTCCTTCAACAGATGTCCTACCGCCCTCTTGAACTCATTTTTACTCATCTGCGTCTCCCGCCTGATCACCTCCGGCGAAGCCTTGTCTGTAAACGGCAGGACACCGTCAAAGCTCTCTATGATCTCCAACACCCTTCCTGCATCCTTCTCGATCTGCAGATACGCTTTCTCCCGAATACTCAGATTCAGCTTGCCGTCCTCCTTCACTGCCGTGACACGAGCCTCGATCGTATCTCCGATCTGCACCGGCCCGTACAGCTCCTGCTTCGGGATCAGCGCCGAGTATTGATCATCTACCGCCACAAAAGCGCCGAAATTCCTGCTGATTTCATAGACCGTTCCCCTGACTCTGTC
This sequence comes from uncultured Lachnospiraceae bacterium, assembly GCA_947644545.1. Lineage (GTDB taxonomy): Bacteria > Bacillota > Clostridia > Lachnospirales > Lachnospiraceae > UBA3282. Next base: position 258,641 of record CANRZW010000001.1, read on the forward strand.
ATCCTTCCGGTAAGGACTGTCCGTAGACAGGTATGGATACACATTCATGGTGGCGCAAAGCCTGCTGCTCTTATCTATGTAGAGCGCAGCCAGGCATTCTTCCCCGGCAGACACCTTCCTTGTCTGCTCTTTGAAAGGAAGAAGCAGCTCCTTCTCCAGTCCCCAGTCCAGAAAGGCGCCGATCTTCCCCACCTGCGCTACCCTCAGCCGTGCGACACCGTGGAGCGTCACTTCCGGCCTGCCGGTGGTCGCGATCAGACGGTCTTTGGAATCCCTGTAGATAAACACTTCTACCTCGTCTCCGGCCTGCGCCTGCTCCGGCACCTGCTTCTTTGGCAGCAGCACCCGCTCCTCCTTGTCTTCCCCGTCCCACAGGTAGACACCGAAATCTACTTTTTTCAATATCTGTAACGTCTGGATCTCTCCCAGTCTGATCATAAGTTCCTCTCTTTCTTCCTGACACTTCTCACACAATTGCTGCAATGGACACGCCGCTTTGACCGCTATGCTATTGCAATTCCACAATACAGTACGGCCTGCCGTCTTCTTTATTCAGCGACACGGTATACAACCCGTTCATCTCGTCTGCCGTCACCACCGGACAGATCCTGTCACCAAGCACCGCCTGATTCTTATACTCCACCCGCAGCTGCCCTACAAAGAAATCTTTCGGAACATATTCCATAGCCATCCGCACATACTGTCCGTTATTCACATGATTGTTGGTATCCAGATGATGCTCCTTCACCGCAAAAGGCTCCATGTGCCTGCCATCCGCCGGTACGTGGATCTTACGCGGCGCATATTCCATGGGATACTTCTCTTCCAGCACATACCCTGCCAGCATCTTATCGTTGGGTCTTGCCGGCGCCATCTTCCCCAGATCCATCAGGCTCCAGATCGTATTGGCATAGGAAAGCACCTCACCCGCTTCGGTCTTCATCACAAAATTACGATAGCCTACAAACCCCTTAAACTCATAGGGCGCCGTCCCGATCACGATCCGCTCACACAAATGCGGATACCTGTTGACACAAATCTGCCAGGCAGACAGCATCCACACCTGATTCAGCTCCCGCAGATAGTCCGTTCCCAGACCGATATCCTCCGAATGAAACGTGGAACAATCCTGGAAATAATCCAGAAGCGCGATCAGCGTCATGTTGCCGTCCGTGCCCACCTCACTGTACCGTACTCTACTGTCAAATGTATACATAGCTTTCACCTTCTTAGTTTAAAAGAGACCCGGCAGATTCATTCCACCGGGCCTCATTCACTGGGCTGCAAGGATTCGAACCTTGAAATGACGGAGTCAGAGTCCGTTGCCCATGCCCTGTTTTTCCTTGATTTTGCGCAGTTTCTATGATGCCTTTACCACAAATTGACCTATGAATTGACCTATCATTAATATTTTCTTATTTACTTATGAAGATTAGAAACAGCCCTCCAAGCCGACATAACTTAAAACCTTATTGCAGAGTTTCCGGCTCAACCTAATATCACATCTGAGCAAAATTTCCAGTATTTCCCGAATCTCTTCAGCCGATACAATTCCCTCATCATAAGCCAGCATTAAGATACCTACTGTTCCTACATATTCAACAGCCATCTTCTTAGCCACATTTCTACCCTTATGCTCATCTATAAGCAGCAGCTCTGCTCCCATCTCTCCATATAAAACCAGCGATTCGCTTTCTCCTGCATCCAATCCTGTAATGACTCTTAAAATACGCACCGATTCTATATTACGTACTTTCTCAATCGAAAGGAAACTACACTTCTCAATTTCCCTTCGTTCTTCTTCATAATTGTCATTGCTTGTCAGCTCATTGTAAACCGCTTCCGGCACCACAACTGTATGGTACAACCTTTCAAGCAATTCCAGTCTTCCAGCCTTTAGCAATGATAAAATCGGCGTTGTATCTGATATTATTATCATGCCTCTATAGCAGCCAGCCTTTTTACAGTCTGGATTTCCTCCTCAAATTCTTCATCTGTCATATCCAAATAGGGGATTCCCAGTCTGCTATACATCTCAATGAGATTCATCTTATTCATCCCCAGCAGTTCTGCTGCCTTCCCATGCGATATTGTGTTGTTAGCAATACTTGGATATAGCAAAAGGGCTTTTCGCATTTCTTCTGTTGTATCGTCCAATACATACTCCTTTGCAGATGCCGGAAGCCTTATCTCCATACTCACCATACTCATAAAACCACTCCTTCCCTAAGATTTTCATATATTCTCATGACAAATTTTTTATCTCTAATTCTTATACTCTATACAACACCCTGCCATATCTTCTCCATATCCTTTCACTATTCTACTTTTATATTATACACAATTTTTACGGCAAATACAATTTCAATCATATAAGCGTCTGTAATTACACAATAAAATCTCCCTGATCTAAAATTCTTTCAGCCTCATAACCACCTCATTATTTCGGCATATTCTACGCCTTGCACTTCCTTTTTCACTGGCGACGGCACCATCACAACCTGCTTTGTCTCGCCATCCTCCCTCATCCTTCATCCTCACAAATGCCCCGGCATGGATCAAGTCATTTACGTTATCAGGATACATGCCCTTTCTTATTTCTACCAATTTATCAAGGCACTTCACACTGACCCGTTCCTCCCCTACCCTCTTTATTCCGGCCAGTATCTTTTCACATTCCTCTTCCACGGCTTTTTTCTGAAAGAGTTCCGCCCGGATCATCCTGCCCATACAGCAAAAATATCTTTTCTTTTGGGAATTCCTGCAGTGCCCAGTATAATGCGCCTGTACTGTCGATCCCGTTACTGTAGCTTACTCACCGCCCTACAACCCACTGTTCACGCACTCTGCCGCATTTTTTAAATTGGCCTATGAATTGACCTATCCAACAGAAAAACTACGTGAAACCCGCATAAACACTGCATTTCCGGGCATAAGAAAACCCGGCGGATCATCTCTGCCGGGTTCCTGTCAGCTGGGCTACAAGGATTCGAACCTTGAAATGACGGAGTCAGAGTCCGTTGCCTTACCGTTTGGCGATAGCCCATCAACAATTAAAGATTATAAAGGATATTCTTTCCTTTTGCAAGTCTTTTTTTAAATTTTTTTATTTTTCTTTTTTGTAACGGTTCCGTCATGAAATCATCTGCCGGTTCTCTATAAACGTCTGCACACAGAACACAGACGACAGATGATTTCACGCACCGTCCTCCTCATAACGAGGCCTTACTTAAATCTCGTACATCAGTTCCCCGTAAGTCGGGATCGGCCAGATCTTCCTGTCAACGATCATCTCCAGCTCATCGGCCGGCGCACGCAGTTCTTCCATAACTACCTTCACGGTATCCTTATAATAGAATGCCTGTGCCTTGATATCCGTCATGGCGGAGGCATACTCCTCCACCTCTTCCAGCCGGCGCAGCGCCGCCTGCATGGCTGCCAGTTTGACGTTGACCTTCTGCAGAAGTTCCACCTGCACTACCGGATCCACCCCGGCTTCCCTCACGGCATTCACCGTGTCTGCCAGGATCCTGGAATATTTCACCACCGCCGGAATGATCTGTTTGCCCGCCATATCGATCATGGCAAGGGCTTCTATATTGATGGTCTTCGCGTAGGTTTCGTAAATAATCTCCTCGCGGGACTCCAGCTCCACCTTTGTAAAAATATGAAACTTCTCAAACAGCCTCACGGCCTTATCCGTCGTCAGCGTACCTGCCGCCTCGATCATGGATTTAATGTTCGGCAGTCCTCTTCTCTCCGCCTCCTCTACCCACTCATCCGCGTAGCCGTTACCGTTGAAGATGATCCGCTGGTGCTCTGCCATATATTCCTTGATCAGATCATGGATCGCCAGCTCCAGATCCTTCTCCGCCACCTTCTCCAGCCGGTCCGCCGCTTCGCAGAACGCCTCCGCCACAATCGCATTCAGCGTAGTATTGGGACTGGCAATCGAATCCGCGGAACCGACCATCCGGAACTCAAATTTATTCCCCGTAAAAGCAAAGGGCGAGGTTCTGTTTCTGTCCGTCGCATCCTTCTTGAAATCAGGAAGCGTCTTAACGCCCGTGCGCAGTCTGCCGCCTTCCTTGACACTGGTAGCCTCGCCCGTCTCAATCAGCTGATTTACCACGTCCTCCAACTGCTCGCCCAGGAAAATGGATATGATCGCAGGCGGCGCCTCGTTGGCCCCCAATCTATGATCGTTACCCACATCGGAGGCTGACTGACGGAGCAGATCCGCATGGATATCCACCGCTTTCATAATGCAGGCCAGCACCAGCAGGAACTGTACATTCCTGTTCGGCGTATCGCCCGGATCCAGCAGATTTACGCCGTTATCGGTGGTAATGGACCAGTTGTCATGCTTACCGGAACCATTGACCCCGGCATAAGGCTTCTCATGGAGCAGACACCTCATTCCATGACGGATCGCCACTCTCTTCATGGCCTCCATCACAAGCTGATTATGGTCCACGGCAATATTGGCCGTCTCATAGATGGGCGCCAGTTCATGCTGTGCAGGTGCCACCTCATTGTGCTGCGTTTTGGCCGTAACGCCCAGCTTCCACAACTCCTCATTCAGGTCCTTCATGTAAGCGCCTACGCGCTCCCTGATGACGCCGAAGTAATGATCTTCCATCTCCTGCCCTTTCGGTGCAGGTGCTCCAAACAACGTACGTCCGGCAAACATCAGATCCGTTCTTTGCATATACAGATCCTTATCTACCAGGAAATACTCCTGTTCGGCTCCTACAGATGCGGTAACCCTGGTAGCTCCCGTATTGCCAAACAGGCGGACGATACGCAGCGCCTGCTCACTCAGCGCCTCCATGGAACGCAGAAGCGGCGTCTTCTTGTCAAGCGCTTCTCCTGTATAAGAACAGAATGCCGTCGGAATACAGAGAATCGTACCACATCCCGATTCCTTCAGGAATGCCGGCGATGTGATATCCCAGGCCGTATAGCCTCTCGCCTCGAATGTGGCGCGCAGGCCGCCCGAAGGGAAAGATGATGCATCCGGTTCTCCCTTGATCAGCTCCTTACCGGAAAACTCCGTCAGCATTCTGCCTTCCTCGTCGGGATGTGCCACGAAAGCATCGTGTTTCTCAGCCGTGATACCGGTCAGCGGCTGAAACCAGTGCGTATAATGTGTTGCGCCGTTCTCTACCGCCCAGTCTTTCATTTCCTTGGCAACGACGTTCGCGGCCGCTTTGGACAGCTCCCCACCCTCATTCATCACCTTGACCACTTCACTGTACACATTCTTTGGCAGCCTCTCCTTCATCTTGCCAAGTGTGAACACGTTCTTCCCGAAGATCTCTTCCACATTAAACACCTTGCTCATTCTCTCCTCCATTCCGTTAGGAACCGGCATAAATCCACTGTCCGTGTAACCCGATTCCCGGCTGTCCGTGTATATTCTTCTCTGCCTTGTATGGATAAGTAAAATACTCTACTTTTTTCAAAAATGCAATACCATATCCAAAATTTTGTGATTTCTGACGGATTTTACGGTCATGAGCACCTTTTCCCTGTTCAGACCGTCACACATTTTGCACCCGCAGAAGATCAAACTGTTTTGGCGTTACAGAGAGCGCCACATCGATCACCTGCTTCGAGTGAGGGCAGGATTCCACACTTTCACCCTCCTCATTGTACATGGCCAGCACCTCCACAGGCACATTGCCGCCATCCGGCTTCATGATCTCGATCCTGTCGCCGACACAGAACTTATTGCGCTGCTCAATACGGGCACAGGTCCTGCCTGCCGTCTGTACGATCTCCCCCACGATCCCCAGATAAGTATATTCATTCACATAAGTATTGTTGTCGTAGATCTGCGTCGTCTCATCCGGCCTGCCGAAATAAAAGCCCGTCGTAAACTGTCTGTAAGTGCATTTGGCGATCTCTGCCAGATACCAGTCCATATTCTCCCGGTACTTCTCCGCGGATTCCAGACAGTCATCGATCGCCCGGCGGTAGGTGCGCGCCACCGTCGCCACATAGAGCGCCGTCTTCATCCGTCCCTCGATCTTGAAACTATCGATGCCGGCCTCGATCATCTCCGGTATATGCCCGATCATGCACAGATCTTTGGAGTTAAAAATATAAGTTCCCCGCTCATTCTCATAGACCGGCAGATATTCGCCCGGCCTGGTTTCCTCCACCACCGCGTATTTCCAGCGGCAGGGATGGGTACAGGCGCCATGGTTGGCATCCCTGCCCGTAAAATAGCTGCTCAGCAGGCACCGTCCCGAATAGGAGATGCACATCGCCCCATGGATAAAGCTCTCGATCTCTAAATCCTCCGGGATATTCTCCCGAATCTCCCGAATCTCCGCCAAAGACAATTCTCTGGCGGACACCACTCTTTTTGCTCCCTGCGCCTGCCAGAACCGGTATGTCATATAATTCGTATTGTTGGCCTGGGTTGATACATGAATATCGATCTCCGGACAGATCTCCCGTGCCAGCATGAACATTCCCGGGTCGGCAATGATCAGGGCGTCCGGCTTGAGCGCTTTCAGTTCCTGGAAATAAGCCCGCGCCCCCTCCAGATCACCGTTATGGGCCAGAATATTGGCCGTCACATGCACCTGCACGCCTCTCTCATGAGCAAAGGCGATGCCCTCCGCCATCTCGTCCGGCGTAAAATTCTTCGCCTTGGCACGCAGGCCGAACGCCTCGCCGCCGATATAGACCGCATCAGCTCCGAAGACCACCGCCGTCTTCAACACTTCCAGGCTGCTCGCCGGAATCAATAATTCAGGTTTTCCTCTCTTACCCATCTCTATCCTTTCTTAACGCTGACCGTCACGCCATCCGCAACCGGCAGTATCACCGTCTCCAGCTCGGGGTGATGCTTCAATGCATACAGATACTCCCGCATACGGCTGTGGATCGTCCGATTCCGCCTTGTCACCGCAAACCGGGACTCCAGAATGTCCCCGTCCTGCAGCACATTGTCGGACAACAAAATACCGCCCGGCAAAAGCAGTCTCATAACGTCCGGCAGGAAATGAATATACTGTCCCTTTGCCGCATCCATGAAGATCATATCATAAGGCCCTGCAAGCTCCCCAAGGATCTCTGCCGCATCTCCTTCCAACAGCGTGATCTGCTCTTCCTTCCCTGCCCGCCTGAAATTCTCTCTGGCGACGGGAATCCTCTTCTCATATTTCTCTATGGTCGTGATATGGCAATCCTTCGGTCCGTACTCGCTCATCAAAAGCGCAGAAAAACCAATGGCGCAGCCAACTTCCAAAATCGATGTCGGCTTCCGCATCGCAAGCAGCAGTCTGAGCAGACTCTGTACCTGCGTGCAGATGATCGGCACATTGGTTTTTCTTGCTTCCTGCTCTATCTCATTTAAGAAAGGCGTGTTCCCGGGATCCAAAGAATCAATAAACGCATTCATGCGCTCATCTCCTGTCATCGCACCTGTTTCCTTTCCTATTCTTTCGCCTCTTCCTCATCCTCTTCGGGTTCGACCGCGATCACTTCCAACATCTCCTGGGCAGTCATCGCCGTGTTCAGGTCATAGATGCCCGGCTGGATCTTGCCATGATGCTCGGACAGCAGCTCCTGGATCCTGAACAGATTCGCATCCCGGATCAATCCTCTCTCCTGCAGCATCTGTCCCACCTCTTTGGCCGTATCCGTATTCCCGATGGACACACTGATGACTCTGCCCTCACCGACCGACAGAGGTTCCTCCGCAAACACGCGAAACCCGTAATCGTAAGCCGCCGTCGCCGTTCTGATAACGAACGATGCAATAAATATAAAAGCCACAATCTTAATGATCAGCTCAGCCAGTGAACCTATAATGTACTTTGCTTTCATATCTGACCTCTTATCCTCCGCAATCCTCTACTCAAAATCAATCTCCGCCGTGAGCTGCACATTCATCTCCTGCATCATCCGGCAGAAAGCCAGTTCAGCCCTCAGGAACTCATCCACAATCGGATTTTCCCTGAATTCTCTATACTCCCGCTCAAATGCTTCCATCCTGTCAAACAGCTCTGCCCCATCCGACTCCATCTGTATATCGAAGTTCTTCTGTCTGTACTCGTTAACCTGAGCATACAACTGCGGCTGCTTCTTTAACACTTCCCGTTGCTGCAGATACTCCTTATATACCTCGGTCTCCCGAATGATTCCTGCAAGTTTCCTGGCAGTCTCCATAACATCATTCTCTGTCATACCGCTGTTCCCTCCATGCTGCCACCCCTGCGCAACAAGCGCGCAGGACCACCTCCTGCGTATCCTGATCAGACTTCCATAATGATCGGCAGGATCATCGGACGTCTCTTCGTCTTTTTCCATACAAATTCACTGAGCACATCCTTGATTGATGACTTGATCTTTCCCCAATCTGTCTGGCCTCTGCTCAGACAGCCATGAATCGCCTCGTCTACCAGCAGCCGCGCTTCATCCAACAGTTCATCCGATTCGCGCACATACACAAATCCTCTGGATACGATATCCGGGCCGGATACCAGACGGTCGCTATAAGAATCCAGCGCCAACACCACGATCAGGATACCGTCTTCCGCCAGGTGCTGCCTGTCGCGCAGGACAACATTGCCCACATCACCCACGCCAAGGCCGTCTACCAGGATCGCGCCAACAGGCACCTTCCCGATCACTTCCGCCTTTTCGTTGTTCATTTCCAGCACGTCACCCGACTGTATCATGAAAATATTCTCTTTCGGAATGCCAAGATCCGCCGCAACTTTCGCCTGCGCCTTGCGGTGCTTGTATTCACCGTGAATCGGAACGGCATATTTCGGTTTCACCAGACTGTAGATCAGCTTAATCTCCTCCTGGCAGGCATGTCCGGAAACATGCACATCCTGGAAGATCACATCCGCCCCCTTCATCTGCAGTTCATTGATCACGTTGGTCACGGCTTTCTCATTGCCCGGTATGGGATGCGAAGAGAAGATAACCGTATCTCCCGGAAGAATCGAGATCTTCCTGTGGTTATCACTGGCCATCCGGCTCAAAGCCGCCATGCTCTCCCCCTGGCTTCCGGTCGTGATGATCACCGTCTTATCATTCGGATAGTTCTTCAACTGCTCGACGTCGATCAACGTATTCTCCGGAATATGCAGGCACTCTAACGCGGAAGCAGTCTCTATGATATTGACCATGCTCCGTCCTTCCACTACCACTTTCCTGCCATGTTTATAAGCGGAATTAATGATCTGCTGAACCCTGTCCACATTCGATGCAAAGGTCGCAATAATGATCCTCGTATCCTTATGATCGGCAAACAGCGTGTCAAAAGTTCTCCCCACCGTTCTCTCCGAAGCCGTAAAACCGAGTCTCTCTGCATTCGTGGAATCGCACATCAACGCGAGTACACCCTTTTTGCCAATCTCGGCAAACCGCTGCAGGTCGATGGCATCGCCGAACACCGGCGTATAATCCACCTTAAAGTCTCCCGTGTGCACCACTACACCGGCCGGGGAATAGATTGCCAGCGCCGCCGCATCAACAATACTGTGGTTTGTTCTGATGAACTCAACTCTGAACTGGCCAAGATTGATCGACTGGCCAAACTTAACTACCTTACGCCTGGTCTTGTTTGTCAGATCATGCTCCGTCAGTTTATTCTCAATGATCCCCATCGTCAGCCTGGTCGCATAGATCGGAATATTTAACTCCTTCAGAATATACGGCAGCGCACCGATGTGATCCTCATGTCCATGCGTAATCACGAAGCCCTTTACCTTATCGGCATTCTCCTTCAGATACGTAATATCCGGGATTACCAGATCAATGCCCAGCATCTCATCCTCCGGAAAAGACAGACCACAATCTACCACAATAATACTGTCCTCATACTCAAAGGCAGTAATATTAAGCCCAATCTGCTCCAACCCGCCAAGCGGGATAATCTTCAATTTGGAAGCAGCTTTTCCCTGTTCAATTTTTCTCAAATATATTTCCTCCATTCTTCAATGTGCCATAGCACTTTCCTGTGAAACAGCAGACTATTAAGGAACACATGAACAGAGCATCATTCCATACAAGGACAAATACGCCATCGCCCTGTCGGCCCTTGGCCCGCCAACGATATCCGGCGCTCTCCATGTACTATGATCCTCTCTATGTATATCCAAATTCATCCTGCTTTGGAAGACACCGTCCGGAGCCGCTACGCGAGCTCAATGTCCTCCAGCATATTCTCAAATACAGCCGCCACTGCATTTAATTCCTCATCATCTGTCACGATCTCATAAACAGCGTCCTTCTCAGACGCCGCAGAAAGATCCCGAAGGATCAGTGCTTCTCCGTCCCCTTCTTCGGAATCCGTCACCAGAATATAATCAATCCCGCCCAGTCTGGTCTGCTCCAGAACGCAGAACTGTACAGGTTCTTCTCCTTCCAGTGTAAAAACAATCTTCTCCACTTAGTTACTCTCCTTATTCGCCCGAAGATCCAGATACCCCTGCAGAATAAATACTGCCGCGATCTTGTCCACATACTCTTTGCGATGCTCTCTGCGTATCCCCGCTTCCATCATCGTCCGGTCCGCCGCAACCGTAGTGAGACGCTCGTCCCACATTACCACGGGCAGCCCTGTTCTTCTCTCCAGTTTATCCTGAAATTCCAACGACAGCTTAGCCCTGTCGCCGATCGTATCGTTCATATTCTTCGGCAGACCCAGAACGATCTCTGACACTTCATACTCATCGATCAGCTGTTCTATCCTGGCCAATGTCTGCCGTAGTTTATTCTCGTCTTTTCTTCTGATAATCTCCAGTCCCTGTGCCGTGATCAAAAGCGGGTCACTGACTGCAACCCCTACCGTTTTGGATCCGAAATCCAAGCCCATGATTCTCATACTAATCCCCATGCATATCGAAAACATGCCTTTTCGATCTATTTCCCCAAAGAGTTCTTAATATACTCTACCAGCATCTCTTCTACCAGTTCGTCCCTCTCGACCTTCATGATCAGACTGCGTGCACTCTTATGGCTGGTAATATACGTAGGATCTCCCGACATAATGTACCCTACGATCTGATTTACCGGATTATAGCCTTTCTCTGTCAGTGCTTCATATACCGTGGAGAGCACAAGCTTTACGCCCGTCTCCGGCTCTGTTTCTACTTTAAAAAATTGTGTGTTCTCTAAATCCCGCATGTTCTTACGCCCTTATCCATTGTCATTTTTACCTTTACGTGGATATTGCCGGCTGTGCCTGCAATATCCCTGAATACGTAATGGAAGTTTACTTCCATACCTGATATTGCCCCCATCATTACCATAATACTCTATCGCCACACAAAATTCAATCATTTTAAGAGCATAATGTCGTCCCTCAGAAACGCCGTCATTTTCCCTTCCGTCAGATGGTTGCTCAGATCCCCTGCTCCCTCGGCTGCTTTGGCTGCCCTGATATACTGCGGCGTATGGCCTACCCAGTACATTGTGCCGTCAATCTCTTTCTTCTCTTCAAAGAGAACTGCCACTTCACGATTCCTGTACCCTGCCCGGAAAGCATGAGACATTTCCTTCTCTGCCTGCGCGAGGATCGCACTTCGTCTGCTCTTCTCACTTTCCGTGATCTGAGATTCCATCGCCGCCGCTTTCGTCCCCTGCCTTTTGGAATATTTGAAAATATGCATTTCATAGAAATTTACTTTCCGCACAAATTCTTCCGTGATCCGAAATTCCTCCTCCGTCTCCCCCGGAAATCCTACAATCACATCCGTGGTGATGGCCGGGTCACGATAATAATTCCTGAGCAGCTCTGTTGTCTGAAAGTATTCCCCTGCAGTGTAGTGTCTATTCATCCTGGCAAGCACCGAATCACAGCCGCTCTGCAATGACAAATGAAAATGGGGGCAGATCTTCGGCATGGCGCTTATCGCTGCCACAAATTCTTCCGTTACGATGCGCGGTTCCAGAGAACCCAGGCGAATACGCTCCAGTCCTTCTATTTCATGCAATTTACACAACAGCTGCAGCAATTCCGTCTTTCCTCTGTCAACCCCATAGGAACTGATGTGGATGCCGGTCAACACAATCTCCCGGTATCCGGCCCTCACGATGCCCTGCACCTCCCGCACAATATCTTCTTCCCTGCGGCTCCTGACCCTTCCTCTGGCGTAGGGAATAATGCAGTATGAACAGAACTGGTTGCAGCCGTCCTGAATCTTGATGCAGGCTCTCGTATGTTCCGCGGTCTGCGTCAGCTGCATCTCTTCATATTCTCTGGCAGCAGCAATATCGATTATTTCCAGGACTGCCCTGCCGCTACTGTCCTTTGGATCCTCTGTCCGGCCTGCCTTAACACATTCCGCCTTCCCGGAATCCTCTACCGGCGCTCCTGCGTCATCCGCCGGTGACATCCTGCTCTTCCAGTAATCCTCCAGTATGGAGACAATATCCTTCTTTCTGTTATTTCCTATGGCAATATCAATCGCCTCTTCCTGCCCGAGTGCTTCTCCCGCAGTCTGCACATAACAGCCTGCCGCCACGACTACGGCCTGCGGATTCCGCTTCTTCGCGCGATGAATCATCTGCCTGCTTTTACGGTCCGCAATGTTTGTCACCGTACATGTATTTATGATATAAACGTCTGCTTCCTGATCAAAAGGTACAATTTTGTATCCGCTTTCCCGAAGCATTTGTTGCATTCCATCAAATTCATAACTGTTTACTTTGCATCCAAGATTATGTAGTGCTACACTTTTCATTGTATTCTCCACGTTTTTTGTGTCCTTTTATCATTGACTTTTATACTTCCAACATTTAGTATTAAAGCAGAAGATTGATTACTCAAAGGAGGTATATTTGACATGAAAACAGTACAGATCTCTTTAAATTCGATTGATAAGGTTAAATCTTTTGTAAATGACATTACAAAATTTGATTATGATTTCGACTTGGTATCCGGCAGATACGTTATTGATGCCAAATCCATCATGGGTATTTTCAGCTTGGATCTCTCTAAGCCGATTGACTTAAATATCCATGCCGAAGACGCGATCGAAGAAGTTCTGGCAGTCTTAAAGCCGTACATCATTTAGTAACGGTTAAAGTTAAGATCCCGGAATCACATCGTAACATCTTTATCGTTACGCGTATCCGGCCATCCCGAACACTTTGCGATGGACCGGATACTCTAACCACCACTCTCTGGCACGTTCAGCGCAGCAGCTGCGAATCTGATCGAACAGCCGTTACGAGTGGTTTTTTATTTCCGCGAGCAATGAGCAAAGTACCGTGCTTGCACGAGTATTTGGCGAATGCCGCGAGTGTCGAATACCCCGCCCGTTGGGGGGCGCTTCAAGCTTAATCATTGCTTTGCTGCGGGGTATTTCACTTGACTATAATCAGCTCTTCCGTATCCAGCGCAGTCTGTACCAGTTCCTCGATCTTCTCCTCCAGATTCTGTTCATGTCTTCTGATGATCTTCAGATTCGGCTTTGTCACCGGGTGCTTGGCCACAAAGATCGTACAGCAGTCCTCATAGGGCTGGATCGACGTCTCATACGTATCAATCTTTTCAGAAATATCCACGATTTCCATCTTGTCGAAACCGATCAGCGGCCTGTAGACCGGCAGCTCACACACTTCGTTGGTCGCCATCAGACTGTGCATCGTCTGAGACGCCACCTGGCCGATGCTCTCCCCCGTGATCAGTCCCAGGCACTGCGTATCCCTGGCAATCCGCTCTGCGATCCGCATCATATAACGGCGCATGATAATCGTCAGCTCATCATGGGGACACTTGTCATAGATATACAACTGTATGTCCGTAAAATTAATGACATGCAGATAGATCGGTCCCGTATAGGCCGCCACCCTGGCCGCCAGATCCACCACCTTCTGCTTCGCCCGTTCACTGGTATAGGGCGGTGCATGGAAATATACCGCATCGATCTTGACGCCGCGCTTAGCGATCATCCAGCCGGCCACCGGCGAGTCGATACCGCCGGATAACAGCAGCATGGCCTTGCCGCCCGTTCCCACCGGCATACCACCCGGACCCGGAATGATCTTAGAATAAATATAGACCTTATCCCGTATCTCCACATGCAAAAGAATATCCGGTTTATGCACGTCGACATGCATTGTCGGATAAGCATCCAGAATCACTCCGCCCAATTCCATATTAATCTCCATCGAATTGAGCGGATAATTCTTCCGCGCACGTCTGGCGGCAACCTTAAAGCTCCGGTTCTTATCCGGATAGACCGCATCAATATAGCCAAGGATCGTTTCCTTTAACTTCTCAAATCCTTCGTCCTCCACATGAACCATCGGACAAATGCCCGATATGCCAAACACCTTCTGCAGATGTTCCACCGTCTCTTCATAGTCAAACTCCGAGACCGCATCGACATAGATCCGCCCGTCCGTCTTGCGCACGGCAAACTCGCCCTCACATTTCTTTAACGCATACTTGATCTGCTGCACCAGCGCATTCTCAAACAGATATCTGTTCTTTCCCTTCACCCCGATCTCAGCATATTTTATCAAAAAAGCCGTAAACATTCTCTTTCCCTGTACCTTTCTTATCATCCCACAGCCTGCCCTGAACAAAGGAACTATTCAGGAAACGGTTCCTCAATGCCGCGAATACTTCCTCAGCATCGGGATCATTTCTTCCAAAGCCTGTATCGTATAACGAATCTCCTCTTCTGTCGTAAAAACGGAAATACTAAAACGGATCGTAGAACTAAGCAGATCCCGTTCCACTCCGATCGCTTTCAGCGTATCCGATATTTGAGGTTTATTGGAAGAGCAGGCGCTTCCCGCCGATACATAAATTTCCTTATCTTCCAACGCATGCAGCAGTACCTCGCTGCGTACACCGCGTACGGAAAGGCTGACAATATGCGGCGCTCCCTCGCGGTCCGGACAACCGTTAACTCTCACATCTTCGATGCGGCTGACACCCTCGATCAGCATCCTGCGCAGTTCATACATTCTGTCCACATCCCGGTCAAGGCCTGCATATACCATCTCAGCCGCCTTGGCAAGTCCTGCGATTCCCGGCACATTTTCCGTCCCCGAGCGCATTCCCTTCTGCTGTCCGCCTCCATATAGAATCGGGTTCACTCTCGCCCCGTCCCTGATATATAAGAAGCCGACTCCCTTAGGGCCATGTATCTTATGTGCACTGACAGACATAAGGTCTATATTCATCCTGGAAGGATAGATCCTGAACTTGCCAAATCCCTGCACGGCATCTACATGGAATAACGTCTGTGCATTACAACGCTTAACCAGCTCGCCGGCCTCTGCTATGGGCTGCACACTGCCGATCTCATTATTGACATGCATGATCGATACCAGAATCGTATCCTGCCTGATCGCACGCTCCAGATCCTCCAGCGAGATTCTGCCCAGACGGTCCACCGGAAGGTAAGTAACTTCAAATCCCTGTTTCTCCAGGTATGCCATCGTCTGCAGGACGGCCGGATGCTCCATTCTCGTGGTAATCAGATGCCTGCCTCTTCTGTAATGTGCCATCGCCGCTCCGATCAGGGCTATATTATCCGATTCCGTGCCTCCGGATGTAAAAAGGATCTCCTTCTCGTTCACCTTCATCAGCCCGGCCAGCGTCTGTCTGGCATATCTTAAGTATTGTTCCGCTTCTACCCCCTTGTGATGCAGGCTCGACGGATTGCCGTAATCCTTACACATGACCTTATATACTAATTCCGCAACTTCATCATAACATCTGGTCGTCGCGGAATTATCCAAGTACACTTCCATTTCTGTCATTCCTTTCTCTAAACCGCTGTGTTGCTTCCTAATCTTATCATATGTTAACAGGATTCCAGATGATACATCAACCACGACAACACCGTCAAACCCGCCGTCTCCGTCCGCAGAATGCGTTTGCCCAACGTGATCGGTTCGATCCCGGCTTCCACCGCCATCTGCACTTCACACTCTTCAAATCCTCCCTCCGGACCGATAAAGACCGCGATATCCTTACCGGGTTCCACGGCTCCTATGACATCCCTCGTATGCCCCATATCTTCCGCCAGCTCATAGGGAATTACTCGGATGTCCATAGTCCCGGCATACGCAACCGCCTCTCTCATATTCATAACGGGATGCACATTCGGAATCACGCCCCGCTTACTCTGCTTGGCCGCCGCTTCCGCAATCCCCTGCCATCTGCCGATCTTCGCCGCTGCTTTCTTAGCGTCCAGTCTAACCACACAGCGTCTGGCCGCCACCGGTATCACTTCGTATGCACCCAGCTCCACCGCCTTCTGTACGATCAGCTCCATCTTGTCAGCCTTGGGCAGCGCCTGAAACAGAAAGATCCGCGACGGCAGTTCCACACCGTCCTCTTTCACAAACCGCAGTGTACAGATCACCTCATCCTCCGTGAAGCGCTCTATCCCGCAGCGGTACTCCCTGCCGTCAATGCCGTTGCTGACCGCGATCTCTTCCCCCGGTCTCATGCGCAGTACATTACGTATGTGATTGACATCACTGCCCGTGATGATCACCTCTTTGTCCCGTATCTGCCCCGGTTCTACAAAAAACTGGTACATACTCCCTCCATTTATGCCTTCTTATTCCTCACCCGCATCATAACTTCCTGCAACAGCAGAAAAAGAGCCAGCCCAAGCAGCGCACCCACGCCATCCACGGCCACATCACTGATCTGTCCCGCACGGCCTTCTACAAATAACTGATGAAACTCATCACTGCAAGCATACAGTATGGTCATACCGGCCGCAATTCCATACCGGCGCAGGCGCGTCAGCTGCCATCTGCCGAGCCAGATATAGAACAGAATGGCCAGTATGGCAAATTCCGTCATATGGGCGGCTTTCCTGATAAAAAATTCTATTGCGTATGCTATCTCATACAGACGTTCTTCGCTTAAATGTAAGCGGAACAGCCACCCTGCGGTTCCGACGATCCGGTCGCTTAATCCCTCGCTGACCACACTGGACTCTCCCTTATTCTGTGCGGAAAAAATAAAAATAACTCCCATCCAGATAACCGCCAGCGCCCCTGCAATATTACTTCTGATCCGCAGCATCTTATTTTCATTCATATAGATACCCTTGTGCGGCATACCAACCGCCATGCTTTCGCTTAATACCCCGTAGTCTTACTCGGGTTTGCGGGCTGTCACCGATACCCACTCTCCCTGGTACGTGACTTCCAGAATCTCCAGGCCCGCCGCTTCCACGGCTTCTCTGACCACTTGTTCTTTCGTGTCTATGATACCGGAAGTAATGTAAATACCGCCCCTCTTCATCTGATTGACGATAACGGGCGTCAGCGGGATCAGGACATCCGCCAGAATATTCGCTGCCACGATATCATAGCATTCATATCCCACCTCATCCTGCACGCTCTTCTCCGTAATGATATTGCCGATCATCATCCGGAAGGACTCCTGCGTGATGCCGTTCGCTTCCATATTCTGGGCCACCGCCTCCACCGCGCAGGGATCCAGATCCGTGCCGGTCGCGCGTTTCGCCCCATACATCAATGCCAGGATTGCCAGGATCCCGCTGCCGGTCCCCACATCAAGCAGTTCCGTCTCGGGTGTCAGATACTTCCTGATCTGCCGGATACAGAGCTGCGTCGTCTCGTGCATCCCGGTGCCAAATGCAGTGCCCGGATCTATATGCAGTATTTTCTTTCCCCGGTCCTCTTCCCGCACTTCCTCCCACGAAGGAATGACCAGAAGATCGTCTATGTAGAACTGGTGGAAATATTGTTTCCAATTGTTGATCCAATCAATATCTTCTGTTTCCGACACCGTAACCGAACCTTCTCCGATTTCCATAAAGAAACGCAGTTCGGCAAGTTCCTCCTCAATCCGCTTAACCACCGTGTCACTGTCCGTCGGCATACCGTTAATCTCCAGGCTGCCGTCCTCCTTCTGCTCCACAAAAAAGCTCAGATATGCAATGCCGTCGTCTTCCGGCCCCTCCGGCAGAATATCCACAAACATCTGCTCCTTCTCCAACGCCGTAAGCGGAACCTTATCTTCAATCTGCGCCCCTTCCAGACCGATCTCATAGAGAGAGCTGATAATGATATCTTCCGCATCCGTGACCGTTTTAATCCTGAACTTCGTCCATTTCATATAAAAACCTCCAATTCCATTGCCAACATTCTCATTATACCCGAAAACCCAAACAGTGTATACTCGAAAATAATACAGCACCTGCACCGAAATATTTCCGGTCAGATGCCGCATTTTTCACTGCTATCAGGAATTTGCAGAACTAACAGAAGGCATATCGGGCGTCGTCAGACTCTCGTCATCCTTGCCATATTCCACAAACTCGCCATACTCCTGCCAGATATTACAGATCCATGTCCGCCCCTGGTTGAAAATGATCTCTTCGCCGCTTTCATCATAAAACTTAGCCGGCGTAAAGTCACCGTCATAGCGCTTCCATGTACCCTTGATCGCCTTGCCATTCGTAAAGACGATCGCGTCTCCTTCTCCATGCACGCCAAACGCCAGGTAATCGTGGTCATCACGCACCTCTCCATGACAGTACTGGAAAACCACATTGCTGAAAGTCAGCTGTTCACCGGTAAGCTCATCAATCTGCTTCTTACCATCCTGATATCTGTAATACAGATGGTCGTCCTCATGATATTCAAAATACGGGTGATACGTACCATATCCGCCGGCATTACTGCCGGATTTCCCACCCGGGTATATCATAACGGCATCTTCCTTGTCCGCATAATCCGCGATCACATCATCCGCCGCAAACAGGAATGGCGGTACATACTTATCATCATAGTTCCAGTCATAGCCCAGCCTGTCCACTGCTTTAAACAGGCCGTCGATCATAACATATCCCGTAAATTCCGTTGCGTAGCCCGGACGCGAGACTCTGCCAAATGCCTCATCTGCAGGGTTATGAATTCCCGTAACCGCCGCACTGACATTATAATATTCCGGTCTGTTGATCAGCTCCTCCACATAGGGTACCGCCAATCCCCAGTTACAATAAATCGCCTCATATCCCATGGCATTATAGACATAATAATCACGGCTGCTTCTGACAGGCCCGATCCTTTCCAGATCGTCGAAATCCTCGACTACCGCCATCAGTCTGGTAATACGTCCCTCTACCGGCGCCTCATAGATAATTCCTGCTCTCGACAATCCATACTGCGGCATTGCCGGCGCATTGTTGGGAATCATGACCGCGATCGGCCTTCTCGTAGCCTGCTTTTCATCTGTCCATTGACCCGTGAGATAACTCTGAATCTTACCGTTTTCACTCACGCGCTCCCCAATCACCGGATAAGCCGTTGTAAGCGCCGGCTCTTCCTCTTCCGCATCTTCTGTTTCTTCCGGCGCCGGCTCTTCCTCCAGCACCACTTCATCTACCTCCGGTACCGGAGCTGGTTCTTCTTCTTTCCCACAGCCGGTAAGCCAAAGCGCCATACACAGCGCCGCAACTCCTGCTAAAGCAATTCTCCTGCGTAACATTTTTACCTCTTTTCTACATTTCCCTTCTTTGGTTATGTTTTTTAGATTAGTATACAGCCAAAAACATTTTTTATTATACCCGAAAAATGGAAGCATGTATATTCAGATTTCTTTATTTTTGTTTAATTTTTCCTTATTTTTTATTGGACGATACAACTGTATTTGACCTGTTTACCGCTTCCGTCCATTGCCTTGATGGTGATCGTTGCTCTTCCTTTCTTGCCCGCATAAATCTTAATAGGTGCGTATGCACCGTTAGTCTGGCTATCCCAGGACAAGCTGCCCACCGTCACGGAGATCACACTCGGATTAGAAGAGGATACCGCAAAAGAACCATGCTGCATATCCGACCTTATGTAAGCGCCATATACCCTTCCCGGCAATGAAGGCCTAAAAGCATTGAGCTGCTTTGTGCTCCATTCTCCCGCATTGTCCCACAGGTAAAGTCTTCCCGTCGGCGCTGCCACAGAGATCCTGTACTGTGCAAAGGCGCCGCTGCCGTCCTTCGCAACGGCTCTTACAAGATACTCACCCTCTATCGCGCCGTCACTCTTCTTCGTCTTACCCGCTGCCGTCACCCTGCCGGATGTCGAAATATTCACACCGATCTTTTTGGACCACTCGGCTTTCACCTTATCTTTGGAGGTCGGTTCTATCTTTTCGCCTTTCGATGTATACAGCTCCCAGGTCACATTCTTATTGGTCACTTTACCGTATTCCGTCTCTACCGTCGCCTTCATCTGCAGGTTTTTGCCCTTCGCCACGCATCCGGTATTGCTGCCTGCCGGCGCGATCGTAATGCCGGAAACCGGATTGTTCACGGTAACCGCACAGGTTACTTTCTTATTGGAACCGTCCGCTGCCATAATCGTGACATTGGTCTTGCCTGTCGCTCTGCCCGTAGCCGTGACGGTAACCGTGACCGTATTGCCCGAACGGCTGTGTGTTACCGTTGCAATGCCGTTATTGCTGTTCGTCACCGTATAGCCCAAGTCCACGTCTCCTGTACCGGCAATGTGAGCCGTGATCTTCGCGCTCGTCGGCGTAGCCGAAGAATATCTTTTCCGGAAAACAGTGACCTTACTGTATTCCTTTTTTCCCCATGTGATGCCGGTCACAATTCCCTTTTTCACCGTGACCTTCTTGACGCCTGTCAGATTACTGCCGTCTGTCGTAACCGCCTTAACCGTATAAGCGCCGGCCACCGCTCTTGAGGTTGTCGTAAGCTTACCGTTCGTCTCGTGGATGCTCACGCCCTGTGCTTTTGCCCACGCGGCATTTGCCTTGTCTTTCGGGTCTATCTTCCTGCCGGCCGCATTATACAGTTCCCATTTCACCTTCTTGACCGTAACATCCTCCGGCTGCAGTGCCGCCTTAAGCGTCATACTCTTTCCGGCCGCGATCGCATCATTGCCCGTGATCTCGATCTCCGTCGCCAGCTGTTTGACCGTAACCGTGATCGATGCTTTCTTTCCGCTGGAATCACCGGCCAACGCCGTAATCGTCGCCTTACCCGCTTTGACCGGTGTCACCACACCTTCATCATTCACGGTAGCGATCGACGTATTACTGCTGGTCCACTGAAACTCTGTCGCCGGTACCGGTGTCTTCTTATCCTTCTCCATGGCTTCAAAGATCAACGCCAGATCAGCATTCTTATCCGCAACATTCGCGGGAAGCGTCAGCGTGACATTCTTAGACTTAAATCTCGCCGAATACACTTTCGTGGTGTCAATTACCGTGATCCGATGATCTTCTGCCCTCACGCCCTTTACATCCTGTGCTATGACACGTACGATATAGGTATTGCCCACCGTTACTTTCGCCGTCGTCGTCACCTTACCGGCAGCCGAAACGCTGATCCCCTTCGCTTTCGCCGCATTTGCAGCAGCTTTGTCCTTCGATGCCGGATCGATCCTTGTCTTTCCGTCGCTCTCGTACAATTCCCATCTTACTTTCTTATTGGTCGCATAGGCTGGCAGTACTTCGGCTTTCAGCTGTACGCTCTTGCCCTTAGCCACCTGATGCAGTCCGGATACGGTAATGCTTGTCACATAGGGCTTCAACGTATAGGATGCGGATTTGACCGCGCTGACCACTCCGCTCTCATTCACTGCAATCGCCTTGACCGTTCCCTTAGCCTTGTCATTGATGACAAACTTGTCCGTATATTCCAATGTATTGGCATCCGGCTCCCCGTTTTTGTAAACCGGATTCTTGCCGTTTACTGTATAATAGATCGTCGTACCGTTCTGCGGTCTGTTAATGGTTACCGTCACCGCCTGCGCCGCCGCCTTATTATCGGGCGTGATCGTAATGGTCGGCGCCTTTGGCTTCTCGACTGCCGTATTTAATTTGAATACTTTCGGCAGGCTTGTGATACCGGAACCCATTCCGGAACCCACGCGGACGGCATTGGCCTTCATCAGCTGTTCCAACGCATCTACTCTGGCCCCGCCGGTCATTCCACGTACTCCCGAATTCCCTGACAGGATGACTGCCGCTTCACCTGTAGCAACAGGACAGGCCATGGAAGTGCCGCTCATCTGCACATAAGTATATTTCCTGTTTCCGGTCTGGCTTGGCATCCAGCCTGTGGACCAGATTGCCGCTCCCGGCGCGCTCAAATCCACCTTGTCGCCGAAGTTGGAGAAGCTTGCACGCATGTTACCTTTATCGGTAGCCGCAACACTGATAACATGATCATAGCAGGCCGGATAAGAATAATTCGTTCCGCCGTCATTGCCCGCTGCCGCAAAGATCGCCGTTCCTCTGTTATAAGCTTCATTGATTACCGTCTGAAACGCCCCGTTATATCCGACGCCGCCCAGACTCATATTGATAAGATCTACTTTGTGGGTCTGGTACGCCGCCCTGATCGCTCTGATGATATCATCATCGGAACCGACTCCATTCGGCAGCACGTTGCCGCTGTACAATGTAACCTCCGGCGCCACACCGGCTCCGCCCTCTCCATTACCCGCCTTCGCCCCGATAATACCTGCCACATGAGTTCCGTGGCCATTTGAATCGGTTGTTCCGTTCGCGTCAATGGCAGTAACCGTTAATTCTGTATGGCCGCTGTCTACACCGGTATCGAGCACGGCTACTTTAATGCCTCTGCCCGTATAGCCTTCCGCCCATGCATAGGCAGAGCCGATCACTGTATGATGCCATTGATAATAACCGCTCGCCGGCTGCAAATAGGCATCATTATAAGCAAGCGCTGACAGATAATCCGACTCCGTATAGTCTTCGCTCACTTCCGCAGCCGCAGAGTTCCCGTCTACCTCATATTCTTCCAGGATGACTTCTATCACGTCATCATCACTCTCGGAAACCTCCGCTCCCGCTTCCGGCATATCCGCTTCCGAAACAGGTTCCTGCGCAGCTTCCTCCGCAAACGCATAGCGGTAATAATTGGGCCATACCGCCGGAAGATTAAATTCCGTACTGGACGCCACCCGCACTGCCTTATCGACGGAATCCCCTTCCTGCAGTCTCAAAGTCAGAACACCATATTCAAAAGAGACGATCTGCGCATGATAGGCCTCTGCGATCATTCTTGCCTCTTCTTCCGTATCGGCAAAAGTGATCACCTCTCCCTTAGCATAATCGGTACCTTCCTCATAACCGCTGATCTCACCAAAATGCGCCGCCAGATCCCGCTTACTTTCCATCTGCGCACTTGTAAGACTATAAGAAGACGGCATTTCGGAGAATCCTTCCAGGCCTTCTTTCTCTTCCTGTTCTTCCTCTATCTCATCCCCATTGCCGGAAACCGTCTCTTTATCGGCATCTTCCTCTTCTTCTGTCTCGTCCTCTTCCGTATCAGGGTCTTCTTCCGCGTCGGGATCCTCCTCTGTATCGGGATTCTCCTCCGTGTCAGGGTTTTCCTCCGTATCAGGATCTTCCTCTGTATCGGAATCTCCTCCGGAACCTTCTTCCTTATCTTCTTCCGGCGTCTCCTCCGGCTTTTCTACCGGTGGCTCTTCCGGGTTCCCGTCCTCCTTGTCCTCCTCAACCGGCGGCTTTTCTTCTGTTCCGCCCGGCTCCTGAACCTCTCCGCCAGGATTTTGTTCCGTATTGTTACCGCTGCCGGGATCGGTTTCTCCATCCGTTCCAGGTTCAACGTTTTCACTGTTCTCTGCGCCGCCAGGCTGTTCACCGCCGCCATTTTCATCCTGTTCCGGTTCTGACGGGGCACTGATTGTGCTCCCTCCTGCTTCTTCGGCCCGAACTGTCACTGCTGTTCCAACAGGTTCTGCAAGCAATACCAAAGAAAGCAATACCGGTAAGATCGTCCTGATTTTTCTCCCCCTAAACATCATTTTTGTAATCATGCTCCTTTCCTCATTCTTCATTGCGACTGTCAAATTCCGGCAGTTCCTCCAATTCCTCTGCCGTCCTGACATAATTAACAGATAACGGTGGATATCCCTTTTTGTCTCCTTCTACAATCACATCATAAGGATCCCGATCCGTGGCATATACCGCCACACCTTCCTCAAAAGAGTACAGTTCGATTTCATACAGTTCTGCCACCTCCTGTGCCTCTTCCCGTGTCCTCGCCAAGGCCATAAGCGGCTGCTCTGCTATTTCTGCCGGCATTGTATCATCTCCTCTCGTCTTGGCCGATACCAGAAACGGAAATGCCGGCCCGACCCCCAGCTTACAGAACGCGATATACCATCCGGTCAGTCCCGCCACGATTACGATCAAGAATACTGCCGTTATTGTCATCATTTTCTTATTCATCAGATCCTCCTTCCACAGTAAACTTCCATCATGCTCAGCCTGCCGTCGGGCGGGCCGCATGGCAATAATTTTCTCTTAATCCTCCTTTGGCTCTTCTTTATTTTGCTTATTATATCATATAACTTCGGAATCGGCATTGAAATTAAATCAAAAAAAGAGAAACCGACAGCACTCAGGCAATACCGTTGTGTCGTTTCTCTTTTTCATAATCACTTCAATCTTACATTACTACTTTCATCATTATATGACTGCTTTCATTCTGCATGACCGCTTTCATTCTACATCATCGCCTGCACTGTCACACATCTGCCCGGGAGATACTCATTTCCAGAGTTTCTTCTTCCCTCTGCCTTTACCCCCGGACGCTTCCTCAGCCTTCTTGGAGGTAACGTTCTTCGCGGCATTGAGGGAATCTCCTGTCTCCTCATCGAATTTCTTCAGAAGTTCCTTGGCATCATGGGACAACTTATCCGGCACCTGTACCACCAACGTCACATAGTGATCGCCTCTGATGTCCTTGTTGCGCAGGGAAGGAACACCCTTGCCTTTCAGCCGCACCCTGGTGTCGGTCTGGGTACCGGCCTTCACATCATAGATCACCTTGCCGTCCACCGTATCGATCACAATCTCGCCGCCCAGCGCCGCGATGGCGAAGGACATGGGCACCGTAGAATATATGTTCTCATCCTGCCGCTGGAAGATGGGATGCCTGCCCACAATAACTTCTACCAGCAGATCTCCCCTCGGGCCGCCGTTTGTTCCCGGTTCCCCCTTGTCACGGATGCGGACACACTGTCCGTTGTCGATTCCGGCAGGGATCGATACCTGGATTTTCTTCCTGTTGGCAATATAACCCGTGCCGCGGCAGTCCGGGCACTTATCCTTAATGACTTTACCGGTTCCGTGACAATCCGGACAGGTCTGCACATTCCTGACCGTACCGAAGAAGGACTGCTGGGTAAATACTACCTGGCCCTTGCCGCCGCACTTGGAACAGGTCTCCGGGCTGGTTCCGGGCTTCGCTCCGGTTCCGTGACAGGCCGTACACTCATCTTTCAGCGTCAGCTCGATCTCCTTCTCCACGCCGAATACCGCCTCTTCAAAGGTGATCCGCACGCTGGAACGGATATTCGCCCCCTTCATGGGGCCGTTACTCCTGCTGCCGCGGCGTCCGCCGCCGAAGATATCGCCGAAAATATCACCGAAAATATCCGAAAAGTCTGCGCTGTTGAAATCAAAACCGCCGAAACCGCCGGGGCCGCCTGCACCATCGAAAGCAGCATGACCATATTGGTCATACTGCCGTCTCTTCTCAGGGTCACTCAAGACCGCATAGGCTTCGGAAGCCTCTTTGAATTTCTTCTCCGCCTCCGCATCGCCGGGGTTCATATCCGGATGATATTTCTTAGCCAGAACTCTGTATGCTTTTTTGATCGCTGCGTCGTCGGCATTCTTCTCTATGCCGAGCACCTCATAGTAATCTCGTTTCTGTTCTGCCATAAGACTAGACCTCTCTGTAATCTCCGTCTACCACATCATCTGCTGCACCGCCCTGTGCGCCTGCATCTGCCGCGCCGCCCATATTGCTCATATCCGGGCCGCCCTGTGCCTGCTGCATGTTCTCGTACATCTTCGTGAACAGCGCCTGTGCGGAATTTGTCAGTTTCTCTTTTGCTGCTTTCAATTCGTCGATCTGGCTGTCGTTCATCTCCTGATCCTTGGTCTTCTCCAGGATATCCTTGACTGCCTGCAGATCTGCCTCTACGTTTGCCTTATCGGAAGCGTCGATCTTATCGCCCACTTCACCCAGAGCCTTCTCTGTCTGGAAGACGAAGGAATCTGCTTCGTTCCTTGTGTCGATCGCTTCTTTCCGCTTCTTATCCTGTGCCTCGTATTCAGCCGCTTCCTTAACAGCCTTATCGATTTCATCGTCGGACATGTTGGAACCTGCCGTGATGGTGATATGCTGCTCCTTGCCTGTTCCCAGATCCTTGGCGGATACGTTCACGATACCGTTGGCATCGATATCGAAAGTAACCTCGATCTGCGGCACACCGCGCATTGCCGGCGGGATACCGTCCAGTCTGAACTGGCCGAGGGACTTGTTGTCCTTCGCAAACTGTCTCTCACCCTGTACCACATTGATGTCAACCGCCGTCTGGTTGTCTGCCGCCGTGGAGAAGATCTGGCTCTTCTTGGTAGGGATGGTTGTATTTCTCTCGATCAGTCTGGTAGCTACACCGCCCATGGTCTCGATGGACAGGGACAACGGCGTTACGTCCAGAAGCAGGATCTCGCCTGCACCCGCGTCGCCTGCCAGCTTACCGCCCTGGATGGAAGCGCCCAGCGCCACGCACTCGTCAGGGTTCAGGGATTTGCTGGGCTCTTTGCCTGTCAGCATTCTTACCTTCTCCTGTACCGCCGGGATACGTGTGGAACCGCCTACCAGCAGTACCTGACCGATATCGGAATTGGTCAGCCCTGCATCCTTCATCGCGTTCTGTACCGGAATGGCTGTCTTTTCTACCAGATCATGTGTCAATTCGTCAAATTTCGCCCTTGTGAGGTTCATGTCAAAATGCTTCGGACCCTCAGCCGTAGCCGTGATGAACGGCAGGTTGATATTGGTCGTTGTCGCGGAAGAAAGCTCTTTCTTCGCCTTCTCAGCCGCTTCTTTCAGTCTCTGCAGCGCCATCTTGTCATTAGACAGATCCACGCCTTCCTGTGCCTTGAACTCGGCTAACATCCAGTCGATCACCTTCTGGTCGAAATCGTCGCCGCCCAGACGGGTATCGCCGTTGGTGGAAAGCACTTCAATCACGCCGTCGCCGATCTCGATGATGGATACGTCAAAAGTACCGCCGCCCAGGTCGTATACCATGATCTTCTGCTCTTTCTCATTGTCAAGGCCGTATGCCAGCGCTGCCGCCGTAGGCTCGTTGATGATACGCTTTACTTCCAGGCCCGCGATCTTGCCAGCGTCCTTGGTCGCCTGTCTCTGTGCATCGTTGAAGTATGCCGGAACGGTGATGACAGCTTCCGTCACCTTCTCACCCAGATAGTTCTCGGCGTCCGCTTTCAGTTTCTGCAGGATCATAGCCGAAATCTGCTGCGGGGAATATTTCTTATCGTCGATGGTACGGCCTCTGTCCGTACCCATATCTCTCTTGATGGACGCAATGGTCTTGTCGGCATTGGTAACCGCCTGACGCTTCGCCGGCTCACCTACAAGTCTCTCGCCTGTCTTTGTGAAAGCCACTACGGACGGTGTCGTCCTTGCGCCTTCTGTGTTGGCGATGACTGCCGGCTTACCGCCTTCCATAACCGCTACACAGCTGTTGGTTGTTCCCAAGTCAATTCCGATAATTTTACTCATAATTTCTTCCTCCTATTAAAGATGCCTTTCCTTACTTTTACAATAATTATCTATGATCATCTGAAAAGAGTAACCGCTTCTTAAAATCCGGCTTCTTTTCACAGACTATCCGCTTGATCCTGTCAGTCCAAACACTCTCTCCTGCTTCTTCTTAACAGATTGCCTTTCAATACGGCGTACTAGCTGACTACCGCCACCATGCTGTGCCGCACCACGCCGTCCCTGTAGGTATATCCTTTCTGCAGTTCCTGTGCGATCACGCCGGTTTCGTACTCCTCGCTCTCCACCTGCATCACTGCATTGTGGAAATCCGGATTGAACTCTTCTCCCACAGCGGGAATCGGCTTCACTTCCATCTTCTCAAGCTCCGTCATCAGCTGCTTGTAGATCATCTCCATGCCCTGTGCGAAGCCGTCTGCCTTCTGTTCTTCCGGCACCGAAGCCAGCCCTCTCTCGAAATTGTCTACCACCGGCAGGATCTTCTCGATCACACTCTTTGCACCGGTCTCGAACATCATCGTCTTCTCCTTCTCGGACCGCTTGCGGAAGTTATCGAATTCCGCCATCTGGCGTTTCACTCTGTCTTCCAGCTCCTCGATCTTCTCCTTCAGGGCGTCCTGTTTCTTGTCGGCTTTCTCTCTTTTCTTCTTCTCTTTCCTGCTCTCTTTCAAAGGCGTCTCCCCGGCTTCTTCCTCTGCGCCTGCCTGTTCTTCCTCTGCAGTCTCCGAAATCTCCTCACCGCTTACCGTTTCCTCGGTCTCTGTCTCCTTTTCCGCCACGTTCTCATCCACTCTATCTTCTTCCTGCAGGATATCCTTTTCTTCTGCCATAATCTTCCTTCCCTTCTTTCCTATCTGTATTCTCTATCATGTAATGTCTGTGGACTGCCTGTCACTTTCGATATAAGTCATCCAGCTGATTTTTCAGTAATTTCAGATTCTTGACCACTTTCTCATAATCCATTCTCTTCGGACCGATGATGCCGATGGTGCCTTTCATGCCTTCGTCCAGCTCGTAGGTTGCGGTCACGATACTGCAGTCCCGCATCCCCTGTACCGGTGTCTCATTACCGATGTAAACCTGTATGCCGGTATTATTCTCATCTGCCAGATTATCCTGCACCAGTTCGCTTAACAGCTGCTTCTCCTCGAAGGTAGTAATCAATTCGCTGGCCCGTTCATGATCTGCCAGCTCCGGATACTTGAAGAAATTCTTCGTGCCGCTCGTATAAATCTCCAGATCCTCGTCGGCCTTGATGGCTTCGGCCACCGCGTCGATAACACCTGCCACGATATCGCTGTGGATCCCCGCCTGCTGTTTCATCGCGGCGATCATCCCCAGATTGATCTGCTCCATGGTCAGGCCGTTCAGGTGTGTGTTCAGCAGGATGTTCAGCTTAAGCAGCGTCTCGTCGCTTAATTCCTCCGCCACCGTCAGCATCGTGTTCTTGATCACGTTGCCTTCCACCACGATGACCGCCAGGATATGTCTGCTGTCCACCCGGGAAAGCTGGATGAATTTCAGCTTGTTGCGGTGATACTGGGGAGCGGATACCATGGCGGCATATTCCGTATTGTTCGCCAGCATCTTCGCTGCCTGTTTCAGGAGATGATCCATCTTGTCTTCCTTCTCCAGAAGAATCTCCTTCATCTCCTCCACTTCCCGTTCCTTCTCCTCCATCATCTTATCCACATACAGGCGATACCCCTGATCGGATGGAATGCGTCCCGCGGAAGTGTGCGGCTGTAAGATATAGCCCAGTTCCTCCAGATCTGCCATCTCATTGCGGATGGTCGCTGAACTCAGATTCAAGTCGGTATATTTAGAGATCGTTCTGCTTCCTACTGGCTCACCCGTCTCCAAGTAAGTGCGGATGATGGCCTGCAATATTGTATATTTTCTTTCATCTAACTGCATACCATTTCTCCTATTGTTAGCACTCGACTCTTAAGAGTGCTAACATCTTCTAGTAGTAAGTTATCACTTAAGATTTTTATTGTCAACATCTCCTTGCAAAATAATTATTAAAAAAATATAAAAGAAAACAGCCAATCCAAGATTCTTCTCAGACTGACTGTCCATATGCCATCACTGTTTTATAGTTTCCGAAACTATTTTTTCCGAAAATAATTAATATATGTAAGCCCGAAGCCTAAATATTGAAGTTGCCCTGTACTTCGCCGTTGATCACATAGTAAACTATATTCTCTTCCGGCTTCACATAAAGCTCAACGGACTTAAAGTCCTTCTCATCCTGTTTCAGATCATAAACCCATACATCCTTCGCACTCTTAACCAGATCCTCCGATGCATAGCTCTTTCCGCCAAACTGAATATGAACGGCTTCCTTTACTGCCGCCTTCTTAACCACGGTCTCTTTCTTTACAGTTTCCTTCTTAACGGCTGTCTTCTCCGCCGCAGGCTTTCTGCCCGGTTTCTTAGCAGTCGCAGTCGTCTTCTCCGCTGCCGGCTTCCTGCCCCGCTTCTTAACTTCTGCTGTAGTCTCTGTTACTGTCTCTGTCTTTGCTGCAGGCGCTTCCTTAGCTGTCTTTACTTCATCTGTCTTTGTATCTGCAACTTTAGCTGCCTCTTCCTTAGCTGCCGTTGTTTTCTTTGTTGCTGCCATGAAACTTCTCCTTCCCACAAGTCCGAACCGTCGGACACAAAATGTTACAATGCTTACTTTTTCATAATCCTCAAACCCCTGCATTTTGGGACTCTATGGGGATTTTAGCGCAATACCAATGCAGTGTCAAGCAACAATCTGTTGCAAATAGTTACTCTTTCCTCTTGTATTTTATACGAAATGACATACGTAAGATGTAAAAATGCCCATTTTCGTATCTGTGCCGTGCAGAAACACCGGAATGTCAGCCTTACACCCGCTTTTGCAATGCAGCCTTCCGGATGTACATAATCCTTGTACCGTTATGCAAACAGTGTAAAGTATAACAGCACCGCCGCCCCGAGGATGATCCGATACCAGCCAAACACCTTGAAGTCATGCTTCTTGATATATCCCATCAGGAACCTGATCACGACCACGGATACCACGAACGCCGATACCATCCCCACCAGCAGGACCGTAAGCTCCGCCCCGGTAAAATCAAACCCAAATTTCACGATCTTGAGCAGACTTGCTCCCAGCATTACCGGAATCGCCAGGAAAAAGGTAAATTCCGCCGCCACCGTTCTGGATACCCCGATCAACAGCGCACCAACGATGGTCGCTCCGGATCTGGACGTGCCCGGAAATACCGCCGCCAGAAGCTGAAACACCCCGATCATAAAAGCCGTCTGGAACGTGATCTGTTGAAGTTCCGTGATCTTCGGCGACATGTTCTTATTCCGGTTCTCGATCACGATAAAAGCAATACCGAACACGATCAGCGCCACCGCAACACAGGGCGGATTATAGAACAGCGCGTCAAACACGTCATCGAACGCCAGCCCGATCACCGCCGCCGGGATACACGCCACCAGAATCTTGAACCACAGCACGAAAATATCCGTCCGGATCACCGGTTTCTCCTTGAACCGGAAGGGAAAGATCTTATTCCAGAACAACAGCACCACCGCCAGGATCGCTCCCAGCTGGATCACAACCAGAAACATCTCCCAGAACTCTTCCGACACATCCAGCTTCACGAATTCATTCAGCAGGATCATATGCCCCGTGCTGCTGATGGGCAGCCACTCCGTGATACCCTCCACAATACCAAATAAGATCGTCTTAAGAATCTCTATGATACTTATCATATTCTTATCTACCTCCTGTTATACCAAATTCTGTCTGCTGCCGCAAACAGTATCATCTTATCATCTTTTGCCAATTACTTCCATACTATATTTATTTATGTTTTTCCTTTACTATAACGAAAATCTGCGGGAAAGTCCTACTCCCCACAGATTTCTCGCTCTCGTTTTAATATTCGCTTTTCACAAATCTTCTGAAGGCATCCAATGAACGCTCCACCTTCTCCGTGCCGATGCAGTAGGCGATCCGGAAATACCCCTTCACTCCAAAGCTGTCGCTGGGCACCAGGATCAGGTCATATTTCTTCGCTTTCTCACTGAACGCCACCGCATCCTCCTCCAGCGCTTTCGGGAACATATAGAATGTTCCGCCCGGCTTCTCGCACGTAAAGCCCAGGTCGGTAAGCTCCCGATACAGAATGTTCATATTCGTCTCATAGACCGACAGATCCGACGTCAAGTCCAGCACCTCCGCCACCGCCAGCTGTATGATGGACGGCGGGCAGTTATGGCCCGTTCCTCTGGAAATCTGGCTGCACATCGCACTGATCAGCTCCGCATCCGTACACGCCGGATTCACCGCCACATACCCGATCCGCTCTCCCGGTAAGGATAAGGATTTGGAGAAAGAATAACAGGACAGTGTATTGTCATAGAACTTCGAAGGATACGGCGCATCCACCCCGGCAAACACAATCTCTCTGTAAGGCTCATCCGAAATCAGGAAAATATCATGCCCGTACTCCTCCTGCTTTTTCTCCATAATCGCAGTCATCTGCCTGATCGTCTCGGTAGAATAAGCCGTTCCCGAGGGATTGTTCGGTGTGTTGATGAGTACTGCCGCCACCTTCTTCGTAAGCATCTCCTCGAACGCTTCCAGATTCACCTGAAAATGTTCCGTATCCGCAGGCACCACTCTAAGCTTCGCCCCGGTCAGATTAATATACGGTCCATACTCCGGAAAATAAGGCGCAAAGGTCAGGATCTCGTCTCCCGGCTGACTCACACAACGTACCGCATGGGCGATCGCTCCCGCCGCTCCCGTAGTCATGAAAATATGGCTGCCCGTATACTGCATCCCAAACCTCTTATTAAGCGATGCCGCCACCTTCTCCCGCACCGCCGGAATCCCCAGACTCTGGCTGTATCCGTGCAGTTCCATGGGATCCTTTTCCTGCAGCAGACGAATCATCGTCTCCGTAAACTCCTTCGGCGCCGGCACCGAAGGATTCCCCAGACTGTAGTCGAACACATTCTCATATCCGATCTCGGCTCCCCTGGCCGTCGCGAACTCCGACAACTGCCGGATTACCGATTTCCCCTGCAGCATATCCTTATACTTCTGTACGATCATAATTACTTAACATCCTGCCTTTCTTCTATATTACTTCCTCACAAGGTGCAGCAATCTTCCCTTAAAATCACCCCACAGCGGCGGCACATTGATGCCCGCAAACTGCAGCGCATCTCCCCGGTACTGTGTCTGTCCGATTTCCGGCCAGTCCTGCGCATTCTCGATCTCATAGACCGCCGTCAGGTCAAGCCCCGGTATCCTGATGCGCCGGCTGTGATAACTTGGCCGGTTCAACACCTGAATGTAAGTGACAAGCGCTTCGCTCTTATCCTTAGCCACTACCTCATAACAATCATAATAATGGTTTTCGGCAAAATGTGCAATCCTGTAATAGTCTCCCTCCCGCACCAGATCATTATACTTATGGTACATTGCCGTCTGCTCCGGAATCATGGCCCGGTCTGCTTCCGGAATCTTCGTCACATCCAGCTCATAGCCGAATGTACCCGCCAGCGCCACATAGCCTCTTGTCTCAAAAGGCGTGGTTCGTCCCAATGCATGATTCGGACAATCGGACACATGAGCCCCCATAGTGGAAAGCGGATAGATCAGCGCCGTACCAGCCTGAATCGAAAGCCTCTCCACCGCATCCGTATCGTCGGAGCACCAGATCTGCGGGCTGTAGTACAGCATACCCGGATCGAATCTTGCCCCGCCGCCGGAACAGTTCTCCAACAGCAGATACGGAAATTCTTTCGTCATCCGATCCTGCAGCTCATATACCGCCAGCACCTGCCTGTGGAATAATTCTCCCTGTCTGTCGGCAGGCAGTCCACAGCTTCCCATATCGGACAGCTGTCTGTTCATATCCCATTTCACATACTCAATATTCGCACTGCGCAGCACAGACGCGATCATATCATACACATAGTCCCGCACTTCTTTCCTGGTCAGATCCAGCACATACTGATTTCTGGCAAGGCTTCCCGTTCTGCCGGGAATGGCAAAAGCCCAGTCGGGATGTTCCCTGTATAGATTGGAATCCGGCGAGATCATCTCCGGCTCCAGCCAGATACCGAACTTCATCCCCAGCTTGTTGACTTCGTCCACCAGATATTTCAGGCCGCCTTTTAACTTCTCCTCATTAACCTGCCAGTCTCCCAGGCTTGAATTATCGTCGTTTCGGCTGCCGAACCAGCCGTCGTCCATCACCAGCATCTCTATACCAAGACCCGACGCCTCCCGTGCGATGGAAAGCAGCTTATCCGTATCGAAGTCGAAATAAGTCGCTTCCCAGTTGTTGATCAGAATCGGCCGCTTCTTATCCTTATATTCTCCCCTGATCAAATGCTTCCGGTACAGGTCATGGAAGGTTCTGGTCATGCCGCCGATCCCGCTGGCAGAATACACGCAGATTACCTCCGGCGCCTGGAACGCCTCGCCCGGCTCCAGTTTCCAACAGAAGTCCTGCGGATGGATCCCCATCAACGCACGCATACTACCGAACTGATCCCCTTCGATCTGCGCCAGGAAATTACCGGAATAGACAAAATTCATGGCATAAATATCACCGGTCTCCTCCGTGGTCGTCTTTCTTTTCCATGCCATAAAAGGATGCTCCTGATGGCTGGACTCTCCCCGCACCGAAGATACCCCCTGCCTGCCCTTTAAGACGGGACGCGTCTGGATGATCCGCTCTCTCGCCCAGGAACCCTGCAGCGTAATCATCTCATATTCCTCATTATCCATATCGATGCAGGCCGATAACACCTTCGTCAGATAAATCGCCTCTTTCCCGCCGTTCACGATCCGCACGCTCCGCGCTATCGCATCGTTATCTGCAAAGATACTGTAAGACAGGATCACCTGCAGACCCAGCAGCTTATCTTCACAGGTAAGCTCCAGCGTCCGGCACGCATCCACAGTCCCGAAGGTCGCCGGCAGACCCGCCAGCTCTTCTTTGCCGTCGAAGATCCTGTGCGAGACATAGGAAAGCGATACGCCCGAATGGCCGCCCGCCGTGCGCACCATCAAAGCGCTTTCCCGATAATCCCCCAATCCATGACCCGTATACTCCATCGGGAACGTATCCAGAAACGAGGTTCTGTCCCTGTTGTTGCGTGACGGCACGAAAGGCGGCTCCTCCGTCCGCATCAGATAAACCAGATTGTCATCCGTCAGCTTTCTTCCATAATAAATATGGCCGACAAAATTGTCCTCATCCACGATACCAATACAGTAACTGGTATGTTCCGTATCTATCTTAAACACCCTGTTCTGTTCATTGTACTTGATCTGCATCCACTTTCTCCTCTCATTTTCCCGGGGCTTGCCCATTTTTCGTAATCACTTAGCACCGCATTGCCACTACGCGGGAAGAATGCATGCTCTTTGCATTCTTCCGGACATGGTCTGGTTGTACTTGGGCTGTGTTCTTTGCAGCCCATAGTATAACCCCATGTCTTATTATAGCAACCCCTACCCTATAAAGAAAGTGTATTATTTTGAAATAAAGTACGGTCAAAAACAGTGGACTCTGTACAGGATCTCCCACACACCGGACCCACAGCAAGCCTCCATGCACCCTTCTTTCTCTGCAAAGGCAAGCTCTCCCGCGGTCACATCCCCGGCGCCCTCCTCAAGACGGATCGTCGCTGTCGTATTGTGCGGAACCGTGACAGACAGTCTCCTTTCTCCCTCACATTCTCCCTTCTCCCAGGACACCCGAATCGATCCGTAAATACTCTCATAGGATCCACGGGCATACGACAGCCTGTCTCCCGTCTGCGGGCTGATGATCACATGATGATAGCCGGGATCAGTCTCGTCGATCTCGATTCCCAGCGCCACCCGGTAAAGCCATTCACCCACAGCCCCATACGCATAATGGTTGAAAGAATTCATATCAGGACTCCACATGGTTCCATCCGGCTTTAAGCCGTCCCAATGTTCCCAAATCGTGGTCGCTCCCATTTTCACCTGATAAAGCCAGGAAGGAAAATCTTCCTGCAAAAGCAGGTCATAAGCTTCTTTGACATATCCGTTCTGACTGAGGGCGTGACAGAAATAGGGCGTACCCACAAATCCTGTCACAAGATGCCCGTTTTCCTTTTGCAGGAGGCTGACCAGCCTGCCCGCCACAGACTTACGGAATCCTTCCGGTAGCAGCCGAAAGTACAGTGCGATAATATGTGCCGTCTGCGTCTGTACCGTCATTTTAGCGTCTTCCCGGAAAAAAGTCCGCCGGAACTTCTCTACAATCCTCTCATACAGCCTGGCATACTCCTGTGCATCCTCTTTCCTGCCCAGAACGTCTGCAATCTTAGCAAAAAGTCCCGTAGAATATGCGTAGTAGGCCGTACAGGTAAGCTCGTTTGGCGTCGCTCCGAAATAACTGCCCTCCTTAGCATCCAGCGCCACCCAATCACCGAACTGCAGCCTGTAATTCCAGATATCATCCTGTGCATGATCCCGCATAAACCGGATCCATCTCTTCATGCTCTCATATTGTTCCAGCAGGATTTCCTTATCCCCATAGACAAGATAAAGCGTCCAGGGGATGATCACGGCCGCATCCGCCCAGGCAGCCGCCGAATGCGTTCCCTGGGACAGCAGCCAGTCGTCCTTTTCCTTCCCGCTGATAATATCCGGCACCACATGGGGAACGCCGCCCTCCTTTGTCTGATCTGCGGCCACATCCTTCAACCACTTGCCAAAGAATGCATAGGTATTCATCAAATAGCAGGCCGTCCGGCAGAAAATCTGTGCATCCCCCGTCCACCCCATTCTTTCATCTCTCTGCGGGCAGTCGGTGGGAATGTCCACGAAATTTCCCTTAAGGCTCCACAGGATATTATGTTGTAACCGGTTCAACAAAGGTTCCGAGCATTCAAAAGTACCCGTCTGCTCCATACGGGAATATAAGACATATGCCGTTAAATCAAATGCCTCCTTCCCGGTCTGCGCAGTAGCTCTGCTTTGGAGTCAGCTCATCTTCACCACGGATTTGATCACATCATCCTTGTGATTTAAGCTGTATTCAATGGCTTCGATACAATCCTTAAACTCAAATACGTGAGAGACAATGCTCTTTAAAGGGATCAGTCCGCCGGCTACGGCCTGGATCGCCTTGGGGTACAGATTCCGGTATCTGTAGACAGAATAGATCGTTCTGATGTTGTATCATTTTAGTTGACACCTAATACACAAGGATTTGATGTATAAT
>CANRZW010000002.1 GCA_947644545.1 uncultured Lachnospiraceae bacterium
CTTTAAAATAGCTGATTGTGGAACATGACGTTTCAAAAAATGGGGAAACTCAAATGCATAAAATATTGTAAATGAGATGGCCCTATGGTAAAATGAATAAGGAATTGCAGATGGATATTCTTGGAATTTACAGGGTCATTTCGGCGTGGCCGGGCATGATGGAGAAAGGAAGATCATGTGCGGTAATGACAGAAGCATACTATTACGGATCATTCAAAGATGTTTGAGAATATGCCATGAACATCTTTGAATGATTTTATTTGTTGAAGGGTAGATCAGTGCTATGGATAGGAATGAGAACAAGGAATTGCAGGAGCTTAAGGAGCGGAATCTGAAAGGGGCGCCGACAATCTTCATTATATTTGCGGTTCTGATTTTGGTGGCGGTATCGGGAAATTATGTCACGTTTCTGGAGTCTCAGCTCTTTGAGGAACGCAGGAAACATATAGTGGAGTTCACGGATAAGGCGTCCGAGATCGTGGACGGCGTGATCGAGCACTCCTGGCAGCAACTGCTGGCCTGTGAGCATATAATCCGGTATGAACAACCGGAATCGACAGAAGAACTGCTTGCTGTTCTGGGTTCTACCTTGGATTTTATGGATGGATCCAGTTCTATTGTACTTGCATATGATACCAGAGGAAATTATTATGCGTCGGATCAAAGTATGGGACGTTGGCAGTATATGCAGCAGTTGACGACAGGGGCAGATGACAGACAGTTGGTGGTGACGGAGATCCCACACAGAGAAGATTCCTATTTCCTGTTTCTGGAGCGGCTTGCAGAGCCGGTATTGCTGTCTGACGGCGTAAAGATCACGCACTTTGCTCTGGGCGTGGATATAGAGACGATGCGGGAGAAGATCTCGGTGAGTGGTTTCGGTGAACAGTGTTACACTTACCTGATCAACGAGGATGGCAAAAGGCTCTATAAGTATACCTATGCCGATAACTTTATCGAGGGTTATAACGTGCTAAGCGCCATAGCGGATTTTCAGATCATGCATGGAGGCGGCTATGAGGACTTTGTACAACAAATACAGGAGCGGAACAATACGGCGCTGGAATTTCGGTTTACGGATGAGGACGGACGCAAGAGCGACTGGTATGTGGCAAATGCCTCGCTTTCTTCGGAGCAGTGGCAGATTCTTTTGTTTGTTCCCACAAAAGTGCTGGGCGCTGATTCTTCGCGGCTGCTAGATCGGACGCTGTTGTTTTTTGGGGCGGTGTCCCTGGTGTTTTTGGCCTCGGCGGCGGTGATCATCGTGATCACCATGATATCCAGAGCGGATAAGCGACTTGTGAGGCAGCAGGAAGAGGCGAATAAACTGCTGCGGACAGCAGCGGAGGAAGCCAACAGCGCGAATCAGGCCAAGAGTGATTTCCTTTCCCATATGAGCCATGACATCCGTACGCCGATCAACGGTATTATGGGTATGACCGATATTGCCATGAAAAATATCGGCAATCAGGATAAGGTATATGACTGTCTGACCAAAATCAGCGGTTCCTCCCAGCATCTACTGGGGTTGATTAACGATGTGCTGGATATGAGCCGTATTGAGTCGGGGAAGACGAAGGTGAACCACGAGAGTTTTGATATCAGGACCTGTATCAATAACTGTGCTTCCATTATCGGCGGTCAATTGGCGGTGCGGGATCTCGAACTGAAATGCGAGATCGATGAGTTTGCCCATCCACTGCTGATTGGCGACGAGCTGCATCTGCGCCAGGTGTTCATCAATATACTGGGCAATTCCGTGAAATTTACACCGGACGGCGGCACGATTTATCTGCGTGCCAAAGAGATGAAAGACGTGGCAGGCAGAGCGCTATACAGGTTTGAATTGGCAGATACGGGTATCGGTATGAAAGCGGATTTCCTGCCGCACCTGTTTGAAGCTTTTGCCCAAGAGGACGGCGGTATGCGCACGACCTACAAGGGTACGGGACTGGGCATGGCGATCACGAAGAAGTTCGTGGATATGATGGAAGGTACGATCGAAGTTACGAGTGAGCTGAATGTGGGTACGACCTTTGTGATCGAGATGTGGTTTGACATCGATGTGGATGCCAGGGAAGATGAGAACAAGGCGGAGTTCCATGCCAATCTGAAGGATATGAAGGCGCTTCTGGTGGAGGATATCGAGTTGAATCTGGAGATAGCCAGGAGCATTCTGGAGGAGGAAGGCGCGGTGATCACGCCGGCCATGAACGGACAGGAGGCTGTGGATGCTTTCTGTAACAATCCGCCCGGCACTTTCGATGTGATCATCATGGATATCATGATGCCGGTGATGGATGGGATTACCGCCACGAAGACGATCCGCGCGTTGGAGCGGGAGGATGCCGGTACGATCCCGATCATCGCGATGACCGCCAACGCCTATGAGGAGGATATCCGCAGTACCAGGGAAGCGGGCATGGATGCGCATCTGTCCAAGCCGATCGATGTCAATGTGCTGTTTAAGACGTTATCTCACTTCTATCCGCCGGCGAATAAGACGGACAGGAGGTCGGATCTGAAAGGGCTTAACGTGCTGCTGGCTGATGATGTGGAACTGAATCTGGAGATTGCCGGGACGGTGCTGACGGACGAAGGGGCCGAGGTAGTATCGGTACAGAACGGGCAGGAGGCTCTGGAGCTTTTCCGGGACAGCGCCGCCGGGACTTTTGACGTGATCCTGATGGATGTGCATATGCCGGTGATGGACGGACTTGATGCGGCCAGGGCGATCCGCAGCTTAGAGCGGGAGGATGCCGGCACGATCCCGATCATCGCGATGACGGCGGATGTCTATGAGGAAGATGTCCGGAAAACAAAAGAAGCGGGGATGAACGGTCATCTGACGAAGCCTTTGAATGTGGAGAAAATGATATGGCTGCTGTCCGGTTACAGAGGCAGCTGAACATAGAGGGAAATGCCCTGCGTTACAGGGGCGTTTGAGTTGAATACGTGACACTTCGGAATGGAGAAGACTATGATGTGGCTTAAGATAAGAAAAATAACATGCGCTGCCGGCGTGCTGCTGGCTATGCTGTTAACGGGCTGTGCCGGCGGCGATACGAAGGTTGACGTCAGTGGGAAGGCCGATGGCAAAGAGGGGCAGAAAGAGAACAAGGAAGGGGAAGGCCTGACGATCACCAATTTCCATTATCTGCTCTCGGATGCGTTTATGGAAGCTTTTCATGAGAAATATCCGGAGATCAATCTGGAGATTACCAACTATTCCGGTATGAACGGCAGCGGTTATGCGCAGTATTCCCTGGAGCATGGGGATATCCCGGATATATATATCTCTACCCGGAATTTCAGCAGGGAATCTCAGGAGAAATATCTGCTGGATCTGTCCAATTATGATTTTGTCAATGAGTATTCGGAAGGGTTGTTGGGGGCGCAGGATGTGAACGGCGCTATTTATCTGCTGCCCTGCGGTTATCAGATCATCGGCATCAATTATAATAAGACGATCCTGGAGGAACATGGATGGAAGGTGCCGGAGAATTTTCAGGAGCTTACCGCGCTGGCGGAGGAGATTGAGGCAGCCGGCCTGCGGGCAGTGGGAAACGGTATGAATCTGGACGGTTACTGTTTCAGCTATTTCTTTAACCTTGGCAATACGGTATATTTCAGTACGCCGGAAGGTGCGGAATGGAAGGAAGGATTTCCCAGAGGGGAAAAGAAGGCAGCAGGCAACGCTGGGCTGCAGGCCGCAGCAGACTACATGAAAAAGTGGGTGGAAGCGGGGCTGATCACGCAGGATAATATGGAAAGGGTGCGGTTCATGGAAGGGGACAGTGTCTTCTATCTGGGTCTGGGCCTCAATGCATATGAATGGACGACAGAGGACGGCAAACACTATGAATACGGGATCATGCCCTGGCTGGGAGAGGATGCAGCCGACAACATGCTCACCAGAAGCGTTTCCAGATATGTAGGCATTAACCGGTCGTTAGCGGAGCCGGGGAATGAGAAGAAGCTGGCAGAGGCCTTGCAGTTTATGGAGTTTCTTTCCACGCCGGAGGGGCAGCAGACGCTGTTCACCAATGTCATTGATATTCCGACGCTGCATGAGAATGCGATCGGGGAAGGAAGTCCCTACTGGGAGATCGCGGATATGATATCCGGCGGCAGGACGGTCCCTCTGGTCTATGAGGGCTGGGAACAGCAGCTTATCCCTATCTCGCAGGAGATCAGGCGACTGGTAGACGGGGAAACGGATGCGGAAGGGATGTTGGAAGCCTTCGACAGGGTCAATGAAAGTCTGCTATCCGGGACTTCCGATGATGTGTATGGAACGGCGGCTTCGACGCTGTCTCTGGAAAAGACCGCGGAGCTGGTGGCTGTGGCGGAGGGTACGGCGGTAGGCGCAGACTGTGCCATGATTTCCCTGAATGGAGAGAACGGCAGCCGGTGGGGCAATCAATATGGCCTGGGCTGGTACCTGTATGAGGGGCCGATCGATTCCGGGATGATCAATATGATAAGACCGGTCTCTTCTTCTGTGTCGGTTCTGGAGCTGACAGGCGCGCAGATCAGGGCGATGCGGGACGCGGGTTTCGATGCGGACGGCAGCGGGCAGATTTTTGAGTACAGGTTATTTACTGCAGGCGGGATGGAACTGGCGGATGAGACGGTGTACAGGCTGGCGGTCTCCACGGGAGAACTGACGGAGGAACAACGGGCGCAGGCAGAGGAGACGACGGTCTCTCCGGCGCAGGCAATTCAGGATTATGTGAGGATGCTTGGAACCGTCAGTGAGGATACGATCGTCTGGGATGCGGCCCGGGCAGTGCAGAACGGACAGAATCGGGATAAGGATCTGACGGGCCGGCAGGAAGAGGCGGAATCGGAGCATGACAGGAAGGAGCCGCCGGCCGGCTGGGAACTTACGCTTGCCTCCGAGGATTGGGGACTGGGATTTGGAGAGCCCGGCACGCAGCCTGCAGGCAATGCGTCAGCGGCGGATCTGGCCTGGTACGATGCCTGGTATGTGGGAGAAGATGCTGAGAAGGTGATTTATCTCACCTTTGACTGCGGCTACGAGAACGGGAATACGGAGCCGATTCTGGATGCGCTGAAGGAACATGGCGTGCCGGCAGCCTTTTTCGTGGTGGGACATTATCTGGAGACGGCGCCCGAGCTGGTGAAACGGATGGTGGACGAAGGTCATACGGTCGGCAATCACACCTATCATCATCCGGATATGTCCACGATCCTGGACAAGGAGGCTTTCCGGAAGGAGGTGGATGATGTGGCATCGCTTTTCCGGGAGATCACCGGCACGGAACTGTCGCCGTATTACCGTCCGCCCCAGGGCAAGTGTAACGTGGAGAATCTGAAGATGGCGCAGGAGCTGGGCTATCGAACGATCTTCTGGAGCCTGGCCTATGTGGATTGGGATACGGACAAGCAGCCCGGTCATGAGGAGGCCTTCGACAAGCTGACCTCGCGGGTGCATCCCGGAGCCGTGGTACTTTTGCACAATACTTCACAGACCAACGGGGAGATCCTGGACGAGCTTTTGACAAAGTGGGAGGAGATGGGGTATACATTCAGACCGCTTTCGGAGCTGACTGGTCGGTAACAGGAATACAAAGCGGCGGCTAAGCAGAAAGGACACGGGAAGAAACGGTTTGTATCTGTGCGCTGCCCGGTACAAACTCGCGAATAGGCAGACCCGATGAATGGAGCCATAAGCAGCGCAGGAATGGAGGAAAAAATGGAAAGAGTGATTGAGAAATTTCTCACGTATGTACAAATTGACACGGAGTCTTCGGAGGACAGCACGACCACGCCCTCCACGATGAAGCAGCATGATCTGGCCGCGCTCCTGGAGAAAGAGCTTAACGAGATGGGAGCGGAGGAGATCGTATATGACAAAGAGCATTGTTATGTGTATGCTTCGATTCCGGCATCGGCGGGGCATGAAGACGCTCCCGTAATAGGGTTTATCGCCCATATGGACACCTCGCCGGCGGTGACCGGTGCGGGGGTGAAGCCGCGGATTATCGAGGCGTATGACGGCGGGGATATCGTATTGAACGCAAAGAAGCAGGTGGTGATGCGGACTGCCGATTTCCCGGAGCTGGCATCTTATCAGGGGAAGAGAATGATCGTGACCGACGGCGAGACACTGCTTGGTGCGGATGACAAGGCAGGCGTGGCGGAGATCATGGCGATGGCGGAATATCTGTTGCAGCATCCGGAGGTTTCCCATGGAAAAATACGGGTCGGTTTTACGCCGGACGAAGAGGTGGGAGCCGGTGCGGATCATTTTGATGTAAAGCTTTTTGGCGCAGATTATGCCTATACGGTGGACGGCGGCAGGCTGG
The DNA here is from genome assembly GCA_947644545.1 of uncultured Lachnospiraceae bacterium. Taxonomy (GTDB): domain Bacteria; phylum Bacillota; class Clostridia; order Lachnospirales; family Lachnospiraceae; genus UBA3282. The sequence continues at coordinate 6,336 of CANRZW010000002.1, forward strand.
GGGAACTGGAATATGAGAATTTCAATGCGGCAGGGGCGAAGGTGACCGTGCACGGTCGGAGCGTACATCCCGGATCGGCCAAGGATAAGATGCGCAATGCGATCCTGATGGCACAGGAATTCCAATCCATGCTTCCGGTGGCGGAGAATCCCATGTATACCTGCGGCTATGAAGGATTCTATCATCTGGATTCCCTGCAGGGCACAGTGGAAGAAGCGACGGCGGATTATATCATCCGTGATCATGACAGGCAGAAATTCGAACAGAAGAAGGAGAATTTCCTGCGGATCGGCAGTTTCCTGAATGAGAAGTACGGAGAAGGAACCTTTGAGATCGATATGAAGGATTCTTATTATAACATGAGAGAAGTGCTGGAAGAGCATATGTTTATCGTGGAACAGGCGAAGGATGCCATGATACAGCTTGGGGTGGAGCCGATCGTGTCCCCGATCAGAGGCGGTACGGACGGCTGCAGATTGTCCTATATGGGCCTTCCCTGTCCGAATCTGTGTACCGGCGGCGGAAATGCCCACGGCAAATACGAATATGCCTGCATCGACGAGATGGAGACGATCGTAGCGCTGCTTGTTAAGATCGCGCAGCGATAGAAAGCAGGAAGAGACGCAAAGAAGAAAAAGAACCATACCTTGCCCGGGATATGGTTCTTTTTCTTGTCATACTGGATTAGGGCGTCAAAAGGTGCTCTTTAAAAGATGAAAGGGCATACTGTACAAAAAGCTCTTTTGTGTCGGCTCCGTCGAATGGATTTTCTAAATAGTCCGATAAGGTTGATAATGAGCGAACGCAACCGCCCTTTACACGCCATCCAGGCGTGGTACGGGCTTTTACGGACATCCATGTCCGTAAATTGCTGGATGACGAACGGACTATTAAGAAAATCTCAGTCTCCTACGCAAGACAGCTGCGTGAGCATTTTTGAACAATATGCCCATGCAAAATTTGGAAGAGCACCTTTTGACGCCCTAATCCATCAGGAAATTTCTCGAATGATCGCACTGCGGCGGCAAAAAATATTTTGGAGGAATGAAACTTTTCGACGAGGCAGTCTGTCTAATAGGCACAAAAGAAAGGAAAGGATGGAAAGCGGCTATGCGCAACGGGAAGGAAGCATTGGTCCGGAGCATACTTCTGGAAAATTATGAGAGTTATTACAGGCTGGCGTTCAGCTATGTGCACCAGGAAGCGGACGCCATGGATATCGTGCAGGAAGGGGCGTGCAAGGCCATGGCCAAGGCCCGCAGCCTGCGGGAGGAGCGCTTTGCCGGGACATGGATCTACAGGATCATGATTAACACGGCCAAGGACTATCTGAAAAAATATGAAAAGGAGCGGGGAACGCTGCGGGAGGATATGGCAGTCTCCCCGGGAACGGAAACGGATCTGGAACTGCAGGAAGCGCTCGACCGACTGCCCATGCAGGAGAAGACGCTGATCATACTGCGGTTCTATGAGGATAAGCCGTTGTCCGAGATTGCGGAGATCTTACAGGAGAATCTGAGTACGGTCAAGAGCCGTCTGTACAGGACACTGGAAAAACTGCGCAGAGAACTTTCCTGAGCAGGATAGGGGAGATCTTCTAACAGAAGCAGCCAAAAAGAAAGGGTGTATCAGAGTATGAAGAATATGGGAAATGAAAAGAATGTAAAGAATGCAAAAGACATGATGGTAGAAGAACAGAGGGATTTCACGCAGCTGGAGAACCGGATCATGGCAGGCAGGGAAGCGTATCAGCGTATTCCGGTGCCGGACGAGATGGAACGGCGTATCAGGCATGTGACGGCAGGAGCGGGCAGGGCGCATGGACTTCGTATCGCCGTTGCGGCGGCGGCCGCGGCAGCCGTGTTGGTGGTGCTGCCAAATACGGGAGCGGATATGGCTTACGCCATGGGAAATCTGCCGGTTGTGGGGAAACTGTTCCAGGCAGTTACCTTCCGGGATTATCAGTTTGAGAGCGACCGTTTCAATGCAAATGTGGAAATACCGCAGATCGTGGTGGAGGATGTGGCGGGAGAAAAGCCGGAAAGCGGGGCGGTGCAATCCGAGACGACAGGGCAGGAGAAGGAATCATCAGACAGCGGGAAAACGCAGGAGGAAGCGCCGGAAGAGTCTAAGAGGCTGCAGGAGACGATCGAGCAGGTGAACTTTGATATCGACAAGGTGACAGACCAACTGGTCGAAGAGTTCAAGGAATCGGCGGAACTTGGCGAAAGCTATGGCAGCCTGGAGATCCATCACGAGACCGTGACTGATAATGAACGGTATTTTACTCTGAAACTGTCTATTTACCGGGGCGCCGGCAGTGGTATGGAATCTTACAAACTTTATACCATTGATAAGCACAGCGGCCTGCAGGTGCAGCTCAGGGACTTGTTTAGGGAGGACAGCGGCTATCGGGAGATATTGAGCGAGGAGATTCGTGACCAGATGCGCGCGTTGATGGCGGAAGACGAGATGAAGGCATACTGGGTCGACCAGACGGATCTACCGGAGTTGAACTGGGAAGGGCTTAAGGAGGATCAGAATTTCTACTTCGATGCCGACGGTAATCTCGTGTTTGTATTTGATGAATATGAGGTGGCCCCGGGATATATGGGGGCACAGGAATTTACCGTGGAGAAGGCAGTGTTTGAAGGGATGCTGCGATAAAGAGCCGATAGCATGGAAAGACATGGAGATCAGAACCGGAAAAGGACTGCGGCGTGGTGCGGCAGTCCTTTTCGTGGGTGAACGTGTTACTGTGGATCGTTACTTTACAATGCCGAAAAGCGTATAAACAGCATGCGTGCGTTACAGATAAGTGATCTGGGCATCCGCATCGTAGGTGTGGGGTTCCTTGGTCACCGCTTTGTGTCCGAAAGCGATGGCGATCTCATACTCATAGTTATCGGGGAACTGCAGCGCTTTGGAGAAATATTCCTTCTTCTCGCCTCTGAGGGCATCGAAGATACAGCCGATGATCAAATTGCCAAGACCCAGGTCTTCCGCGGCCAGTGCCATATTCTCTACGGCGATGCCGGCATCCAGCGGACTCCATCTGTAGGAGCTGTCGGCGCTTAAGACGACTACTACAGGCGCCTCATAATAGAAGTTGTGCTCCAAAGCCGTGAGACCGCGCAGACGGTTCTTCTCTGCTTCCAGTTCGGCGAGGATCGGATGATCGCCCTGCAATACGGTGAAGTGGATCTCCTGCTTGTTGGCGGCCGTAGGTGCCTGCAGGCCGGCGTGGAGCAGGGTCTGCAGCTGCGCATCCGTCAGCGCCTCGTCAGTGTATCCTCTTGTGGAACTTCTCTTTCTGATCGTTTCGATCACATTACTCATGGTGTAACTCCCTCCTTAACAAACCTTTTAGACTATCGTACCTTAAATTTACGCTTTTTGTCTATAGTCAGGAGGGTGTTTTCTGCGGAACAGGAATATCATTACAAAAAATACTTGACAAAATATTTTCTTTTCTGCTAATATAGTAGGGATTTTTGGAGGGACGGTCGAGTTGCTCTGGATAATGCCGAAGTTCCTTCCTTTTTAACCGCAGAAGCAGGGTAGTGCAGGTATGATTTACAGTGCGGTTTATGTGAGATGTGTGGGAATGCGATAGTGAAAGATATAGCATAGAAAGCATGATCGAGCAGGCTTTCTATTTTTAAAAAAGGAGACTTTAGTATGTTAAAGTATGTGGCGAAACGAATCCTGTTGGCGATCGTAACGATCTGGGCGGTTGCTACTCTTACTTTCTTTCTGATGAACATGGTTCCCGGCGGACCCTTCCTTTCGGAGAAGGCGATCAGTCCGCAGGCCACCGCTGCTCTGGAAGCGAAATACGGCCTGGACAAACCCCTGATGCAAAGATATGTGACTTATATGACGGACGCCCTGCATGGTGATTTCGGAGACAGCCTGAAGCAGAGAGGACGTACCGTGATGTCCATTATCAAGATGAAATTCCCGGTGTCGGCGAGAGTGGGCGGGATCTCCGTACTGGTGTCGTTGTGCCTGGGTGTACCGCTTGGATGTCTGGCAGCCTTAAAGCGTGGGAAGTTCCTTGACAGTCTGATCAGCGTGGTTTCCACCTGCGGCATTGCGGTGCCAAGCTTCGTGGTCTGCACATTGCTTCTGTATACGCTGGGCGTGAATCTGAGGCTGCTGCCCACCATGGGACTGAACGGCTGGAAGAATTATATTATGCCGGTCATCGCCCTGTCCTTTTATCCGACTGCTTACATAATGAGACTGATGCGCTCCTCCATGCTGGATGTGCTGGGGCAGGATTACATGCGTACTGCGAAGGCCAAGGGCGTGGCGGGTTTCTGGATTATGTTCAAACATGCGCTGCGCAACGCGATCCTTCCGGTGGTAACCTATGTGGGTCCCATGCTGGCTTACACGGTAACAGGCAGCTTTGTTGTGGAGAAGATCTTCGTTATACCGGGTCTGGGCGGGGAATTTATCGGCGCCATCGGCGGACGTGATTATACCCTGATCATGGGTACCACGATTTTCCTGGCGACGTTGATCGTTATCATGAATGTGATCGTAGATATTGTATATAAGATCGTTGACCCTCGTATCAAGTTAAAATAATACGAGACATTTGTGCAGAAGCGTCACAATTTCCGTTGACCGCAGAGCAGAATCCGAATTTCTGCCTGTGTCCTCAGCGCAAAACGCTTCGGAATGGAGGAAGAGATGAAGCAGAATCCAATGAGTTTTCAGTTAAAGCTAAGTCCGGAGGATTTTCTTCCGGCTACGGAGGAGGAGAAACAGAGTCAGATCGTGATGCGTGAGAGCGTCAGCTTCTGGAAGGACGGTATGCGCCGTTTCGTGAAGAATAAGGTGGCGATGGTGAGTCTGATCGTTATTATTCTGGTGATGTTCTTTTCCTTTATTGTTCCGATGTTCTATCCTTACACCTATAAAGAGCAGTTTAAGGGGTCCAATCATCTGGCGCCCATGGAATATTCCGAGGCGGAGCTGGAGCGGATCGCCGCAGGCGAGAAGGTGTTCCCGCACATCTTCGGGACGGATAAGATGGGACGTGACTATGCCATCCGCGTGATGATAGGAAGCCGGATCTCTCTGGTGGTAGGCCTGATCGCTACGGCCATCATTCTGGTGATCGGTTCTCTGTACGGATCTATCGCCGCCTTCTTCGGCGGTAGAGTGGATCTGGTCATGATGCGTATCGTGGATATCATCTATACCATTCCGGATATCCTGTTGATCGTGCTCTTGTCTTTTGCCCTGCAGGCGCCGCTCGATACCTTAAAGGGCGTTCCCGGGTTTAGCTGGGTGGGGATTGTGGGTGAGAACCTGATCAGTATCTTCATTGTATTTGCCCTGCTGTACTGGGTCGGTATGTCCCGTATGGTACGAAGCCAGATCCTGACATTAAAAGAGAGCGAGTTCGTCACGGCGGCGAGAGCGATGGGTGTGAGCAACGGCAAGATCATCCGCAGGCATCTTTTGACAAACTGCATCGGTATTTTGATCGTGACGACGACGCTGCAGATCCCGTCTTCCATTTTTACGGAGAGCTTTCTGAGCTTTCTGGGTATGGGTGTAGCGGTGCCGCTGCCTTCCCTGGGAAGCCTGGCCAGCGATGCCCTGAACGGTTTCAATACTTATCCGTACCTGCTATTTATTCCGGCGGGATTGATCAGCTTGATTATCTTAAGCTTCAATCTGCTGGGCGACGGACTCAGGGATGCGTTTGACCCGAAATTAAAACACTAGGAAAGGCGGTTTGGGATTATGTCGGAATATCTTGTTGATATCAAAAATGAACGGCTTTCTTTCTTCACGCCGGCCGGCGAGGTAAAAGCGCTGAACGATGTGTCCATCCATATGCGGGAGGGAGAGGTGCTGGGAATCGTGGGAGAGAGCGGTTCCGGTAAGTCCGTGACGGCCTACAGTCTGATGGGACTGACCGCCCATCCGGGTAAGCTGATCGACGGCAGTCTTTATTTCAACGGACATCAGATCGAAACGATGTCGGATAAGGAAATGCGCAAGATCCGGGGTAATGAGGTGTCCATTATCTTCCAGGACCCCATGACGAGTTTAAACCCCGTTTATACGATAGGTAACCAGATTATGGAAGCCGTGCTCCTGCATACGGATAAGAACAGGGCACAGGCGAAAGAACGTGCCAGAGAGCTTCTGGAACTGGTGGGTATTAACGAGCCGGAGAAACGTCTGCGGCAGTATCCCCATGAACTGTCAGGCGGTATGCGTCAGAGAGTGATGATTGCCATCGCGCTGGCCTGTGAGCCGAAGCTTCTGATCGCGGATGAGCCGACGACGGCGTTGGATGTGACCATTCAGGCTCAGATATTAGAGCTGATGATGGAACTGAAAGATAGACTGGGGATGGCGATCATCATGATCACCCATGACCTGGGTGTGGTGGCCAGCATGTGTGAGCGGATCGCGGTCATGTATGCGGGCAAGATCGTGGAGTACGGTACGACGGATGATATCTTCTATGCGCCGAAGCATCAGTACACCAAGGGCCTGATCCGTTCGATCCCCAGACTGGATACGAAGGAGCACGAGAGACTGGTGCCCATCGAGGGAACGCCGGTGGATATGCTCAATCCCCCTGCGGGATGTCCTTTCGCGCCCCGGTGTGATGCCTGCATGAAGATCTGTCTGCGGGAAATGCCTCCGGTGACCCATTTTGGCAGGGTACATTATACCCAGTGCTGGTTGAACCAGAAGGAGGAGATGGAAGCCCAGAAGGAGAAAGGAGCCGCAAATGAGTGAGAAATTAGTGCAGGTGGAGCATTTACGCCAGTATTTTCCGGGCGGCGGATTTGGAAAGCGTAAGAAATATATTCAGGCGGTGGACGATGTCTCCTTTAGCATAGACAGAGGAGAGACGCTTGGTCTGGTAGGAGAGTCGGGCTGTGGTAAGACGACGACGGGCCGGACGCTTCTGCGGCTGTATGAGCCGACAGGAGGGCGCTTTCTTTATAATAATGAAGTGATCTTCGATGTGGAGAAGAAACAGTATGCGACCATGCTTCCTTACCGGAAGAAGATGCAGATCGTGTTTCAGGATCCTTACGCAAGCTTGGATCCCCGCATGACCATCGGCGATATCGTAGGAGAGGCCATTGATGTCCATAAGATGGCATCCAATAAACAGGAAAGATACGAGATTATCATAGAGATGCTGCGGCGTGTGGGGTTGAATTCCGAACATGCGAACCGTTATCCCCATGAGTTTTCCGGTGGACAGAGGCAGCGTGTGGGTATCGCCAGGGCGCTGGCGGTAAGACCGGAGTTTATCGTCTGCGACGAGCCGATCTCGGCGCTGGATGTATCCATTCAGGCGCAGGTTATTAATATGTTCGAGGATCTGCAGGCGGAGATGGGGCTGACTTATCTGTTTATCGCCCATGACCTTTCGGCGGTGAAGCATATTTCCAACCGGATCGGGGTTATGTACCTGGGCAGGATGGTAGAGCTGGCGGACAGCTATGAGTTGATTACCAGACCACTGCATCCTTATACGAAGAGCCTGATTTCGGCGATTCCCGTGGCGGACCCGAAAGAGGCAAGAGGCAGTAAGCGTATCGTGCTGGAGGGTGATGTGCCAAGCCCGTTGAACCCGCCGTCCGGCTGCCGGTTCCGCACCAGATGTCCATATGCGGATGAGCGATGTGCGTCGGAGACGCCAGAGTGGCGTGAACTGGAAAAAGGGCATTTTGCGGCCTGTCATTATATTGACAAATGCAACTGATTATGGTAAACCGATGCGGGTTTCCAAAGAGCCTGCACAGTTTATAGATACTTTTTCATTATTATATTAAGAGGAGGAATAATTATGAAGAAAAGAGTAGTTTCACTCTTACTGGCAGCGACCATGGTATTTGGTCTGACAGCCTGCGGCGGCAGTGATGCACCGGCTGCGGATTCTGCACCGGCAGAAGAGAGCACGGATGCGGCAGCTGATGACGCAGCAGCAGACGATACTGCCGGCGAAGAGACAGATGCGGCAGCAGAGACTGCAACAGGGGAGAAGATCCTTTCCGTTCAGGTAGGTCCTGACCCTGAGACGATCGATCCGGCGCTGAACAGTGCGGTAGACGGCGGTAATATGTTACTGCATTCCTTTGAGTGTCTGCTGGCAGTGGACGAGGATGGTAAGCTGATTCCCGGACAGGCGGAGAGCTGGGAGACAAGCGAAGACGGTCTTACATGGACATTTACACTTCGTGACGGCCTGAAATGGTCCGACGGTTCTGACCTGACAGCCAATGATTTCGTATACAGCTGGAAGAGAGTATGCGACCCGATGGTAGCAGCTCCTTATGCTGAGACAGTGCTTGGCATGGTGGAAGGTTTTGCAGAGGCAGTTGGCGGTGATCTGGATGCTTTGAAAGTAGAAGCGACAGACGACAAGACACTGGTGGTTACGCTGAGCAGCCCTTGTTCTTATTTCGGCAGCCTGGCAGCATTCGCAACCTTAAGCCCGGTTCAGCAGGCGACTGTTGAGGCCAATGGCGATGCATGGGCAACCGCAGCAGAAACCTATATCTCCAACGGACCGTTCTATGTATCCGAGTGGGTACCCGGCTCTCATATCCTGATGAGCAAGAACCCTAATTACTGGAATGCAGATGCGATCAAGCTGGACGGCATCAAGTGGAATCTGATCGAGGATGCCGGCGCATCTTACGGTGCATATCAGACAGGTGAAGTGCTGTTCATCAAAGACGTTCCGACAGAGGAGATTCCTTCCCTGGAAGGCAACGGCGAGTTCTTCGTAGATCCGATCATCGGTACGTACTACCTGAGCCTGAACACACAGAAAGAGCCTTTTGACAATCCGCTTGTCCGCAAGGCGCTGAGTCTGGCGATCGACCGTGAGTATGTTGCAGGCACTCTGATGCAGGGTACTTATACAGCAGCAAGCAACTTCATGGGTCCTGGCTGGATTGATACAGACGGAAGCCAGTTCATTGACAATGCAAACGGCGGTCAGCCTTACATTGACACGACAAATCATGATGCGAACCTGGAAGAAGCTAAGGCTCTGTTGGAAGAGGCCGGTTATCCGGGCGGCGAAGGTTTCCCTTCCATTACTTATTCTACCAATGATGCAGGTTATCACAAGGTTGTGGCTGAGTACTTACAGCAGGCATGGGCGGAGCTTGGCATTGACTTGTCCGTAGAGATCGTAGAGTGGGCAAGCTTCACACCCATGAGACGTAACGGTGACTATGAGTCTTCCCGTAACGGCTGGGTAGGAGACTACAGCGATCCTTCCAATATGTTGGATCTGCTTTACTCCACCAACGGTAACAACGACGGTAAATTCAACAATGCCGAGTATGATGCGGCAATGGAGACTTCCAGAACAACACTGGATGCTGCAGAGCGTTCTGAGGCGCTTCATACAGCAGAGGATATCCTGATGGAAGAGGCTGGATGTATTCCGGTAGCTTACTACAATGACTTCTGGTTACAGAGCCCGAAGATCACAGGTTCCTGGCATTCACCTTACGGATACTGGTACTTCATGTATGCAGATATCACTGACGGTGCGGCAGCTGCCGATAACGCAGATGCAGATGCAGAGGCAGAGGCAGCTGAGGAAGCGGATGCTGAGTAAGCTGGCTGAATGGAATAAAGATATATTAAAATGAATAAAAAAGGACAGGTGCGATTGTAGATTGTGCCTGCCCTTTTTTGATATTTGTTTACACGCTTTGTATAGTTTGCTATAATGATAAAGTGAAAGTTAAGCATTATGGTTAACGATATGAGTAATTTGGCTTTCGGGTCTGTTAAAGTGTCCACGTCAACAGCGGATTTTTCAGGGGGGGGGTAAGACCGTTTGAAGATTATTATTGTGGAGGACGAGACGATCATCCGTAACGGGCTGGTAAAGCATATCAAGTGGGAGAGTCTGGGGATCAAGGAACTCCGGGTGGCAGCCAATACACAGGAGGCGCTCGCAATCTGTGAAAGCTATGTGCCGGATATCGTGGTGTCCGATATTTCCATGCCCGGAGAGAACGGCATTGTGCTGTGCCGGAAGCTGCGGAAGCTTTTTCCGGAGATCGAGATCATCTTCGTGACCGGCTATGCGGACAAGGAATATCTCAAGGCAGCCATCGACCTGCATGCGGTGCGGTATGTGGAGAAGCCGATCAATCGTAAGGATATCTCGGAGGCGGTGCAGGAGGCGGTGAGCCGCTATCAGAAGACGATGGAGCATAAGGAAGCGCAGCTGCATACGTTGTTCATCGATTCGGCCTCTTTTCCGATTGATCTCAGAGGGAAGAATGTATTCCGGGTTGGCATCCTGCAGCTGGGACAGAGGGAAGGACTGGCAGAAGTCAAGCAGAAGCTGACGGAAGGATTGGACGGGTGGTTGAGAAAGTACGGCCTGGCAATGCTGACGGAGATTTCGGATCCGACGATGATTTCTTTTCTGTTAGGCAGAGAGGAGGGGCAGATCGTGGGAGCATCTGCCAGAAAAGAATATGTACAGCTTATGGAGCAGATCCTCGGAGAGGAGATTCGTTGGTTTCTGGCTATGGGCAGCCAGGTGGAGGGAGCAGAGCATATCACGGATTCCTGGCAGGCGGCCAGACAGGTTAAGAAGGCTCTGGCTTATCTGGGATGGAACCATGCAGCCTTTCCCGAGGAACTGCAGGGCAGTCATGGTTTCGAGATGGATATGAGTGTCGTGGAGCGGTTTGCCGAGGCGGTATCCGGTAAGAAGGAGGATGCGGCCGTAGAGCTTTTGAACAATTTTGCGCAGGAATTGGAGCGGAAGCAGGTCTTTTTGAATGCGGATGTGCGGCATGTCTATTATGCGCTGAATCTGGTCATCAAGCAGGCGGAGCTTGCGCTGCGTGTCAATGATAAGAGTCATGGGGTGGAGGAATCCGGTGAGGATCCTTTCGAGCACGTGGCTGCCTTTGCGGAGATGAACCAGTATCTGCAAAGTCGTCTGGCCGGCCTCTTCGAGGACGGAGAGGCGCAGAAGAGTACTTATGTGGTAAAGCGGGTTATGGATTATATCTGGGAGAATTACAGCGATTCTTCCCTTTCGATCAAAATGCTGGCGGATCATGTCTATCTCACACCGACCTATCTGAGCAATGTGTTTAAGAAGAGCGCAGGACTGACGATCGGACAGTATATGGTGGATGTGCGGATCGATAAGGCGAAACGGCTGATGAAGGAGCCGCAGCTTAAGTTCTATCAGGTGGCTTCCATGGTGGGCTATGAGGATGCCAATTATTTCGCGAAGATCTTCAAGAAGAAGACGAATATGACACCGTCGGAGTATAAGGAGAGTTTATCGGTTCGATGAAAACGATGATGGCTAAGATGTCCATGCAGAAAAGGATGATGATTTATTTTGCAGTGCCGCTGTTGATCATTCAGGCGGCGGTTGCAGCCGTCTTCTATCCTGCGCTTCTGGACAGATTTAAGAGTCAGTTGAATTATTCCGTGGAGCAGTCTATCAATCAGGCGTTGTCTTTTGTGGGAAGCTATCTTCATAGTATGGAATATCTCACGGAGATGGTGGAAAATAACAGGGAAGTCTATGAAATCATTTCAGCCAGGGATTTCACTGGCCGGAGGAAGCTGGAAGAACAATATCAGGAGTTCTATACGTTGAACAGAGTTTTTGCATCCCTCGAATTCTCCAATTCTCTTTATCGGTTCGGCCTGTACATACCGGAGGATATCATTTATGTGAGCAATCAATATTATATTTTTCCGGATACAAGGCTGGAGATGCGGGATGACTATGAGCAGATGACGGAATACTTTGCTATGGGCAGAGATTATCTGGCGCACAGTGAGGAGAGGAAAGACGTCGGATCCATGGATACTTTCAGTATGCTGACGCTGTATCATCAGATCTGTGACGGCAGCAACGGAAGGCCTCTGGGGGTGTGCAGCGTCAGTATAGACGGGAAGCTGCTCGCGCAGGTCATGGAGAACGCCAACATTACCTCCAACGGTATGGTTTATCTGATCAATGCCGAGGGGGAAGGGGCGGTATCTTCCAATGAGGTTTTGTTTGAGGAATTAAAGGGACAGAACGCTCTGCCGCTGATTCGGGAAGAAAGCGTCTGGGAGTCCGTCAGAATTGGACAGAACGCCTATTATGCGAGCAGGGAGGCGATAGAGAATACAGGATGGCAGATGGTATCCCTGATCCCTGCCGTAGAGTATGACGGACAGTTCAGACATCTGGTTATGAGCTCCATGGTGGCGGTAGTTATCATGATGATTATGATCATGGGCATGTCGTACTTTCTCTCCAATTATTATGTGGGCAGACTGAAAAAACTGAGCACGGAGATGAAGCATCTGCAGGACGGTGATCTCAATGTGCAGCTGCCTTCGATCCAGCAGGGGGATGAAGTGGAGGAAGTCTACCGGAATTTCAACTTTATGGTGGAGGAGGTTCGCAGGCTGCTCCGGGAACATTTCCAACTCGGTAAGGATGCCAGGGTGGCGGAGCTGCGCGCTCTGCAGGCCCAGATCAATCCGCATTTCCTGTACAATACGCTGGATCTGATCAACTGGATCGCAATGGATTATGAGGCAGAGGATATTGAGAAAATCGCCTGGAATCTGGCGCGGTTCTACCGGCTGAGCCTGAATCACGGGCAGGATCTGATCAGCATTGGGGAAGAGGTGGAACATGTACAGGTATACGTCAATATCCAGAAGTTCCATTATGATGACGCGGTTCATCTGGAGGCGGAGGTACCGGAGGAACTTAAGTCCCTGGCATGTCTTAATATTATCCTGCAGCCTTTCGTGGAGAATGCGATCCTGCATGGGATCGGAGAGAAGGCGGAGATCAAACAGTGTTCTATTGCCATCAGGGTACAGCGGCAGGGAGAGAATATCCTGTTTACGGTGAAGGATGACGGGCCCGGCATGACGGCGCAGCAGATGGAAGATGCGGTGTCGTTCAATATGAACCAGATCAAAGGCGGGTACGGCATCAAGAATATTAATTTCCGAATCAAACTGTGCTTTGGTGAAGAGTATGGCGTCAGATATGAGAGTGTTCTCGGGGAGGGGACGACGGCATTTATTCTGATCCCGGCAATGGCGATGGAGGAGGCGGAAGTGAAGATAGAAGGAAGATCCTGATGAGGGTCTTCTTTTTTTGCACTTTTTTTGTGCATATTGTCTGAAAATGTCCGGACAGGAATGGCTTAGACCGCAACTCTGACGATAAAATGCGTCGAAAAGGGCGTGTACAGGCTGTTTCTACGCCTGGCAGTTGATTTTGAATGCGGATTCCGGCACATAGCTTAAAATTATTAAAAAATACGGGCGAAATGTAAACAAAAAGTAAAAAAACATAAAATATTCCTTAATTTCATAGTTTTGCTATATTCAAACCGCACAAAAAAATTTCTATAATGCTTATAGCATTTGTTGAACGGAAAGTGAAAGCATCTTTCGCAGGCAAATGAAATTCCAAATCAATCAAGTAAGGAGGGTACACATGAAAAAAGAAGGCTTCTTATATGAATTTAAGAAGAACAAAGCTCTTTTTGCCATGGCGGCTCCGGCGTTCATCCTGGTTCTCGTCATGCAGTATTTCCCCATGAGCGGCTTGATACTGGCGTTTAAAGAGTATCAGTACAATCTGGGCGTGTTCGGCAGTCCCTTTAACGGGCTGCAAAACTTCGGATACCTGTTCAATTCGGGTACCGGCTGGCTGATTACCAGAAATACAATCCTTTATAATCTGCTTAATCTGATCACTTCTCAGCTTCTGGCGGTGGTGATCGCGATCTTCATCACGGAGATCCGGGCGAAGTATTTTAAGAAGGTAACGCAGACAGTCATTCTCCTGCCTTATTTTATTTCCTGGGTTGTAGTCGGCGTCTTCGTATTCTCTATCTTCAATTATGAGACGGGATTGATCAATACAATGATCAGCTCTCTTGGCGGTGAGAAGGTCAACTACTACATGATGCCCATGGCATGGCCGATCATTATCTGTGCTTTCAATGCATGGAAATGGACGGGATATAACTCGGTTATTTACATCGCGGCAGTTACCGGTGTAGACGGAGAGATCAACGAGGCGGCCGAGATCGACGGCGCTACGATCTTCCAGAGAATTCGTTATATTACCTTACCTTCGATCAGACCTACGCTTGTAACGATGGTTCTGCTGCAGGTTGGCCGTATCCTGCGAGGCGATTTCGAGATGTTCTACCAGATCGTCGGCAACAATGGCCAGCTGTTTAACGCGACAGATGTTATTGATACATATGTATTCCGTTCCCTGATCACAAATCCTGATATCGGTATGACAGCAGCGGCTACGTTCTACCAGTCAGTACTCTGCTTCGCGATCATCATGATCGTCAATACGGTTGTGAAGAAGATTGACGAAGACTACGCGCTGTTCTAAGAGGAGGGACATTATGGCTAATAAAGATAAAGATTTAATGATGTCGGCGCCGCGCAATATCAAGCTGAGCGCTTCATCCAAAGTATTCTATGTGATCTGTTATGCGATCGTGGCGGTTATCGCCGTGATCTGCCTGATCCCGTTCCTGCTTCTTATTTCCGGTTCCTTTACGGCGGAGCAGTGGATCAGCTTTCACGGATTCAGCCTGCTGCCGGGAGAGTTCTCCACGGAGGCATACAACATTATCTTCAAGACGCCGGAGCGGATCTTCCGTGCATACGGCGTATCCATTTTCATCACGCTGGTGGGTACGGTACTGGGCCTGCTGCTGACGACGATCACGGCTTACGTAATCAGTCGTAAGGACTTTAAGTACAGGAATGTGCTGTCGTTCTTCTTCTATTTCACGACGCTGTTTAACGGCGGAATGGTCAGCACTTATATCTTCTATATCCAGTATCTGCATTTGCGGGACAATATGCTGGCGCTCATTCTGCCTGGTATGTTCAATGTCTTCTATCTGCTGATTATGAGGACCTTTGTCAATAACATTCCGTTCTCACTGGTAGAATCCGCTAAGCTTGACGGTGCGGGTGAGTGGAGGATCTTCTTTACGATCATCTTCCCGCTTTTGAAATCAGGCCTGGCAACGATTGGACTGTTCCTGGCGCTTGGTTACTGGAACGACTGGTATAATGCGATGCTGTATATGAGCACCGAGGAGAAATATCCTCTGCAGTATATGCTGTATTCCATTCAGCAGCAGACACAGGCGCTTGCAAGAATAGCCGCGCAGGCCGGTATTCAGGTGGCTAACTTGCCGTCCAATTCGTTAAAACTGGCAATGGCAGTGGTGGCGACCGGACCGATCGTCATCGTCTATCCGTTCGTACAGAGATACTTCATCGCAGGTATCACGATCGGTTCCGTGAAGGGCTAAAGGACAGAATTCTGTTAGTACAGCCAAGTATTTGGCAGCAAATAAATTATGCAATGATAACCATAAGGAGGTAAAAGGAATGAAAAAGAAACTGGTTGCAGTATTACTTGCAGCAACAATGTCACTTGGTCTGCTTGCAGGCTGTGGTGGTTCGGGTGGAGCAACTTCAGGAGATGCGGCGTCTTCGGGAAGCTCCTCAGAAGCAGGCGCATCGGGAGAGATTGATACATCCAAAGAGGTGGAACTGGTGATGTACGTCATCAGTGACAGACCGGCAGGACAGGATCTTGTGGATGAGAATCTGAATACCCTTCTGAAAGAAAAGCTGAACTGCACTCTGAAGATCAACTGGATCGGCTGGGCAGAGTATGCACAGAAGTATCCGCTGTTGTTCTCATCGGGAGAAGAGTTTGATATGGCATATTGTGCAGGCTGGCTTGGTTTTGCAAATCTGGCACAAAGAGGCGCGTTTATGGCGCTGGATGACCTGCTTCCCACCTATGCGCCGGATAACTATGCAATGCAGTCCGAGTCCGCGCTGCAGCAGGCAACGATCAACGGTAAGTTGTATGCAGTTCCTACGTTGCTGCCCACTTACACGACTTATGGAAGTATTTACCGTGGTGACATCGCGGCGGAAGCCGGCATTACGGGACCGATCGATACGTTTGAAAAGGTAGAAGAGTTTGCGGATTATGTTGTTGCAAATCATCCGGAGATGGAAGCGCTTGACCAGTATTCGGCAGGACCGGAGCTGTCTCTTGTGTGGACGAGAATGAACGGTCTTATGGATGTTGATTCCAATATGCGTTATCTGTTCTATGATCCTTCGGAAGAGCATCCGACAGTTAAGGCGATCTACGATCTTGATGGTGTGACAGAATTCTATCAGATGTGTAAGGAGTGGTGCGACAAGGGCTATTGGAGTAAGTCCGCACTGGCTGATACGGATTCCCAGAAGACACAGAACGGTAAAGCGGCTATGCGTTTCCACAACATCGACTCCTGGTCAGGTGTATGTGTACTGCATCCCGAATGGGATTTCCAGTATGGCCCGATGACAAAGGACATTGCGCATCTGCCGTATACACAGGATTGTATGGTTATCTCCAACACGGCGAAGAATCCGGAAAGAGCGATGGCATTCTGGAATCTGCTGACAACGGATCAGGAAGTATATGATGCATTGTATTATGGAGTTCTTGGAACGAGTTATGAACTGAACGATGAAGGACAGTTCACGATCCTGGACACCGATCTGTATGCGACCAATGCTATGTGGGCGGCGCGTACCATGGATCTGAACCGTAACCAGGCCGGTGTACCCGAGACTTATGATACCCTGCGGCAGGAATGGGAAGGAAAGATCAAAGAAGGCGTTGGCGCCGAGAAATTCACCGGTTTTGTAATGGATACTTCCAGCATCAGCACGGAAGTTGCAGCATGTACCAATGCGAGACAGCAGTATGGCTGGCCGTTGGAGTTAGGGTATACGGATAATGTGGAAGCATCGATCGAGGAATACAAAACTGCAATGCAGGCTGCAGGAATCGATAAGGTGATCGCAGAATGCCAGAAACAGCTGGATGCATATCTGGAGAGCCTGAACTAAGAGGCAATAACAGGTTATATAGAATGGCTAAAAGATTGTGTTAAGGGATATTGGGGTTGATGAGTGATTTGTCAACCCCACTTTTACCTTATTCCGGAGAAAGGTATGGTATTTCTATGAAGAAAGCAACGATGTTTACGACGATACTTGACAGTGACGGTATCAGGCAGGAGACATACGAGACGAGTTTGATCCCTGACAGCAAAGCACAGGAGATGGATGTGGTGAATGTATATCCGCATAAAAAGTACCAGAGCATCCTGGGCTTCGGGGCGGCGCTTACCGAGTCTGCAGGGTATGCGCTGGCGCGGATGAGCAGGGAGAAGCAGAAAGAGATCGTGGAGTCCTATTACGGCCGGGACGGGATCGGCTATACGCTTGGCAGGATACATATGGACAGCTGTGATTTTTCCATCAGCAATTATTGTGCGGTTGAAGATGCAGGGGATGCTGCATTCCGTGATTTTACGCTGGAGCGGGATGCCAAGTATGTACAGCCGTTAATCCATATGGCCCAGGAAGCTCTGGGGCAGCCGGTTTCGCTGCTTCTGTCCCCCTGGTCGCCGCCGGCTTTTATGAAGGAGACCGGTGTGCGCAACGGCGGCGGGCATCTGCGCCGGGAGTGCTATCAGGCCTATGCGGATTATGTGGTCAAGTATATCACAGAGTATGAGAAACGGGGAATTCCGATTTCCTGTATGACGGTACAGAATGAGCCGCTGGCCGTCCAGACATGGGATTCCTGCGAGTATACGGCGGAGGAGGAGAAGGAATTCCTGAGAGACTATCTGTATCCGGCGCTGAAAGAGAACGGGCTTGCGCATGTGCAGCTGTATATCTGGGATCACAACAAGGAACGGGTCTATGAGCGGACCTGTGAGATTATGGATGAGACTACCAGGGAGATGGTGGCGGGTGTGGCCTATCACTGGTATTCGGGAGACCATTTTGAAACGCTGCAGATGGTAAGGGAGGATTTCCCGGGACTGATGTTAATGCGCAGTGAGGGCTGTGTGGAATATGCCAAAGGTCCGGAGCATGTGCAGGATGATCTGCGTCACGCAAGGATGTACGCCCATGATCTGATCGGGGATCTGAATCACGGGATGAACAGCTGGCTGGACTGGAATCTCGTGCTGGATGAACAGGGCGGCCCCAACCATGTGGGAAATTACTGCAACGCGCCGGTGATGTGCGATACGACTACGGATACGGTGGAAGTAAAGCCCATGTTCCATGCCATCGGGCAGTTCAGTAAATATATCAGGCCGGGCGCCGTCAGGATCGGCAGTTCCAGCTTTTCACCCAGGGTGGAGGTAACTGCGGCGCAGAATCCGGACGGTTCTGTGGCGGTGGTAATCCTGCATACCGGTCAGGACAGGAAGATGATCCATCTGCGCACGGAAGGGATGATCACGAGAGTCGTCGTGCCGGGGAACAGTATTTCGACGGTGGTTCTTCAATGATCGAAACGGCAGAGAGAATGCAATAAAGGGCAGAAAAGAAGGGAGCGGAAAACTATGGATATCAAAGGCGTCAATTTGGGAAACTGGCTTGTTTTGGAAAAATGGATGAGTCCGGGACTTTTTGCGGGGACGACGGCGGAGGACGAGTATTATCTGCCGACACAGCTTCCGCGTGATGTGTATGAGGCGAGGATCAGGACTCACCGTGCAGAATATATTACGGAACGGGATTTCACGAGGATCAAGGCCATGGGCATGAATACCGTGCGGATTCCGGTGCCCTATTTTATCTTCGGGGACAGGGAGCCTTTTATCGGTTGTGTGGAGGAGCTGGACCGGGCCTTTTGCTGGGCGGAGCGGTACGGACTTAAGATCCTGGTTGATCTGCACACCGCGCCGGACAGCCAGAACGGTTTCGACAACGGCGGCATCAGCGGCGTGTGCAAATGGTCCCAGGAGCCGGAGGAAGTGGAGTTTGAGCTGACGGTGCTGGAGCGGCTGGCACAGCGTTACGGCAAGCGAGAGGGGCTGTGGGGGATTGAAGTGATCAATGAACCGATTACGGAGGAAACCTGGAAACTGATGGATGTGCCGTCGCGTTATCCGGCTGTGGATCCGAAGAAGGCGGAAGGAACAAGGCCCAATACGCTTGCGTTTATCCGGCAGTTCTATCTGGATGCCTATGACCGGCTGCGCAAGTATCTGCCGGAAGAGAAGTATGTGGTGATCCACGACGCGTTCCTTCTGAAAGCCTGGAAGGACTTTATGCGGGAAGATAAGTATCAGAATGTGGTTCTGGATACCCACCAGTATCTGATGATGGCGGAAGGGATGGGCTGTGAACAGACCATCGAAGGCTATGTGAAGTATATCAAGGAGAATTACGAGGCCGATATCCGGGAGATGCAGGAGTACTTCCCGGTGATCTGCGGCGAATGGTGCCTCTTCAATTCTCTGGCAGTGGGAAAGGACACGAAGGGCGGCCAGACTGTGTTGAACGGCCAGGAAGGGGTTTCCAGGGAGCGTATCAGCGACGAAGAGAAGAAGAAGATCTACCAGGCGCTGGCAGACGCGCAGCTGGAGGCATGGAAAGCAGGCAGCGGCTATTTCTACTGGAGCTATAAGCTGTTAGTTGATACCGTCAATGAGGACGGCTGGGTAGGCTGGGACAGCTGGGATCTGGGACGCTGTGTGGATTTCGGCTGGTTCCCGGCAGGGTGATCCAGGATCAAAAGTTGAGAGGTTGTATGATGGGGAGAGCAGAGAGATACATCTGCTGCTCCCCTTTTATGATATAGGAATTAGGAGCAGGATCGTAGAACTTTATGATACAAGAGATATTGTACAAGAGATACGGAATGGATTAGAATATAAGGAAAGCAGGACGCATAGTTACGATATTAGGAGTAAGGAGGAGCAGGAGAATGGCGGTACGATTCAGGGAGCGTGGGTTTTCCGGTACGCTGAATCCGGAAATCTCAGACAGGGAAAAGGAGCATGGCAGGCTGGCGCGGCGGGCGGCGGCAGAGGGGATGGTTCTGTTGGAAAATAACGGAGTTCTCCCACTGGCAGAGGGAACGCCCGTTGCGCTCTATGGCGGCGGCGCCCGCTATACCATTAAGGGCGGCACAGGCAGCGGCAGCGTCAATAACAGATGTAATGTCAATGTTGATGCGGGTTTGCGCAATGCGGGACTGAAGATTACGACGGATGCGTGGCTTGACAGATATGATGCTGTCTATGAGCAGAACAGGGCGGAATGGATGCAGAGCATCTATCAGATGGCAGAACCGGGAGACTTCTTCTCCCTTTATAATGCCTATTCGGCGAACCCGATGCCTATGCCCGGAGGCGGGGAGTTCATACGGACGAAGGCAGAGACGGCCATCTATGTTGTCAGCCGGGTTTCGGGGGAGAGCGCCGACCGGCATGCGAAGAAGGGAGACTACTATCTGTCCGAGACAGAGGAAAAGGAACTGACAGCGCTGTCCGCCCTATATCCCAATCTGATCCTGATTCTGAATGCAGGTGGGGTAATGGATCTTTCCTTCCTGGAAAAGATCCCTGTGGCGGCGCTTCTTGTGATGTCACAGGCGGGGATGGAAGGCGGAAATGCACTGGGGGATGTTTTGACAGGAAGAGTGAATCCCTGTGGGCGTTTGACAGATACCTGGGCTTATCATTATGAAGATTATCCTTGTTGGGATACGTTCAGTCACAATAATGGCAATCTGTATGAGGAAGTCTATGCAGAGGGGATTTATGTAGGGTACCGCTATTTTGACAGTTTTTTGGTAAAGCCAAGATATCCCTTCGGCTTTGGGCGCTCTTATACAGCGTTTTCTATGACGTGTGAGGAAATCCGTGTAGACGGGGAAGAAGTAATCGCCAGAGTGCGGGTGACAAATGAGGGAGATCTGCCCGGAAAACAGGTGATCCAGCTCTATGCCGCCTGCCCGCCGGGCAAACGTCCCAAGGAACGCAAGCGGTTAGTAGCTTTCGGAAAGACAGAGTTGCTTGCACCGGGGGCGTGCGGGATGTTGACACTTACGTTCCCCCTGGAGCTGCTGGAATCCTATCATACGGGCCATTCCAGCTATTACCTGGACGACGGAGTGTATGGACTGTTTCTGGGAGAAAATGCAGAGGCGTGCCGTCTGGCCGGGAAACTGACGTTGCGGGAGCGGGTGGTTCTGCAGAAGCTTTCCCCGATTTGTCCCCTGCAGGATGCGCTGAAGGAGCTTGTGCCCGCAAAGGAGGCGGAAGAAGCGTGGCAGAGTCATTTGCAGGCTCTTTATCAGGAAGAACAGGTGATATGTATTGCGATCGATGCTGCGGTTGAACGGTTAAGAAAGCGGTTAGACGAACGACAGATGCCGGCAGCAGATAATTCCTGTTCGGAGGCCGGGGAGATCCTTCAGAAAATGACACGGCACCAGAAGGCACGGCTTGTCTGTGGACAGCCCTCCGCCGGCAGCAGTGAGGTGATCGGTGCGGCGGCAGTGCATGTGCCGGGTGCCGCGGGGGAAACGACTACCGGATTGGAACATCTGGGGATCGGAGAACTGATCCTGGCGGACGGGCCGGCAGGGCTTCGTCTGCAGCAGCAGTATGAGGAAAATCCGGAGGACGGCACGATCTATCAGCTGAGCCGTTACGAAGCGCTGCAGAATCGATTCTTCGGGACGCAATTCCCGCATGAGGGGGCAGTTTCCCACTATCAGTTCTGTAGTGCGATTCCGGTGGGCACGCTGCTGGCACAGACTTTCGATACGGCATTGATGAAAGAGATCGGAATGCTGATCGGCAGAGAGATGAAGGAGTTTGGCGTGACATTGTGGCTTGCTCCCGGCATGAATATACACAGAAATCCGTTGTGTGGGCGGAACTTTGAGTATTATTCGGAGGATCCGGTTGTCAGCGGCTTTATGGCGGCGGCGGTCACGGAAGGGGTGCAGAGCTTTGGCGGCATCGGCACGACGATCAAACATTTTGCGGGAAATAATCAGGAGGACAACCGGATGGGCGTAACGGATATCGTTTCGGAGAGAGCCCTGCGGGAAATCTATCTGAAAGGATTTGAGCTGGCGGTGAAGGCGGCACAGCCGATGGCGATCATGACGGCTTACACGAAAATCAACGGCATACATGCGGCCAACAACTATGATCTTTGTACGGTGGCGGCGCGCCGGGAATGGGGGTTTGACGGTATTATCATGACAGACTGGCTGACCACTAACGATGGACACGGGGCTTCTGCCGTAAAGTGCATCCAGGCCGGAAATGATCTGATCATGCCGGGTAACGAGTCGGATATTCGGGAAATCTGCGAGGGACTGGAGGGAGAGAGGGACCTGTATTTGGAAGAAAAGGATCTGGACCGCTGTGTGCTGCGGATCCTGCAAACGATTCTTCGCTCCGATGTTACCGTGAAAGAATAGACGCCAGGATGAGTTGTGCGATAACTTAATGTTCCATAGTGTTCTACTATTGTTTATAATGGTTTGTGTCGGAACGCGTCAACAGATCGTTAAGAAATATGTAGGAATAATATGAAATAGGTTGTTGTTTATTAAAAATGTGTATTCTTATGGAACTGTGACCGTAACAGACCAATCAGAAAGATGGAGGAATGCTTATGGAAACATTAAACATGACCGCGGCGAGAGATCAGAAACAATTTTACAAGCTTCTGGATAACCTGATCAGCACGAACAAGGAATTCCAGATCATGATAACAGTTCCTTCGGGAACGGGAGATACAGAAATATCGGAGAAGGATGTGGTTCTGTCACCTTATGTGGCAAGAGATCTGGAGAAAGACGTGACGGATATGATCCATGAGATCGGGGTGCCGGCCCATATCAAGGGGTATCAGTATTTGCGGGAAGCGATCATGATGTCGGTAGAGGACGTGGAAATGCTTGGCTCCATCACGAAAGTACTGTATCCGACCATTGCGAAGAAGTATCAGACTACGCCCAGCCGGGTAGAGCGCGCCATCCGCCATGCGATTGAGGTTGCCTGGTCGAGGGGGCGTATGGAGACGCTGGATGCGTTGTTTGGCTACACGATCAATACCGGGAAAGGGAAGCCTACCAATTCGGAATTTATTGCGTTGATCGCGGATAAGATCCGCCTGCAGTACAGGCATTGACGCTTTTCTTTTGTACGATGCCAACAGTCGTATTTATTTTGACGGAACCGAAAATAACCCTTTTATTGCCACTGAAAATGCTGTATAATATAGGTTAATGACTGGAGAAGACAGGACAATTTATATTTTGGAGGGTTAGTATGAAAAATATTTTGTTTGTTGCATCGGAAGGGGTTCCTTTTATCAAGACAGGCGGGTTGGCGGATGTGATCGGTTCTCTGCCCAAGTGTATCGACAGAGAATACTTTGACATCAGAGTGATTCTTCCTAAATATACCTGTATGAAGCAGGAGATGAAGGATAAGCTCACTTATAAGACACATTTCTATATGGATTTCCACTGGAAGGAAGAGTATGTGGGGATCATGGAAGCCGAAGTGGAAGGCGTGAAATATTATTTCATTGATAACGAGGGATTTTTCAGCGGATTCAAGCCTTACAGCGACAATGCGCTGTTTGAGATCGAGAAGTATGCGTTTTTCTGTAAAGCGGCATTGTCGATTCTGCCGGTGATCGATTTCAGACCGGATCTGATCCACTGTCACGACTGGCAGACCGGACTGATTCCCGTATATTTGAAAGAGAGATTCCAGGGAGGCGATTTCTACAGAGGCATCAAGACGGTTATGACGATACATAATCTGAAATTCCAGGGGAAATGGAGCGTCAAGGAGGTTAAGGAGATCACGGGACTGCCGGATTACTTCTTCACTTCGGATAAGCTGGAAGCCTATAAGGATGCCAATCTCCTGAAGGGCGGTCTTGTGTATGCGGATGCGATCACCACAGTCAGCGATACTTATGCGGAAGAGATCAAGACGGCGTTCTACGGAGAAGGACTGGACGGCCTGATGCGCGCCAGGGCGGCGGATCTGCGTGGTATTGTTAACGGTGTTGATTATTCGGATTTCAGTCCGGAAGTAGATACGAATATTGAGTTCAATTATAATGCGGTGAATTTCCGTAAGGAGAAGGTTAAGAACAAACGGGCGCTGCAGGCGGAGCTGGGCTTGAACCAGGATGATAAAGCGATGATGATCGGTATCGTATCCCGTCTGACGGACCAGAAGGGATTTGACCTGATCGCTTATGTGATGGATGAGCTCTGTCAGGATAATGTGCAGATCGTAGTGCTGGGAACCGGTCAGGAGCAGTATGAGAACATGTTCCGTCATTTCGACTGGAAGTACCATGGCAAGGTGTCGGCGAATATTTATTATTCCGATGCGCTCTCACATAAGATCTATGCAGCGAGCGATGCATTCCTGATGCCGTCTCTCTTTGAGCCCTGCGGATTGAGCCAGCTGATGTCCCTGCGTTATGGCACGGTGCCGATCGTGCGTGAGACCGGCGGTCTGAAGGATACGGTAGCGCCTTACAATGAGTATGAAGGAACCGGGACGGGATTCAGCTTCAAGAACTATAATGCCCATGAAATGCTTGGCACGATCCGTTACGCGGAGCATATCTATTATGATAAGAAGCGTGAGTGGAACAAGATTGTGGACAGGGCAATGGCAGTTGACTTCTCATGGCATGTATCGGCGAAGAAGTATCAGGAGATGTATGACTGGTTGATCGGATAAGATCAGAGCAAGGCAGAAGATATCGGAGCAAGTGTCGGACTTGTCAGTGCAGACATAGGGGTTGCCTGGCAGGCTGCCGTGCTTGCTCTTTTTAACATGAAATGTTGTCGGTAACTCGGAGGTGCGCATGGGCGGACAAAAGAAACAGAATAATTTTGTGCTGCAGGCGGGGATTCTGGCAGCGGCAGGCATAATCGTCAAGGTGATCAGCCTGATCTACCGCAGTCCGCTTCTGAGTATCATCGGTCTGGAGGGAAACGGTTATTACAGTGAGGCGTTCAATATCTATACGATCATTCTGCTGATTTCTTCCTACAGTATTCCTTCGGCAATTTCTAAGGTGATCGCCCAGAAAATGGCCTTCAAAGAATATGTGAATGCGCAGCGTGTCTTTCGGTGTGCGCTTTTTTACGTGTTGGTCGTGGGCGGGGCGGCAGCGGTCATTACGTTCGCAGCGGCGCCCTGGCTGGTGGGAGAGCATTCGGTGGTGGCGCTCAGGGTGCTTGCACCCACGATCTTTTTCTCCGGTTTTCTCGGAGTGTTCCGCGGATATTTCCAGGCGCACGGGTCGATGATGCATACGTCCTTGTCGCAGATCTTAGAGCAGATCCTGAATGCGGTTATCAGCATTCTGGCCGCCTATCTGTTGATGATGACGGTGAAAGACGACAGTCAGACTGTTCAGGCGATCTACGGTTCCGCGGGCAGTGCGCTGGGAACCGGTGCCGGCGTTGTGATGGCGCTTCTGTTTATGTTTGCCATGTATATGCTGAATCGTAAGATGATCGACAGACGGGTGCGGTATGACCGGACGAAAACGACGGAGAGCTACGGTGAGATTGCCAGAACTATTTTTACGGTGGTCACGCCTTTTATCCTGAGTACTTTTATCTATAACTGTTCTACTGTAGTGAATATGAAGATTTACAAGTGGATCCTGATGGAGTTCAGGGATGTGGATTACGTAACGGTTGCTATTGATTATGGGATTTTTGCCACCCAGGCAGTTTCCGTGGTCAATATACCGATCGCGATCGCTTCGGCAATGTCTTCGGCGACGATGCCGGGGGTTTCTACCACTTATATCAGAAAAGAATATAAGAAGACGAGAAAACAGGTAGCGAAGGCCATCCGCATGACGATGATGGTCTCCATACCGGCGGCCATGGGACTTGGGCTTCTGGCGCAGCCTGTGATGCAGTTCATTTTTCCGCAGAAAGATTCGCTGGAGAAGGCATCGGGGCTGTTGGCCGCGTTGGCGGTATCTGTGGTTCTGTATTGTCTGTCCACGCTGACAAATGCAGTCCTGCAGGGAATCGGTAGGGTGAATACACCTGTGATCCATGCGGCGATTGCGCTGGTGATCCAGATTGGCGCTCTGATCGGGATGCTGCTCTACACGGACTTGAATCTGTATGCGCTGGTGTGTGCCAATATTATCTATTCGCTGGTGGTATGTATCCTGAACCAGATTTCAGTAAGAAAACACCTGAAATATAAGCAGGAGATGATGAAGACCTTTGTCAAGCCGCTGGTTTCAGCCGTGGTGATGGGGGCTGTGGCATTCGGTGTTTACCACGGCTTGTATCTGCTGCTGCCGGTGAGCCGGATCGTGCTTCTGATTGCCATCGGGCTGGGGGCCTGTGTCTATTTCGTGATGATACTTTTTATCGGCGGCGTGAATGAGCAGGAGCTGCGGGCTTTTCCGAAGGGGGCTATGCTGGTGCATGTGGCGAAGAAGATGCGTTTGTTAAAATAGCATGCGCCAAACTTTCCTGTTTCGGTGATACAAAGCGGATTGTAGATTCCCTGGCAATGACACGGGACTCCAGTTCATACATACATGGTTCAGCGTTGTTGTTTATCTGATCTAACAGGATCTCCACGGATTTCTTCCCGATCTCATCCAGGGGCTGAGCCAGCGCAGTGAGTTTGGGACTGATTTCCTTTGCCAGCAGGGAATTATCAAAACCGGCGATGGCGATATCCTGAGGAACCGTATAGCCCAGTTCACGGAAAGCGGAGATGGCTTCACAGGCAGTGATATCATCGTTAGCCAGGTATGCCTCACAATGCAGTCCTGTGTTTTCGGCGTATTGTTTTACCAGCTTATAGACCAGACTGGTGTTCATATTCTCCGGCGCCGGACATTCGATCACATCGGTCAGATCGATCTGATTGTCAGACAAATACTGCTGAAACCCTGCATATTTCAGGGCGGAGGTAGATTCTTTGGTAGGACCGATATATCCTATCTTTTGAAAACCCATGTTCAGAAAATGTCTGGCGATCTGCTGTCCGCCATTGTAATGGGAGATGTATACGCTGCTGAATCCTTCCATCTTCTTGGTGATCATGACGGCAGGCACTTGCAGGCGCTGATAGGCGGGCAGGCTTTGTGTCGTAGAAACCGGAACTGCGATTACGCCGTCAACTTTCCGCTGGCGCAGCTGAGCGAGTATGTTCTTTTCTTTGTCCAGACTGCGGTGTGTATTGCAGATAATCACACTGTATCCTTCATAAAATGCCTGATTTTCTATGGATTCTATGATTTCACTGAAAAAGGGATAGGCGATTTCCGGAACCAGCAGGCCAATGATGTTCGTTCGGTTTCCTGCCAGGCTTTGGGCGATGAGATTAGGTTCATAATCCAGTTCTTTGACCCAGTGGAGTACCTTTTGACGGGTCTCTGCCTTGACGGAAGGATGGTTTGAGAGAACTCTGGAGACAGTGACTCTGGAAACTCCTGCCTTATCGGCAATATCCTGCATACTGACCACGGCAAGCCCTCCTTTCTACGTGCATGGAATTATGAGTAGTTTATATATCGTCAGAAAATATCAGCGATTGAGTTTTGTCAGATCCGTAATCTTACATAGGAATATTCTATTCCTGACAATCGCTGTTGTCAAGAATGGAAGATAAGAGCCACCCGATCGGGTGGCTCCTTCCGGTAATAGCCTGATTTGCATCGTCGGCATTTATTGCCTGTGGCATTATGCTTTGAGGCACATCAGTTGGTCGCCGGGCTTAAGCTGGCCGGAAGCTGCAGCTTCAACAGAGGTCAGGTCATCGGAATTGGTCACTGCGACCATAATAGTAGCGGGATGACCGGCAGCCTTAATCTTTTCCAGGTCCATAGTTAACAGAAGATCACCCTTTTTGACTGTCTGTCCTTCTTTGACGTGGCTCTTGAAGCCTTCGCCTTTCATCTCTACGGTGTCGATACCGACATGGATAAGCAGTTCCACACCCTGTGCTTCAATGCCCACGGCATGTAAGGTATCGGCGAGCTGACTGATGGTGCCGTCCATAGGAGAAAAGACTTTGCCGCTTGCCGGTTCGACGCCGCAGCAGATGCCAAGAACGCCCTGGGAAAAGGTAGGGTCGGGAATCTCTTCCATGGGAACGTAGGTGCCCTGGGCTACGGCGCCCAGCACACTCGGGAAGGGGATCGGCGCCGTTGCCGGTTCCCTTCATGCCGATCAGCATGGCGATCATACCGGCTATGCCGTTGATCGAGCAGCTGAGGAGAAAAGGTTTCATGCCATAACGCAGGATGACACCGAACAATGCGGGTTCACCGATGCCCAGCAGGGCAGATACGGTTGCACTGGGACCGATAGCGCGGATCTCTTTCTTTCTGGCCTTAATGGAGATGGCAAGACATACGCCGGCAGAGGAAAAGCCGCACATACACAAAATAGCGTTGAACGGGTTAAAGCCGGTGCTGGCAAGCAGGCTGATCTCCAGCATGTTGAATATATGATGTACGCCTGTAAGGGTGATGATGGACCAGAAGAAGCCTACAATGAGACCACCGATGCCCAAAGGAAGTTCCAGTGCATATTCTACGATGACTAACAGGACATTTTCCAGTGCGTGCAGGAGAGGCCCGATCACCAGCAGAGAAAGAATCAACATTACGAATAACACCAGAAAAGGCGTGATCATAAAGTCGAAAACTGCCGGAACCGTTTTTCTCAGTTTCTTTTCCAGTTTACTGCCGATTACGCCGGCTACAAAGGCCGGCAGGATACTGCCCTGATAACCTACTATGGGAATAAAGCCGAAAAGCATCAGGGGCGTTACGCCGCTGGCAGGGTCTGCCACAGAGTAGGCATTGGGCAGGGAGCCGTTCACCAGCATCAGACCCAGAATCAGCCCAAGAACCGGAGAGCCGCCAAATACACGGAAGGTGGACCAGCACACAATAGCCGGCAGGAAAGCGAAAGTCGTGCCGGAGAGTACATCTACCAGAACCTGGAAGGTCTGGGGAATATCGGCATTGGTCATGCCGAATAGAGACAGAAAGTTGTTATTGAGCAAGGCGCCCTTCAAGCCAAGGAACAGACCGGTGGCCACCAGGGCAGGGATAACGGGAACAAATACGTCTCCGAAAGTTCGGATGGCTTTCTGTACCTGGTTCTTACCGTCCATTTTTGCTTCTTTCGCTTCGCTTGCGGTAGTCTCTGCAATGCCAAGCTGGACGATCTGCTCATAGACCCGGTTGACATGACCGGTGCCGAAGATGATCTGATATTGTCCGGCTGTGAAGAAAGTACCTTTCACCGCATCGATTTCGCCTACCTTTTCATCATCAGCCAGGGATCTGTCTGCGACGATGAGACGCAGTCTGGTGGCACAATGAGCGGCAGACTTAATATTTTCCGATCCGCCGACGGCCGAAATGACTTCTTTTGCTATCTTTGCATAATCGTAGTTCATAGTTTCCTCCTTAATTGTTTGATTGCTGTACTATTTTTTGAACGCAATGAACTCGCGTTCATCTTGAAGCGAGAATAGCACGCAAGCTAACAAAAAGTCAATACAACGATAATAAAAAAGATAAAATTGTCATTCTGCATAAAAACGGAAGCTCCGTTTTGGTAAAAACAGAAAAAGAAGCAGGCCGGATTGACAGGGCTGTTTTCAAAACTTATAATATACAGAATGAAAGCGCGTTCAAGAAGAGATATAGAAGGAGGTTATCATGGATCAGAAATTGATTTTTTTGGATATTGACGGTACCTTGACGGAACCGGGTAAAAATGTTCCGCCCCCATCTGCGATTGAAGCGGTTCGTCGTGCCCGGGCAAAAGGACACAGAGTAGTATTATGCTCCGGTCGGAATTATGGGATGCTCTTTCCCGTACTGGAGTTTGGATTTGACGGTCTGATCGCCAGTGCCGGCGGCTATATTGAGTACGATGGGCAGGTGGTTTATGATTGTCCGATGACGCAGGAGCAGCAGGCCAGGGTGCTGGATGTTTTTAAGGAAAGCGGTATTTACCGCACCATAGGAGGCAGAAATCATAGTTATACTGACGAGGGATTTAAGGAGTTTCTTGCGGAAAATGCGCAATCCGAGGCAAACAGTGAGTTGCTGCGGTGGCGGATTCAGATTGAGAGCGAACTGGGCATTCATCCTATGTCGGAATATGATGGCGAGCCGATTTATGGGATGGCATTTATGAGCAGAGGCATAGAGCGCCTGCAAAAGCCCATGCAGGTACTGCAGGATGAATTTGATTTCTGTATTCAGGACGAGGATGCCTGCGGCATTGTGAATGGGGAATTGGCCAGCAAGGCTTTCAATAAGGGAAAGGCAGTGGAAAGATTGTGTGAGTACCTGGGTATTTCCAGGGCAGATACGATAGCCGTCGGGGACAGTATGAATGATCTGGAGATGCTGCAGGCTGTGGAAACCGGCATCTGTATGGCGAATGGAAGTCCCGCCCTGCAGAAGATTGCAGACATGATCTGTCCGCCGGTGACAGAAGACGGTCTTTACAGCGCGTTTGAAAAGCTGCGGCTGCTTTAGGATGGATGTGAGAAGGGGGCATCGGTAATATTTTGGCAAAGTTCACAAAGTCAATGAAAGAGACCCATACGATCCTGCTGCCGGATATGCTGCATTATCATAATGAGCTTCTGCAGGCCGCTTTTGGCGCTTGCGGTTATCAGGTGGAGATACTTCCGGAGGAAGAGAATCTGCCGGGATATTCGTTACCGCATATCAGCAATGATTACTGCCTTCCGACGGTGCTGATACTCGGGCAGGTATTGGCATCGCTTCGATCCGGCAGATTTCAGCCGGATCGGATCGCGTTTATGGAACCTCAGGCAGGCGGGGCATGTCGTGCCGGGAATATATACAATTCCATCATACAATGTATGAGAAAGCTGGGATATGCACAGATTCCGGTAATCTCTCTCAATGCTTTCGGGAAAGAGAAACACCCGGGGTTTACGATCACGCCTAAGCTGCTGCTTTGTGCCATAGCGGCGGTTTGTTTCGGGGACTTACTTATGACCCTTTATCAGCAGGTGAGGCCTTATGAGTGCAGGCAGGGTGAGGTGGCGGCGTGCCGGGAGCGCTGGAATCGGAGATTATGTGAAGATATCCGGGCTGGAAAACATATGTCCGGAAAGAAGCGTGAGGAGCAGTATCGGCAGATTGTTCGCGATTTTGCCAGAATCCCGGTGAAGGAAAGGAGCATCAGGCGTGTCGGAATCACAGGAGAGATCTACATGAAGTTTTCTCCGATCGGTAACGAACATCTGGAACAGTTTCTACGGAAGCAGGACTGTGCGTACCGTATGGGAGGATTTATCAATTACGCCATCTATCTGGCAGACAGTGAGCGGGAGGACAGGAAGCTTAACGGGGCAGGGCAGATGACGCTGAAAGGCTATGATATGGTTCTTCACTATCTGCTTCGCATTCAGCATGATCTGTACAGGAGTATTACGGAGGAGAGCCGGTTTGTACCGGATGCGGAATTTGCGAGGATGAAGGAACTGGCGTCGCCCGTGATAGACAAGGGGTGTCACACCGGAGACGGTTGGCTGATCGCCGCGGAGGTGGCGGATCTGGCAGAAAAGGGATATAGGAATATTTTGATACTGCATCCTTTCGGCTGCCTGGTCAGTCATGTATGTGCACGGGGGATCATGAAGAAGCTTCATGCGCGGTATCCGCATGTGAATATCCAGACTGTGGAATATGATTACGATTCGTCCCGTACACTGCGCGAGAGCCGTATCTTACTGGGGATCAGCGGGAATGCAGATTCGCGTTAATGTGATGTCATCACAGAACCGGGCCGGAAAATAGTGTATTGTTTCGTTATGGCAAACGACATCACGGATTTCTGATTCCGGATCCCGGCAGATTCGTGGACGATGGCTTTGTAAGAGTGATGGCAGATGCCGGATGTTGTTAACGATACAGGATGAAAGCATAAGATAGGGAAGACGATAACAGGAGGATTACCGATGGGACTTTTCGATTTTTTTAAGCAGCCCGATATTAACCAGGGCGTCAAGGAAGCAGGGACAATTCCCGGCGCCGTGCTGTTGGATGTGCGTACGCCGCAGGAGTACCGGGAGGGGCATGTTCCCGGCAGCAAGAATATACCGTTGCAGACGCTTGATAAGGTGGCATCCGTAGCGGGCAACAAAGAAGCGGCATTGTTTGTATACTGCTACTCGGGCGCCCGGAGCCGGCAGGCAGTGGGCGCACTGCAGCGCATGGGGTATAGCAATGTGACAAATATCGGCGGCATGGCAACTTATTCCGGAAAGGTGGAGCGGTGATATGAAAGTAGTGATCGTAGGCGGTGTGGCAGGCGGCGCAACGGCCGCGGCCCGTATCCGCAGGTTAGATGAACAGGCGCAGATCGTTGTTTTTGAGCGTTCGGGGTATGTCTCCTATGCGAACTGCGGACTGCCTTATTATGTCGGAGGGGTGATTACCGATCCGGCGGAGCTGACGCTGCAGACCCCGGAGAGTTTCTATACGCGGTTCCGGGTGGTCATGAAAGTGCATCACGAGGTGACGGCGATCCATCCTGACACGAAGACCGTTTCCGTCAGGAATCTGGAAACCGGTGAGACATTCGAGGAAAGTTACGACAAGCTGATTCTCTCTCCCGGTGCAAAGCCTGCGCAGCCCAGAATCCCCGGGGTTGGCATCGACAAAGTATTCACCTTGCGTACGGTGGAAGACACGTTCCGGATCAAGGAGTATATCAATGCCCACCATCCCAGATCGGCGGTGCTGGCCGGCGGCGGTTTTATCGGACTGGAACTGGCTGAGAACTTGAGGGAACTGGGGATGGAGGTAACGATCGTCCAGCGTCCAAAGCAGCTGATGAATCCTTTGGATGCGGATATGGCTGCCTTCCTCCACAATGAGGTGCGAAAGCACGGTGTCAGACTGTCGCTGGGCCATACGGTAGAGGGCTTCGCGAAGCGGGATGATGGTGTGGATATCCTGTTGAAAGGGGAAACACCCCTCCATGCGGATCTGGTGGTCTTGGCCATCGGCGTCACGCCGGATACGGCATTGGCAAAGGAAGCGGGATTGGAGTTGGGGATCAAAGACAGTATTGTTGTCAATGAGCGGATGGAGACTTCGGTTCCGGATATTTATGCCGCAGGGGATGCGGTACAGGTCAGACATTATGTGACCGGTGAGAAGGCGCTGATCTCTTTAGCCGGCCCGGCCAATAAGCAGGGACGTATCATTGCGGACAATATCTGCGGCGGGGACAGCCGCTATCCGGGTTCCCAGGGCAGCAGCGTGATCAAGGTTTTTGATCTGACTGCGGCTGTCACGGGCATCAATGAGACCAATGCCGTCAAAGCAGGACTGGACGTAGATACGGTTATTCTGTCGCCCATGAGCCACGCAGGCTATTATCCCGGCGGCAGGCTGATGACAATGAAAGTTGTTTTCGAGAAAGGAACCGGCCGTCTGCTGGGAGCGCAGATCGTGGGATATGAAGGGGTAGATAAGCGGATCGACGTACTGGCGACCGCCCTCCATGCCGGCTTGAAGGCGGATCAGTTAAGAGAACTGGATCTTGCTTATGCACCGCCTTATTCTTCCGCTAAGGATCCTGTGAATATAGCCGGGTTTATGATCGATAACATTCTCCGGGGAGTATTGAAACAGTGGCATCTGGAAGAGGCGGACGGTCTGCCCCGTGACGGCAGTGTCACGCTGTTGGATACCAGGACGGCAGAGGAGTATGAAGAAGGTCATATTGACGGCTTTCGGAATATTCCGGTGGATGAGCTGCGGGAACGGCTTTCTGAGATTGAAAGGGGCAAGCGGGTCTATGTGATCTGTCAGAGCGGCCTTCGCAGCTATATTGCAAGCCGCATTCTGGAAGGAAACGGTTATGAAGCCTATAATTTCTCCGGCGGTTTCCGGTTCTATGATGCGGTGACGCATGACAGATGCCTGATCGAGAGCGCGTCGGCCTGCGGTATGGACCGGGTGTGATAGAATAGAATAAAATAAATAGGAATCCAGTAAACAGAAACTGTCCACGGTGAGACTGATACCGGCGGGCAGTTTCATTCGTCACACAACTGACTTAATTTCCGGGCATTCGTGATCCTGACGGTTCCGCGAGACAGGCTGACCATGCCTTCATTCTGGAAATAGCGGAGCATTCGGGTGATCACTTCCCGGTGGGATCCAAGATGGTTAGCGATGGATTCGTGGGTGAGTTTCAGGAGGTCAGTTCCCTCAATGGAAGCTTCTTCCAGCAGGAAAGCAGCCACCCGTTTGTCCAGGCTCTTCCACATGATCTGTTCTATAAGCCACATAACATCGGAAAAGCGGGAAGCCATCAGTTCATTGGTATAATTTGCCACGGCGGCCGATTCTTTCATAATACTCTGATAGGTTTCCGCCGGAATGATCCAGAGATCGGTATCCTTCTCGACTTCGATGGTTACCTCAAACTGGATGGACCGCAGCATACAGGATGCCGAAAACAGGCAAATATCCCTGTCAAACAGACGATAGACAGTGATTTCTCTGCCTGTGTCAGAGAGAATGTACGCCCGCAGTTGCCCTGTGCGGATTACAAGCAGTCCCGTGCAGTCCGCGCTGCCGTTGTGGATCAGGGTTCCCTGACGGACGTTTCTGGTAATCAGGCTGCCGCGCAGCCTGTTCTGCTCGATTGTATTTAATTTGTCCCATATCGGGAAATAGTCTTGAAAGTCCATGATTTCCTTTCCGATCCGTTCATAAGCGGATTCCTGCAGGATGATTGTTGATTTCAACAGATGCACCCTGATCTGTTATACTGAAAACTATTATATGCATTTTTGCCGCCAAATTCAACAGAAGGAAGGCTCCTTGCTTTGGTTTGGGTTTTACAGATACGAACTTCTATGATATTCTTATTTTATAGGATTAGGAGACGCAGGGCAATCTGGGAGGATGAAGAATGGCTGACTTGTATGACAATATCAGAAAGGACGCAAAAACCGGCCGTGATATGCCGCTGACGATCATCGTTACGACGCTTATAGTGGGCGCCGTGGTGTTATTGGTCGTGGGCGGCTGGTATATCGGATACGGAAGGCGGTTTATGAAATTTGTCAGTAACCTGTCAAACAGTACTACCTATGCCTACGAGAATGAAAGTCTTACGGCCAGTATAGACGGCAGACAGTATAGGGTATCGGCAGATAATATGTATGGGATCTATAGTTATATCACTTTCAACAGAACCGGCAGAGAGAGCAGTGAGATACCGGAAGGCGAACCTGTTGTACTGGAGTATGGGGACGGCTCGGTTCTGATGCTCTGGGATCAGCCGGAAGAGAAGACGGCAAGCGGCCACTGCCTGTTTCTGCATTATACGGATGTGGACGGTAAGGTCTATTCTTATATCAGTTATAAGACGACGTTAGATACGATCGTGACAAGATATCTGCTGTATGGTAACATGGAGCTTGACGGATGAAATAAGTAAGTGCGGTGGGAGGAGAAGAGTAGAATGGAAAGACGTTATGCAAATCTGGCGCTGATTTATGCGGTCACAGCCATGGTATTTGGCGTGTTTTATAGGGAGTTTACCAAGTTCAGTGAATTTACGGGGCAGACGAATCTGTCCGTTATACACACCCACTATTTTATGCTGGGTATGTTCTTCTTTCTCGTGTTGATGTTGGTTGAGAAAGCCATTGCCTTTTCTGATCAGGGTGCAGGGCGGATCGTGGCGGCTTATCAGTTTGGGCTGAATATTACGGGGCTGGGCTTTCTGATGCGGGGGCTGACGCAGGTACAGGGAACGGATTTAAGCAGAGGGATGGATGCTTCCATATCCGGCATTGCAGGAATCGGCCATATTATCACGGGTGTCTGTATCGTTCTTCTTTTGCTGAGGATCAGGAAAAGCGTGTAGCGGCAGACGTTAAAGTTTTATTAATATTTAAACAAAATATATTTAAAGTCAGACATGCCTCTGTTCAGTACAATGGTTACTGTACAGGGGCATAATTTATGTGCCCGGATAACGGAAGGTTAAAGAAAGGGCGGAAAAGATGCGGAGAAAAAGAAGTATGGGAAAAAGAGGCACGGGAAAAAGAGTTATATGTATGCTGACGATGGCCGTGGTACTGCTGACGGCAGGTTGTGGAGGCCGCGGCGGGGCAGAAGAAGCAGGCGGCGGAGAGGAGAAGGACGTTCAGCAGACGACCATGGGAAGATATGTGGAGTCAGAGACGGATCTGCCGGATGGGTTGGATGGTGTTTCCGGCTTTTATCAGGGGCCCGATGGGAAACTGATGCTTCTTGGCAAAGAAGGAGAGGCGTTTGTGTCGGAGGATGAGGGCGATTCCTGGATCGGAATTGAGCGGCAATGGCTTACGGAGAAGGCAGGGGACTCCGCTTTCTATATCATGGATGTCAAGATGGATTCCAAGGGGCTTCTGGGGATTGTGTATGTAGAGCCGGCCGGTCAGCCATCCCCGAAATGTGTACTGCTTTTGCCGGATGAGACGGTGGTACCCGTCCGGTTTCCGGCGGCGGGAGAGGAGGAAGGGCTTGACAGGTTCTGGATTTCCGATACGGACCGGTATTTTGTTTCAACGCAGGCAGGCAGTATCTACGAGGTGCAGGAGGACGGCAGCAGTGCGTTATATCTGAGGACAGAGGGCAGCCCGCAGACGATACAATTCCAGGGGGATCTGATGATCCTGGACGGGTATGATCTTAAGGCGCCGCTTCTCTATGACATGGAGCAGGAGGAATATGTGGAGGATGAGGTACTGTCTGCGTTTGTGGAGACGCATTATGCGGACAGAGGATTTAACGGCGCCGGCTGGCAGAACCTATGCCTTTTTCCGGGAGAGGAGGATGTAATCTATCTGGCGGGCAAGAACGGTCTGCACCGGCATGTGGTGGGCGGCAGTGCAATGGAGCAGATCATAGACGGGAGACTGTCTCGTCTGGGCAATCCCCAATACGGGATCGTGGGGATGATGCTTCTGGATACCGGAGCATTTCTGGCAGTATCCGATCAGGGAAAGCTGATCCGCTTTACCTATGACCCGGATAAGGAGGCGGTACCGCAGGAGAAGTTGAAAGTGTACAGTCTGGAGAAGAACGTGGATCTGTATGCGGCGGTATCTTTTTATCAGATACAGAACCCGGATATATTCGTGGAATATGAGATCGGGATGGAAGAGGGAGAGGCGGTTACCAGAGAGGATGCGGTCAAAAGACTGAATACAAAGATCATGGCTGGGGAAGGCCCGGATGTTCTGATGCTGGACGGTCTGCCCGCAGATTCTTATGTGGAAAAGGGCGTGCTTTGCGAGTTGAATGATCTTGCTGCCGGTCTGGAGAAGGAGACTTTCGGCAATGTGCTTCGCGCCTTTGAGCGGGACGGCAGGATCTGCATGGTACCGGGACAGGTGAGATTTCCGGTTATGATAGGGAAGGAAAGCGAGGTCTCCGGGATCGTGGGACTTACGGGACTGGCAGAGTGGATGGAACAGATGCGGGAGGAGATTCCCGGAGAAGATCTGATCGGTCTGTGTTCGGAGAAGGCAATCATGAAGATCTGCGCGCTTCTTTCTGCACAGGAGTGGAGAAGAGAGGGTGGAGAGATCGACAGGGCGGCTGTCGAAGCATTCCTCATCCGGGCAAAGCGGATCTATGAGGCGCAGATGGACGGGATTGCGCAGAGCAGTGCAGAGCGGTTTCTTGAGACGGACGAATATTATACACAGTATGTAGCAGAGGATTGGATGTACGATCTGACACATTATGGATTCTATATGGACTATGTGGCAGAGCATTTCAACACTTTTGTGGGTGTGAGCTTTTCGCCGGCAAGTTATATGGAAATGGCTTCCATCGTTAAGACGGAAGGTTTCGAGGACAGGGCGCTCGTGCCGCTTAAGGGAGCGGAAGGCAGCGTATTTATTCCGGAAACGATTCTGGGGATCAATGCGGCGACACGGAAGAAAGAGCTGGCAGAGAACTTTCTGAAAATGTTTCTGGGAAAAGAAAATCAGTGCAGGCTGAGCGGATATGCGGTGAACAGAGCGGCGCTGGACGAGGCATTTATGCTCAGAGGAAAAGAGATCGGAGAAAACGGGGCATACGGCAGGACAGGTATCCTATATGAGGATGGCAGAGAGTTGTTCCTGGAATTGTATAAGCCTACGGCGGAGGAGATCGCAGCCGTAAAGGGCTGGATGGAGGAAGCAGGAATACCCTATACGGAAGATGCGGTCTTCGAGGAGTGTGTCTTTGAGGAAGGATCCCGGTTCCTTCTTGGAGAGCAGGAGATCGGCGAGACATTGGATGCTGTCGAGAAACAGATGGCCATTTATCTTGCAGAGTAGACTTTATCTGCTTTTTCAGGTATAGTAAACAGATAATACCGGAAGACAGGGTTGTTATCCTGATCAGAGATTGAGGAATAAAGGAGACTTTTTCATGTCAGATAGAATACTGGTCGTCGATGACGAAGTGGAGATTGCGGATCTGATCGAAACTTATCTGCAAAGTGAAGACTATGTCGTATACAAATTTTACTCTGCGAGGGAGGCTCTGGCATGTATCGAGACGACGGAGCTTGATCTGGCCATTCTGGATGTTATGATGCCGGAGATTGACGGGCTGTCGTTGTGCCAGAAGATCAGAGCAGATCATACTTATCCTGTGATTATGCTGACGGCCAGAGACAGCGAGCTGGATAAGATTACCGGGCTTACCCTGGGGGCAGATGATTATGTCACCAAGCCTTTTCTGCCCCTGGAACTGATGGCAAGGATCAAATCTCAGCTGCGCCGTTACAAGAAGTATAATCCGGCGCATGGGAGCGGGGAAGAGAAGGACATCCTGTCCTACCTGGGGTTAACCTTGAATGTCAGGACCTATCAGTGTATTCTGAACGGAAAACCGCTTGTACTTACGCCGACGGAGTTTGCCATTCTGCGGATCCTGCTGGAAAACAAGGGGCGTGTGATCAGTGCGGAAGAATTATTTCACAGTATATGGCAGGATGAGTATTACTGCAAGGCGAATAATACGATTCCGGTCCATGTGCGGCATTTGCGGACGAAACTGAACGATACGTTGAATAAGCCGAAATATATTAAGACGGTATGGGGAGTTGGATATAAGATTGAAGAAACATAAGAAGGAAGAGTATGATGCATTTCAGAGGAAGATCATGCGCCGGTTCTGCCTGGCCGTCTTGGGTTCTGTCTGTGTGGTGGTGGCGCTGTATCTGTTCTTGTGGAGAAAACGGTTTGGAGACTGGACGGTAAGACTGCTTGCGTACGGCCTGGGGATCGGGCGCGAGAAGGCTTTTTATCTGTACCATTCCTATTTCAGAGGATATAAAGAAGTCTTTTTTGGGGTGATGATCCTGGCGGTTTTTGTTTTTCTGCTGTGGTATCTGTTCCGGTGGATGACTCGCTATTTTAAAGAGATCGATCGGGGGATCGAGGCGCTGTTGGCTGAGGATGCGAAGCAGATCTGCCTGTCGGCGGAAATGCTGCCTTTTGAGCGCAAGCTGAATGCGGTAAAGCAGGAACTGGAAAAGGAGAAGGCGGAGGCGGCCAGGGAAAGGCAGCGGAAAGATGAGCTGGTCATGTATCTGGCCCATGACATCCGCACCCCGCTGACGTCGGTGATCGGTTACCTGCATCTGTTGGAGGAGGATCCGGATATGCCAGCGGCCCAACGGGCAAAGCATGTGCAAATCACGTTGGATAAGGCCAACCGTCTGGAAGAGATGGTCAATGAATTCTTTGAGATCACCCGGATGAATTCCGGGCAGATGCAGATTTCAAGGGAGCGGATCGACCTGTATTATATGCTGGTACAGCTGTGTGATGAGGTATCCCCGGTCCTGGAGCTTCACGGGAATCGGGTAACGCTGGATCTTAGGGAGGATCTGGTGATCTGCGCCGATGCGGATAAGATGGCGCGGGTTTTGGGCAATCTTCTGAAGAATGCGGCGGCGTACAGTTATCCGAAGACGGAGATTACAATCAGGGCATGGGAAGAAGACGAATATGTGGTGATTTCTTTTCAGAACAGAGGCAGGACCATTCCGGCCGGAAAATTGCCGTTATTATTTGACAAATTCTATCGTTTGGATGCTTCGCGGGTATCCGATACGGGCGGAACGGGTCTGGGACTGGCGATCGCGAAGGAGATCGTATCGCTGCACGGTGGCACGATCGGGGCCAAAAGTGAACAGGAGACGGTCACGTTCTTTCTCCGGCTGCCAGGGTTGTCAATATTAAAAAATTCTTAAAATTTAAATAAGCTTATGTTAAAGTTGCTCATGCTTTTGTTCGGTACAATTATTACTGTACAGAGGCATGAGTTGTTTTTTTGGCGGCGGCATGGAAACCGGAAGGGCAGTGTAAGGACAGGCGCCATGTATGGGAAAGGAGAATCTGATCATGAGGCAAAGAGAGACAGCGGTACGGCAGCAGCAAATGGGCAGGCGGAAGCGGAAGAGGCAGAAGAGACAGAAGAGACAGGCCCGGTTTGTGACGGTTTTGCTTTTCCTGTGGATTTTGGCAGTGGATTTTGGCGGCGGTTTTCTGGTCGGTTCTTCCTGGCAGAAGAGTACGGGAAAGGAGCTGTATCCGGAGAACGGCGCGATAGATACTGCCGGGAACAATGGGACCTGGGAAAACATGGTCTATGATGCGCAGTGGAATCTCATTCTTGTGAATGATAAGAATCCGATCCCGGAGGGGTACGAAGTGAATCTGGTGGATACAGGAGACGGGGAGCGTGTGGATGAACGGATCTATGCGCCCCTGATGGAAATGCTGGAGGACGCGCGGGAAGCCAACTGGAATCTTCGGCCCCGTGTGGTGTCAGGCTACCGGACGATGGAAAAGCAGCAGCAGCTCTATGATGACAAAATAGCGGAATACCGGAAGCAGGGTTATGCGGATGAAGAAGCAGAAGAATTGGCCGGACAGTGGGTTGCCGCACCGGAACACAGTGAACATCAGCTGGGACTGGCGGTAGATATTAATGGCGCAACCTATGATGTCTATTTATGGCTGCAGGAAAACAGTTATAAGTATGGTTTCATATTCCGTTATCCGGGCAACAAGACAGAAATCACCGGAGTGGCGGAAGAAGTGTGGCATTACCGTTATGTGGGTGTGGAGGCGGCCACGGAGATTCGGGAGCAGGGAATCTGTCTCGAAGAATATGTGGAGAATCTGGACGGCAGGATAGTCGGTGAGCAGTATTAGGATCCTGTCGGACAATGCTTATTGTTAACTTTTTTAAAATAAAGTTGACAATAGGCATTTTTTTTGTTACCGTAGAGTGCGGACGGACTGCAGCCGGAGAAGTGATTCATACGAAAGGAAGAAAAGAGATGGAACGGAAGAGCAAGATTCAAAAAATGGCTGTTTGCAGCCTGTTTACGGCGTTGACTGCGGTGGGAGCATTTATTAAGATACCGATTCCGGTAGTTCCTTTTACGCTGCAGTTTTTGTTCACGATGCTGGCAGGGCTTCTGCTGGGCGGTAAGCTTGGGGCGCTGAGCGTGGGGGCCTATGCGCTCCTGGGATTGGCGGGACTTCCCATATTCGCGGAGGGCGGCGGCGTCTGGTATGTTCTAAAGCCGAGCTTCGGCTATATTCTGGGCTTTATTCTGGCGGCTTATGTGACGGGCAGGATGGTGGAGAAGCCGGCAGGATTGACATTCGGAAAAATTCTGCTTGCGAATTTCGTCGGCCTTGCCATCGTTTATGGCGCGGGAATGGTGTATTACTATATCATCTGCAATTATGTGATCCATACGCCGATCGGGCTGTGGCCCCTGTTTTTGTACTGCTTTCTGCTGGCGGTGCCGGGGGATATCTGCCTGTGTTTCGTGGCGGCGGCGTTGGCGAAGCGGATCAGGCCGGTACTTGCTAATCGGTAGACGGCAGAATACATGATTGCTGTGGGGAATGCGGCGGATGCCGCGTCTGCATAAACATTTGGCTGGAGTATGAAGTACAGGACGGAATGCGGGAGAGATACGGAGAGGAAGGATACGATGGAGAAAAGGACAGGCGGCATGGATTTAACGGAAGAGATGAAGGACAAGGTATTACGGGGAGAGCGGATCGACAGGCAGGAAGCGCTGCAGCTTGTGGAAGAACCGCTTGACAGACTGCGGGAAGCTGCGGAGGAGATCCGAAAGAAAATGTGTGGGGACGGCTTCGACTTGTGTACGATCGTCAATGCCAAGTGCGGCAGATGTTCGGAAGACTGCAAATACTGTGCCCAGAGCGCCCATTACCGGACGGCGTGTGAGGAGAGTTATCCGCTGCTCTCTACGGAGGAACTGCTGGCGGGTGCAAAGCATAACGAACGGCAGGGAGTGCTGCGGTATTCGATTGTGACATCCGGCAGGCGGCTTTCCGACGCGGAAGTGGAGCAGGTCTGCGGCAGCATCCGCAGGATCAGGGAAGAGACTTCGATCGCAGTGTGTGTTTCGCTGGGACTGCTGGACGAGGCGCAGTTTCTGAAGATCAGGGAGGCGGGCGCATCCAGGGTGCACTGCAATCTGGAAACTTCGGCCCGTTATTTTCCGTCGGTCTGTACGACCCACACCTATACGGAGAAGATAGAGACGCTGCAGGCGGCGCAGCGGGCGGGATTATCCGTCTGCTCCGGCGGGATCCTGGGATTGGGGGAGACCATGGAGGACCGGATTGACATGGCGCTGACGGCAAGAGAATTGGGGGTGAAATCTTTTCCCGTCAATCTTCTGAATCCGATTCCGGGGACGCCTTATGAAAAGAATACGCCTTTGTCCAATGAGGAAGCGTGCCGATGCGTGGCGATTTTCCGGTTTCTGCTTCCGGACGCATCCATCCGGCTGGCCGGCGGAAGAGGCCTGGTGGGGGACAAGGGGGAGGCATGTTTTCGCAGCGGCGCCAATGCGGCAATCTCGGGGGATATGCTGACTACGGCAGGCATCACGGTGGAGACGGATCAGGCGATGCTTCATACTTTAGGATTCGAGGTGACAAGAAACGATGGCTAAGAAGATATTTATCACCGGTACGGGCACGGACGTGGGCAAGACCTTCGTGACGGGTC
Organism: uncultured Lachnospiraceae bacterium; assembly: GCA_947644545.1. GTDB lineage: Bacteria > Bacillota > Clostridia > Lachnospirales > Lachnospiraceae > UBA3282. The sequence continues at coordinate 49,461 of CANRZW010000002.1, forward strand.
TGATCGTGAAGAAGTTAAGGGAAAACGGTATCAATGCCGCCTACTATAAGGCTGCCATGAGCGGGAATGAACGGATGAAGGAAGGCGGGCGGCTGCCCGGCGCCGAACGGATGAAGGGTGGGACACTGATACCCGGCGACGCCCTGTATGTGAAGAAGGTATCGGGGATTGTGCAGCCCCTTGAGCAGATGTGCCCCTATGTCTATGAGGCGGCGGTATCGCCTCATCTTGCCTCGAGGATCGAGGGCGGGCCGGTGGTTCTGGAAGAAGTGGTGCGGGGATTTGAGGAGGTCTGCAGCCGGTATGAGTTTGTCACTATGGAAGGCAGCGGCGGTATCCTGTGTCCGCTCTGTTTTGACGAGCGGGAACTGTGGTTGGAGGATGTGATCGGGAAACTGGGTCTGTCCAGCCTGATCGTGGCGGATGCCGGGCTTGGCACGATCAACAGTGTGGTGTTGACGGCAGAGTATATGCGGGCAAAAGGGCTGCCCGTGAAGGGGATCATCTTCAATCACTTTCATCCGGGTGACAGGATGGAGGAGGACAATATACGCATGTGCGAGTACAGGACGAAGCTGCCGGTGCTGGCCTGCGTGGAAGAGGACGCTGCAGAACTTCCCATGGAGATTGACAAACTGTTGGCGTTGTATGAGGAAGGCAGAGAGTCATAACGGAAAGCGTATGAAAGTGCAGGAAAGAAGGAGGTAACGATGATCTGGTATCCTTATGAACAGATGAAAACAATGAGAGAGCCTTTTCGGATCATAGACGCAGAAGGCGTGTGGCTGAAAACGACAGAGCGTGAGATGATCGATTCCGTTTCGTCCTGGTGGAGTGTGATCCATGGGTATAAGCATCCGGTGTTGACGGAGGCCATCAAGGCCCAGGCGGATCTCTTTTCCCATGTGATGCTGGGCGGGCTGACCCACGAACCGGTACAGAAGCTGGCCGATAAGCTGAGCAGTTTCCTGCCGGGCGACCTGGATTACTGCTTTTTCTCTGATTCCGGCAGCGTGGCGGTGGAGGTGGCGCTGAAAATGGCGCTGCAGTATTATGTAAACCAAGGAGAATGGCAGAGGACGAAGATACTATCACTGACCCATGCTTATCACGGCGATACCTTCAAGACCATGGAAGTGGGGGATGATGCGGATTATCATTTTATCTTGGAGGCATACGGGGAAAAGAGAGACGTGCTTCATATTCCGACCGAGATTCCGGCTTTGGAGGAAGCTTTCGAGAAACATCATGAGGAGCTGAACTGCTTTATCGTGGAGCCGCTGCTGCAGGGAGCGGGCGGTATGCGCATGTACGACGTTTCTTTCCTGGAGCGGGCAAGGCAGCTGTGCGACCGATACGGGGTGTTGTTGATCTTCGATGAGGTGGCTACGGGCTTTGGACGTACCGGCAACCGCTTCGCAGCGGATCTGGTGCAGCCGGATATTCTGGTGCTGGGCAAAGCCTTGACGGGCGGCTATATCGGTCATGCAGTCACCGTGGCGAACAGGAAGGTGTATGATGGTTTCTACAGCGACGATCCGGAGAAAGCGCTGATGCACGGGCCTACGTTCATGGGAAATGCATTGGCATGCAGTGTGGCGCTGAAATCGATTGAGATCTTCGAGAAAGAGGACTATATGGCGAAAATCCGCCGGATTGAAGAGATCACCAGAAGGGAGATGGCAGGTTTCGAGGCTCCGGAGATCAGGGAAGTGCGGATTATGGGCGGCTGTGTGTGCGTGGAAGTGAAGGATGCGGTCAGCCTGAAAGGCTACCAGCGGTTCGCTTATGATCATGGCGTGTTCAGCCGGCCCTTCCTTAACTGCATGTATGCCATGGTGCCTTATATCATTTCGGAGGAAGAATTGGTGCAGGTGCTCTATACGATGAAGGATTGGTTTACATAAGATCAGAATAAGTTATTTTGAGCGGGAATCTGTTTTTGAACAGGAATCTCAATCTGCACGATATAATCATCGATGCGGTCGATGACCGCTTCGTTAATGCCTTTCTCATAGGAGAAACCGGACAGCGTCAGTTCATGGGTACGGGCGAATTCCAGGATGGCCTGATAACGCAGGGGAAGTTTATCCCAGCTTCCCTTGTGAAAGGCTCTCAGATAGGTGCCGCCCGGCTGTATGTGCAGGCCGGCTTCCTGCCTGAGGAATGGAATCTCTATAAAAAGGCTGGTATAGTCGTCAAAATGGCCGCCAAGCAGACTGGCTACAGGGATCATGGAGCCGTAGGAGGCATCGTGCAGGCGGCCCAGCCGATAGCGGGCTGTCTCGGCCGTGATCATTTCCACTTCTTTTTCAAAGGGCGTGTCTTTAGTCACTGCTACCGTTACCAGGCAGCGTTCTTCTTTTTCAATCAGGCTGATTTCTGACAGATCCATAGTCAACAGGGTGTTCATATTCTGCTGGTGGTTGGACAGGGTTTTCCTGACCGCCTGCAGATGTATAATCTGCAAATCGAGAGCGGCGAGCTTTTCTTCCAGGAGCGTCTTCATGTTTCGGGCGGAACGATTATGCAGGAAATTTTGTATTTCCGGAATGGAGACGTCCAGTTCCCGCAGTAACAGAATGGTCTCCAGAATAGGACTCTGGTGGTAGGTATAGCAGCGATAGCCGTTTGCGGGATTGACGGCAGCAGGCCGGAAAAGTCCGATCTCGTCATACCACATAAGAGTCTTCTTATTGATGCCGTGAAGAGCGGCAAATTGTCCGATCGTAAGCAGTTTTTCTTTTTTATCCATTTTGACCATAAGTCTCCTTTTTTTTCTTTTCTCGATTTTTCTTCTTGACCGTACAGTTACTGTACGGTTTATGATACTATATAGAGGGAACAATGACAAGCGTTTTCGAAAACCGCGGACTTATTCGTGCATTGCATTGTACACGCAGTTAAGACAAAATTGTTGCAGAAATGCAGAAATGCAGAAATGCAGAAATGCAGAAATGCAGAAATGCAGAAATGCAGAAATGTAGAAATGGAGGAATACTATGGAAAATCAAACTGCCTACCTGAAACCCGTGACGCTGAAAAATATTTTGAAATTTGCCGTCCCCACCATCGCCATGACGGTCTTTATGTCCTTTTACACGATGGTTGACGGTCTGTTTGTGTCAAATCTGATCGGCACGGACGCGCTCTCGGCGATCAATCTGACGGCGCCCATAATACAGCTTGTCACAGCAATTTCCACCATGCTTGCCACCGGCGGCAGTGCGGTCATCATGAAGAAAATGGGAGAGCAGAAGTGTGAGGAGGCGAGGGAAGACTTTACCTGCCTGATTCTGGTGAATGTGATCGTGGGAATTGTCATGTGTGCGCTGGGGTATTTGATGGTGGAGCGTATTTTTGCCGGGATGAATCTTTCTGTGGCTGTGGAGGGATATTGTGTGGAGTATTTGAGCCGCTACCTGGTCTTTGTCGTGCCGATTCTTCTAATGAACAATTTCACGCTCTATATGATCGCCAGCGAGAAGGCGACGCTGTCCCTGATCTGTTCCGTGACAGGCGGGGTCCTGAATATGGTGCTTGATTATGTGTTTATCGCTGGTCTGCATATGGGGATTAGCGGCGCAGCGATCGCTACGGGGCTGGGATATTCTGTGACAGCGATTGTGGGATTGTTTGTCTTTAGCCGGAAAAAGAGTCTTCTGCATTTTAAAAAGCCTGTTTTTCGCCTTAAGGTTCTGGCAAATGCCGCCACAAACGGCTGCTCGGAGATGGCTACCGCTCTGGTCACCGGGATTATTACGATGATGTTCAACTGGACCATGCTTCGCTATGTGGGGGAAGACGGCGTGGCGGCAGTCACGATCATCATGTATGTGCTGATGTTTGCAAGCTCTCTGTATACGGGATATTCATATGGCGTGGCGCCCATGCTCAGCTACTATTATGGGGAGGAAAACCATGAGAAGCTGCATAAGCTGGTATCGGTCAGCCTGCAGGTGATCTCCTGCATCAGCCTCCTGACGGTGGCGGCATCCTTCCTGCTGACAAGACCGCTGGTGTCCGTCTTTGCCAGGCCGGATAATCCGGTCTACGAGCTGGCGGTGGCAGGCAACCGAATCTGTACGACAGCGCTTTTGTTTATCGGGTTTAATATTTTTGCAAGCGGCATGTTCACAGCCCTGTCCAATGGTGTGGTGTCAGCGGTGCTTGCCTTTTCCAGATCTTTTGTGTTTATGCTGATCACCATGATTGTGCTGCCAATGTTCTTTGGGGTGAACGGCATCTGGCTGGCGACGCCTGCGGCGGAATTGATGGCATTGGCGCTCTCCACATTCATGTTCTTGAAGCACAGGAAACGGTATGGCTATTAAAGTGCAGGAATATTGCCCATAATGCAGTGGCTTGGTCTTCGGTTTCCTGATACGGAGTCAAAGAGCGGCAAAAACTTGTTGGAGAGCTGGCGGTTATCGGATATCCTATGAATCATGCGAAACATTGAGCGGCTATGAAAACCGATTGTTACAGGAGAGAGGCGTCGATCGTTCTGGAATAAACCGGTCTGATATGTTATGCTGTAAAAAGATAGCCGTGAAGGTGCAAAACCGTCACGAAAATACGGGGTTATCATAAGAAGGAGGGGCTTACCATGCAACAAACGGATTTATCACTGCTTCAAAGATTGGAAAAACCGAAAGGTAGAATTGACGTCGTCTTAGACACGGATACTTACAATGAGATCGATGATCAGTTTGCGCTGTCATACCTGCTTGGCTCGGCAGATAAACTGAATCTGCGGGCTGTCTGTGCGGCGCCTTTTCACAATGCGAAATCAGAAGGCCCGGCAGACGGTATGGAGAAGAGCTTTCAGGAGATCCATCATATTTTACAATTGACGGGAAAGCAGGAGTACGCGCAGCAGGTGTACAGAGGTTCTACCATGTGGCTTCCGGACGAGAATACGCCTGTGCTTTCCGAGGCGGCCGAAAAACTGACGGCGCTTGCGATGGAATATACGCCGCAGAAGCCCTTATATGTGGTGGCGATCGGCGCGATCACCAATGTGGCTTCCGCCATTTTGCTGAAGCCGGAGATCACAGACAGGATCGTGATTGTCTGGTTGGGTGGCAATGCACATCATTGGCCGGATAACAGAGAGTTCAACTGTCAGCAGGATGTGGCGGCCGCCAGAGTGGTCTTTGGCAGCGGGGCGGCAATGGTGCAGCTTCCCTGTATCGGTGTGGTATCTTCTTTCACCACTTCTGCCGGGGAATTGGAGATGTTCCTGCGTGGCAAAAACAAGCTGTGCGATTATCTGGTGGATATCGTGGAGAGAGATGGGGCTGCCGAGAGCCCATACAAGACCTGGACGAGAGTGATCTGGGATGTGACGGCCGTGGGATGGCTTTTGGACGGTGATTTCATGAAGGACAGGCTGGTGCCAAGTCCGATACCGCAGTACGATCATCATTACAGCTTTGACTGCAGCAGGCACTTCATCCGTTATGTCTATGCGGTTAGCAGGGATGCGCTGTTCGAAGATCTTTTTGCGAAGCTGACAGCTTTATCCGGTGAGTAAATTGTGCATTATTTGTGAACTTTGCTTAAACTATATCATTTGCCGGTCAGATGTGTTACATTTATTATTTGGAAAGATCATTAATAGAGAAAGAGGGCATATAGAATGGCAAAGCAAAAGAAAGCTCAGGATAGTGCGGGCATTGAGATGAGCAAAAGCAAGGCAAAGCGCGAGGAACGAAGGAAAGAGGTTCAGAAAGCAAGGCGGGATGCACGTGTCGCAAGAATAGCCGGTATAGCAGTCGTGGCGGCAGCTGCACTGTTGATCCTGGCGGTAGTGGGCAGACAACTGTATATTCTGGCGATCCGCACAACGCCGGGCACAGATTACAGCGCAGGGCTTACCGAGGACGGACGGATCGAGAATGCGGATATGGCAACGGCGGTAACGCTGGCTGATTATAAGAATATTTCCGTGCCGGAAGAAGAGGTGGCGGCTACGGAAGAAGAGATTGAGAACAGTATCAATTCGACGCTGGAATCTCACAAGGAGCTTGTGACGGATGAGACGCTTGTAATCGCGGATGGTGACGAGGTCAATATTGATTTTGTGGGAACTGTTGACGGCGTTGAATTTGAAGGCGGTAACAGCGGCGGGAACGGCTACGATGTAACGATCGGATCGGGATCACTTGTAGATGATTTCGAGCAGCAGCTGATCGGGCATAAACCGGGCGAGGAACTGACCGTGGAAGTTACTTTCCCCGAGAACTATAATGAAGAGATGGCAGGCAAGGACGCCAGCTTTGCGGTGACGGTTAATGGGATCAGGCAGACGCCGGAGCTTACGGATGCTTTTGTAGCGGAACAGTTGTCGGAGAGCGAGGGAGTATCCACAGTGGCCGAATACCGCGCAAAAGTAGCGGATGATTTTCGCAGGAGCCATCTGCGTGATTTCCTGAGCGACTATGTGGTAGCCAATTCTACGATCAACACTTATCCGGACAAGTATGTGAAAGCGACAAAATCTCTTTTGAAATTTGGCGATGATAACAGCGGGACTGCGATAGAGGACGAGATCGCCTATGAGAAGGAGCTGACCGGCCGTGCCGAGGAACGTGTGAAAGAGGCGATGGTGTATCAGGCAATTTTTGAGGATGCCGGACTTACTTTTGACGCGGATGCTTATTTTGCAGAGCAGGCAGAAGAGATCGGTGAAGAGTATGTGGAGAGCATGAAAGAGATGTATGGCGCAGGCTTTTTGACACAGAGTGAAATGAGACTGATGGCTATCGATCATCTGGTGGAGCTGTACCAGTAATATTTTTTCATAACGGAAGTATATTTGGGAGCAGGGCCTGTCCATGTGGCAGAGTCCTGTTTTTTATGTACAAAATAATTGATATTGAGGTCTTCTCAAAATCGGTCAACGGATTTATGCTGTAATTGACCGGGTGGTCAAGGGAGGTGATGCCATGAACGAAAAGTTTTTTGCTCTGCCGGAAGAAAAGCAGAAGAAGATTCTCAACGCAGGGTACCGGGTGTTTTCTCAGAATTCCTATAAGAACAGTCCCATGAGTGAGATCGCGCAGGCAGCAGGAATCAGCAAATCCTTATTGTTTCACTATTTTCATAATAAAAAGGAACTGTACTTGTTTTTGTGGGAAAACTGCGCCAGGCTGACGATCGAGCATATGACCAAATATGACTGTTATAGTCAGAAGGAATTGTTTGAAAGTATGGAACGCGGCATGGAGGCGAAATTGGAAATCATCCGCCTGTATCCGGATATGGCAAACTTCGCGATCAGGGCGTTCTATGAAAAGGATTTGGAGATCAATGCCGCCGTACAGGAGAGCTATCACAGGCATTTCAACTTAAAGGCAGATAAGGCAAGGATCAGCTTCGATCCGGAACAGTTTATTCCCGGGCTGGATATTTCCATGATGTATAGAGAGATGTACTGGGCATCGGAAGGGTATCTATGGGAGATGACGCAGCGGGGAGATGTGGATATCGAACAGATGAGCAGGGATTTCGTGAAGCTGCTGGAGTTCTGGAAGAGCATCTATCTGCGTAAGCAGTGAGGAATGAAGGACAATGTGCCGGGAGCAGGAAGCGGCTTAGTGCCATGGAAGCGGCAGAAAGAGAAGGAGGCGTAGTTACCAATATGGAAGCGATCAGGATAGAAAATCTGACGAAATATTATGGGAAAGCCCGCGGCATCGAACGGGTCAGCCTGTCGGTGGAGGAAGGGGAGTTCTTCGGCTTTATCGGGCCAAACGGAGCGGGTAAGTCCACCACGATCCGGACGCTGCTTGGGCTGATCAGCCCCACAGGCGGTCATGCTGTCGTGCTGGGATACGATATTGTAAAGGAGAAGGAGAAGGTTCTTGCCGGAACCGGTTATCTGCCTTCCGAGGCCATGTTCCATCCCGGCATGCGGGTGCGGGATGTACTTAAGTTTTCTGCCGATCTTAGGAAGAAGGACTGTAGGGAAGCTGCGGCCGGCCTCTGTGAACGGATGCAGTTAGATACGTCACGGAAGGTGGATGAGCTTTCCTTCGGCAATCGCAAGAAGGTGGCGATCGTCTGCGCTCTGCAGCATGATCCGAAGCTGCTGATCCTGGACGAGCCGACCAGCGGCCTTGATCCGCTGATGCAGAAAGAATTTTTTGAGATCCTGCGGGAACGGAACGAACAAGGTACGACGGTATTTCTGTCCAGCCATATCTTATCCGAGATACAGCATAATTGCAGCCGTGCAGCCATTATCCGGGAAGGAAGGATCCTTGTATGCGACAGTGTGGAGGCGCTTTCTCAGAGCAATGCCAGACGGGTGACGGTTCACGGCAGTGTGGAGCTTGCGGGCTTACCGGGTGTACGTGACAGGAAGGAGTCAGAAGGGGTAATCAGTTTTCTCTACAGCGGTGATATGAAAGCGCTGCTGCGGACGCTGGCGGCAGGAGATGTCTTGGATCTTTCCGTGTCGGAGCCGGATCTGGAAGAAATCTTTATGCATTTTTATGAGAAATAAGGTTTACATAATGTAAAAAGCAGTGTGAAAAGTAGTGTAAAAAGTAGTGTAAAAAAGTCGGTAGTTTCTCAGGAGAGTAATTACTTAGGAATGAAAAGGACGGTGACGGATAATGACACTGATAAAACATGAACTGCGTCAGGGAAGGCTCTCTTTGACGATCTGGACGGCGGCTGTCGGCTCCCTTCTGGTAATCTGCATTTTTCTTTTTCCGGAGATGAAGGGGCAGATGGAAGGGGTCAATGATGTGTTCGCTTCGATGGGATCGTTTACGGAAGCATTCGGCATGGACAGACTGAACTTCGGAACGCTGATCGGATTCTATGCGGTCGAGTGCGGCAATGTGCTGGGACTTGGCGGGGCATTCTTTGCATCGCTGTGCGCGGCGGGGATGCTCAGCAAGGAGGAGAAGGACCGGACGGCGGAATTTCTGCTGACCCATCCTGTCAGCCGCAGGCGGATCGTGACCGGAAAGCTGCTGGCGGTCTTCGTACAGATCGTTGCCATGAATGTAATTGTCTATGCGCTTTCCGTTGGTTCCATTGCGGCGGTCGGGGAGGAGATTCCCTGGAAAGAACTGAATCTGTTTCATCTGGCTTATTTCCTGCTGCAGCTGGAGCTGGCGGGAATCTGCTTCGGCATCTCCGCCTTCATGAGAAAAGGCAGTGCGGGCGCAGGGCTGGGGATCGCGGCTATGATGTATTTCCTCAATCTGGTGGCCAACATTACGGAGGCGGCGGAATTTCTGAAATATATCACGCCCTTTGGCTATTGTGAGGGAGCGGATATCGTGGCGGATGGATGCCTGGACGGCGGATTGGTAGTTGTGGGACTGGTATTGGGGGCAGCCGGCATTGCTGTGGCTTACCTGCAGTATTGCAGGAAGGATATTACCGTTTAAGGCGGGCGTTAAGAGAAAGGAAGGCAGATACGGCATGGATTGCAAAGAAGCAGGTATCCTGTTTGAGGACAGAACCCAAATGGATGTTACTCAGATAGAGCGGTGTGGTGTTGGTATTGCGAATTATGTTTTTATTGTCCTGGCTGCAGCAAAAAAATTTGTTCTAAGATGCAGTAAAGAGGAGGATGCGTATAAAGATACGACGTATTGGCTTAGTAAGCTGTCGGCATGTGAGCTGCCAATACCTGCTGTCGTGGCACAGGGAAAATACAAAGACTATTCTTATTTGATTCTTTCCTATATCCCCGGAGATGATATAGGAAATGTCTATTTCCGATTAAATGACAGCGAGAAAAAGCAAATTGCCAGAGAGGTGGTTGCCATACAACGAAAGGTATCAAAGATTAGTGTTGCGCCAGATACAGGATGGACATGGAACAGCGTTGTTGAGGAGATGCTCGATCGTGCAGAGGAGAGGATAAAGAGAAAGCATTATTTTAGTATTGATAAAATAAACAGCATCAGAACTTTAAAGCAGGAAATGCAGGAATATTTGGATAAGGTTCGACCAACACCGTATTTGGACGATATCAGTACGAAAAATTTATTGATTCATGATGGTAAATTATCCGGAATCATAGATATTGATTGGATGGGGTTTGGCGATATGCTTACCTTTGCTGCCATGACGAAAGTAGCGCTGCTTAATATGGAATTGGATACCAGATATGTTGATGCCCTGTTGGATGAGATGCATCCGAGTACAATCGAATACAAAGCGTTTGCGTTCTATTGTCTGATGTATTGTGTGGATTTCATGGGTGAGAGAGGTATGCAGTTTCTTGATAAAACGATACCGGTAAATCAATGTATTATACAGAGACTGAATGATATCTATGATATGCTTTTAGAAGAATGGAATAACTGCTGTAAAATATTTGAAATATACAGGTTGCCGAAACCGGAGAAATAGCGGATAATAGTCTGGAACGGAGGCGCACATGTTTCAGATCATTTCGGAAAATTTTTTTGTACCGCTGGCATCGCCGAACAAAGCAGTCTATTGGGAATGTCTGGTAAAGCTGTTTACGGTCATGAGCCATCAGCTTTCTTTTGGCGTGGAAAGAGATATTCTGGTGCAGGAGCTGCAGTATTATTTTGAGCAGGAGCAGGCGGCTTCCATGGAGGAAGAGGGCTTCGACGGCAAAGGCAGCCGGGATAAGGCCAACTGGATGCTGCGGCGGTTGGAATACTATGACTGGATCGAGATCGAGACGGACAAGAGCTATGTCCAGCGGGCCAGTTTTAAGGAATATGCGGTCAAGATCATCAGAACCCTTCTGGAGATCGAGGAAGGGAAGCAGATCGAATATCAGGGTTATATCTATACCATCTACAGCCTGGTGCGCAGCAGCACGGACAATCCGGGAATCGTGCTGCTGTCCATTCTGGAAAACACCGACATGCTGATCACAGGGTTGAAAAACCTCAATTCCGGGATAAAACACTATATAGACGAGCTGACGAAATACAAGACACCGGCAGAGATCATGAACGTGCTGTTCAATGATTATATTGAAAATATCGTGGACAAGGCATACCATCGGCTCCTGACTTCCGACAATGTGTCCAAATTCCGTCCGGAGATCGTGGAACGGCTGGAAGCGAAAAGCCGAAGCCGCGCCTACATCGAGAAGGCCAGCGCGGAGCTTGCCGGCATCCGCGAGATCACGCAGCAGCAAGCGGAGGAGCTGGTCTATCAGTATATTCACGAGATCATAGACGCTTTTCAGAATATGGATGAGATCCTGGCGGAGATCAACCGGAAGAATACGCAGTACCAGAAAGCGGCCATCAACCGGGCGAAATTCTATCTGATCGGCGGCGAGGACGTGAGGGGCCAGCTTAAGGAGATATTGTCTGCGGTCAATGAGAAGATCAATGCGGAGGGCATGGAACTTGGCGGCATCTACAGAATTACTTTCCTGGACGAGCTGGTAAAGATCTACAGCGCCGGGGTGCTGGATGAGAGGTCACTGTTCGTTCCGCTGGAAGGGAAAAAGGAATTTAAGCCGGTGGCGCTTCTGAATGAGCTGCCGGACGAGGCGCTCAGACAGGCCAAGCTGCAGAAGATGATGGAGAAGATGGAGCGGGTGTTGAATCCACAGAAGATCGACCGCTATGTGCTTGACTGTCTACAGGGCAGGGAAAAGATGCTGGCCTCCGAGCTGCCGCTTGCAACCACGGAGGATTTCGTATATTTGATCTATATCCGGCTGTACGGGCAGCGCAGGACGATGCGGTATGCGATAGAAGCGGCGGAGGATATTACGGTCAATGGCTATCGGTTTCGGGATTATGTGATCCGCAGGAAAGAGAAGTAGAAGGAGTTTTACGAGGATGGATTTTTTAGAGGGAATGCTGCAGAAGGATAAGGACGAATTTACGCGGATCTGTAACCGTCTGCTCAGCAACTGCTTTATCTGCAGGCGCAATGAGACGGCGAGAGGCGATTACTATTTTATCACCAGATATAAGGAGAAGTTTACGCAGTATCTGGCGGTTACCGGTTACCGGCTGGAGATCAATGAGGAATACGGAGTGGTGCAGCTGACCAATCCGCTGAATTATAACCGCTATAATATGAAGCTTTTTGAATCCGTGATTCTGCTGATCCTGCGGATCTTATATGACGAGAAGAAGCGGGAGCTGTCCGCCAGCGATGAGGTGATTGTCAATATGGGCGACATCCATGAGAAGTTCCTGAGTCTCAAGATCCGGGATAAGATGATGGACAAGACCACGCTGCGCAATGCGATCAGTACCATGCGGCGTTTTCAGCTGGTGGAGGTACTGGACCGGGAACTTTCCAATGAGGATTCCCGTCTGATCATTTACGATTCCATCCTGATGGCAGTGCGGGTGGAGGATATCAAGCTGGCTTATGAAAAGCTGGAAAATTATCGAAAGGGCGGAAAGTCGAATGAAGAAACTGACGAGAGTGAAACTGATCAACTGGCATAGGTTTACCAACGTGCTGATCGATCTTGAGAATTCCGTCCTGATCTCCGGCGAGAACGGTGCGGGCAAATCCACACTGCTCGATGCCATCCAGTTTGTGGTGACCTGTTCCACCAACTATTTCAATAAGGCGGCCCACGAGAACGGCAAGCGGAAGCTGACCGGCTATATCCGCTGCAAGACCGGGCGCGAGAACAGGCCCTATGAGCGGACCGGAGAGATCAGCGCCCATGTGGCGCTGGAATTCTATGAGGAGAAGCGGCAGAAATATTTTATCGTCGGTGCGGTGGTGGACTCCGCGTCGGAAGGACAGGAGAAGACGGTGCGCTATCTGATGGACGGGGAGCGGCTGGAGGACGGACTCTTTTTTCAGGGAAAAGTGCCCAGATCCATTGCCCAGTTCCGGGCCGGTAACGGGAAGAAGATCAAGACCTGGTGTACCACGGAGAAGGATGCGAAGCAGATGATCAAGAATCGTTTCGGCCGTCTGGAAGATAAATTCTTTAAGCTGATCCCCAAGGCCATGGCTTTTCGGCCCATCGATGATATCAAGGATTTCGTCTACTCGTATGTACTGGACGAGAAGGAAGTGAATATCGACATTCTGCGGGAGAATGTACGCACGTATCAGGATCTGCAGCGCACGCTGGATAAGATCAAGCTGCGGATGGGGAGGCTGGAAAAGATTGAAGGATTCTACAGGCAGGTGGAAGACGGCACGCGGAAAGACCGGATGTACGAGTATTTTCTGGACCGGATAGAAGTGGACATTCTGGAGGAGGAGATCAGGCAGCTGGAGAGTGCCATCGTGCACGATACCTACAGGCTGGAGCGGTGGAATCAGGAGATCGCGGAATCCCAGAAGGAGAAGGAAGAGAGACAGGCCATCCGGGACAACCTCTATGCGGAGCTGGCCAGTGACAAGGATTTTATCGCCAGAGACGAACAGCAGAAGAAACTGCTGCTTTTGGAGGAACGTGAAAGGCAGCTGTCCGGGGAGCGGCAGCAGCTGCTTGCAAGTGTGAATATGGCGAAAGCCAAAGTTAACCGGCTGTTGCAGGTGCCGGACGCAGACGATTGCATCCGGTCATACGGCGAACAGCTGGGGCAGCTGGAGAAGACGGTGCGGATCGATGACTTCAAGGATACCCTGCAGAAGGTTATCGCCTATAAGAATCATATGAGCGACCGGGTCTATAAGAGGCGTGCGGAACTGGATATGAACCTGCGGGAGCTGTCCGGGCAGAAGAAGGAATGGGACTTGAAGATCGAGAACCTGATGAAGAAGAAGCTTTCCTATCCGGAGGAAGTCACCCGGGTGATGAATGCCATAAGGGAGGAATTCGTCCGCATCGGCAGGACGCCGGAACCGCGGATTCTGTGCGAGATGTTGGAGATCACGGACGATTCCTGGCGCAATGCGGTGGAGGGGTATCTGAATACGCAGCGTTTCTATATTCTGGTGGAGCCGGATAATTTCGATATCGCCCTCGGCACTTATGACAGACTGCGCAGGGAGAAGAAGACTTACGGCGTGGGGCTGATCAACACGCAGAATCTGGAGGGGTACGATACCGCGCCGGAAGGAGCTCTGGCCACGGTGGTTACGTCCGGCAACAAGTACGCCAGACGTTACATCAATATGGTGCTGGGCAAGGTGACCATGTGCGAGCATTACAGCCATCTGAAGAAATACAAGACGGCCATCACCAGAGAGTGTATGCGCTATCAGAACCATGTAGCAAGCGCCATCAAGCCTGCCATCTTCGAGACGCCCTATATCGGCAAAAACGCCATCCGGGTACAGTTGGAGCAGGCAAAGCATAAGAGTAAAGAGCTGGAAAATCAGATCAAAGAGAAACAGAATGTGCTGCAGAAGCTGGAAGAACTGCAAAAACCCCTTTCCACGGAGACGGATACCGATATCAAATACCGCGTGGATGTGCTTGTGGAACTCAGGAACACGGCGCAGGAGATCAAGAACTGCCGGGCCAACATCGCCACGCTGGAGAAAAATTCTAATATGATCCTCAAGCAGATCCAGCTGTCGGAGCTGGAGAAGATCATCCGGGAGAAGGAGGAGCAGATCGCCAGAGACAACCGGCGGGTGGGACAGACCGAGCAGAACATCGAGAATACCAGAGGAAGGCTGGCCGACCGGCAGACCTCCCTGGTGGGGCAGAAGGCGCGCTGTGCGGAGTTTGCCGCCAGACAGGAAGAAGATATCGTGCTCTGGGATCATGATTACGAGAAGCAGCTAAAGGACAAAAGCCACGAACAGTTCAAGGAGAACTTCGCCCGCAGAAGGAAGGCCAACCAGACCACCATAGCCAAATGTACGGAATCCATGACAAATGCCATGGTGGAATACAAGACCGCCCACGACTTCGGTGCGGCGGCCACGCTGGAAGGATATCCGGATTTCGAGGCGGAATACAGCAAGCTGAAAAGTTCCGAACTGCTCAGCTATGAGGAGAAGGTGGAGAGCGCAAGGCAGTCCGCCGAGGAGGAATTCCGGGAGCAGTTTCTGGCCAAGCTGCAGGAGAATATGAAGAATGCTCAGACGGAATTCAAGGAACTGAACAGGGCGCTTCGGGATATCCGTTTCAGCAACGAGAAGTATGAATTTCTGTTTATGCCCAGCAAACGTTACCGCCATTATTATGAGATGATCATGGATGACTTTAACGCCGTGCAGGGAGAGTCCATTTTCAGCGGCCTTTTCCACGAGAATCATAAAGAGGTGATCGACGAGCTGTTTGAGCGGCTGGCGCTTGATCATGAGAACAGCGCGAAGGCACTGGACGAGTTTACGGACTACAGGACCTATATGGATTATGATATCCGCATCCTGCACAGCGACGACAGTTATTCGCTGTATTCCAAGGTGTGTGAGGAGAAGAGCGGCGGGGAGACCCAGACGCCCTTCTATGTGACCGTGGCCGCCTCCTTCGTGCAGCTATACCGCAACGGTATCGGCGGCGAGGCCGTGGGGCTGGTGATGTTCGACGAGGCTTTTAACAACATGGATGACGAGCGGATCGGCGGGGTGCTGGAATTCCTGCGCAGGCTGCCGCTGCAGATCCTGATCGCGGCGCCGCCGGATAAGATCCAGTATATCAGCCCCTTTGTGGAGGAGACACTTTTGGTGATGACGGATGAAAAGGTGAGCTTCGCGGAGAGGTATTACAATGGTGCAGTATGACAAGATGATCCTGAACAGGCTGCTGGACACTTATGAGTCCAGCCTGCTTTCTACAGGAGAGAACAGAAGGAATATTCATATCGAGTTCCGTTTTACGAAAAAGGCACTGCCGGCTTACTTCGACGAAAGCTCTTCGGAATATGAGCGGATCCACTTTTTCATGGAAAGTCTGGAGGAAAAGCAGCTGATACGGATCTGCTGGCAGGGAGGGCGCAAAGGGCATATCATCGCCAGGGTACAGCTGCAGACGGAAAATCTGGAGACGGCCTATGCTTTTGTGCGCCGGGTGCCGAAGCAGGATCTGGCGGCAGGACACAGACAGCTGCTGAAAGAGTGCCTTGCGAAGGAGCCGACGCCGGTCTGCCGTGCTTTTGCGGCCCATGTGCTGGAACGTCTGGCGGAACATAAATCCGTGAAGGAATTCGTGCAGCTGGAGGATATCGCGTCTACCAGGCGGCTGCTTGCCGTGATAGAGGCCATCGAGAAGAATGAAGAGCCGCTGTACCTGCGGGAATTTTCGATTCGGCATTTCCAGGATTCCAAGGCCTTCGAGAAGATGGAAGGCAGGATCGCCCATATTTTCAGGCGGTTTCAGGCAGGATGTGAGGAGGCGGCAGTGGAGGAGATCCTGGCGGAATACGGCATCTACCATACGCCGGACTATGTTTATCTGAAAGGGAATGCGACGCTCTTAGTGGGAGCGGAGAAGATAGATCTGTCGGTGTTAAAGCAGGGACTTGGCATCTCCGGGGAGGATATCGGCAGGATACGGTTTGCGGGTACGGCGGCGGTGAAGCAGGTGATCACCATCGAGAATCTGACCACCTTTTTCCGCTGGCAGGAGGAAGACAGCCTGCTTGTATATCTGGGCGGTTATCACAACAGCGTTCGCCGCGCCCTGCTTATGGAACTCCATGCGGCCTGCCCGCAGGCAGCGTATCGTCATTTCGGGGATATTGACGCCGGCGGGTTCGAGATCTACCGTGACCTGCGGGAGAAGACGGGCATTCCCTTCCGGATGTACCGGATGGAGCTGGAGACACTGCAGACCTATGAACAGTACGGCAGGCCGCTGACGGAGAACGACAGGAAACGGCTGCAGAAGATGCGCGGCCGGGAAGAGCTGCGTGAGGTGATTGACTATATGCTGGCGCATGATGTGAAGCTGGAACAGGAGTGTATCAGGGGAGATGTAGTATCAGACAATTGCCCTGATCCCCATCTTTGATAGTTTCCTAAGATTTTCTGTCATAGTGTTTAACGTCGCAGGAGAATGTCCTTCCCATAGGATTACCTTTGCAACAACTTTCAGAGGCTGCTTCGATCGATAGGATTTTGTAGGATTTCCGGGGAATTTTTGGTCTGTAAGATTGGGGTCATCTTCAAATTCTCCGGTTGGCTCGACGACATAGATTCTTTCCTTACCGTCGCCTTCGGCCGCTTTGACGGCCGGAAAACTGTGTATACGGCCGGCGTCCTGTTTGTTACAGGTGCAGGTCCTTTCTGTCAAAGATTATGATCCCCAGGGCATATAAGATAATGGCGCCTGCCAGCAGTATGAGGCTACTCACAGCTGCCTGGCTTTCGCCGGCAATGATGCCGTCGGGATGGAACAGAGTAAAGAACGTAAAATATTTTGCCGTTTCCGCATCGCCGCCCACATTTGCCAGCATCTGTAATACGTACATAAGGATCGGGATCCCGGCTCCAAAGCCAATGCTGTATTTTGTATCCGAAAACAGACAGGAAGAGAGGAAACAAATGCTGCCGATAAACAGGTGCAGGCACAGGAGACCACCATTGAGCATAATCAGCGATGTGATATCAAGTTCCCCCGGGAAACCGCTTTCGGCACAGATGAATTCCAGGATCGTGCTGTAAAGAATAAGCAGCAAAATGCCGCTTACGAGCACTTTCATCTGCGTAAATGCAATGGTGCGCCGTTTTACAGGCGCAGCAGTTAACAAAGCCATAGAACCTTTATCCACATATTTTGCGATCAGAGCATTTCCGCGCAGGATGCAGAATAGCATCGGAAAGATCAACAGGATAAATCCGTAAAGGTAAGATACCATAAATCCCAGAAGCGTGGCCGCATCTGCCTTCATACCAACAGAGGCCATCAATTCCGGCATGGCTTCCACAAAACCGTCTAAGGTTTTCATCAGCTCAGGGTCGTACATACCAATGATAATGGAAACATACAAGGTGATGACCGCGCTGAAAATAACCAGCAGTTTTATGCTTCCTTTCATTTCGCGTTTATACAGCGCCATGTTCGTCATGCTTCTCACCTCCGTAATAATTCATAAAGATTTCTTCCAGACTTTGTTTTGTTGTAACGGTGACCTTTAATCCCTTGCGCATACCATTGAAATCTATGGCAAATGCTTCGGCGGCGGACTCGCTTTCAAGGGTTACGGTATAGCTGCGTGTATGGCGTTCCCGCAGCGACGCGGCAGCATCCACGGCAACCATTCTGCCCTTTCGGATGATCCCAATGCGGTCACAGGTCCGTTCAACTTCCTCAAACATATGACTTGACATCAGGATTGTCTTGCCGTGCTTTTTTTCTTCCGCAATTAAATCGATAAATCTGTTTTGCATCAATGGGTCAAGGCCGCTGGTCGGCTCGTCAAGGATCAGAATATCCGGATCATGCATAAAAGCGGCAACAATCCCCAGTTTTTGCTTCATTCCCTTGCTCATTTTTTTGATTTTATTCCTGGGGTCTAACTCAAAACGTTCCAGAAGCTCTTCCCTGCGGTTCTGGATACCGATCTTACGGTACTCTGCGATAAATTTCAGGAATTCCGTGCCGGACAGGTCCTCGAAAAAGCTGATCTCACCGGGTATGTAGCCCAGATTTGCCTGCACCTTGTCCCTTTCGCGCCAACAATCCAGGCCATTGATGCTGCATTCTCCGGATGCCGGCTTCAGAAATCCCATTAGATGGCGTATTGTTGTTGTTTTGCCAGCCCCGTTCGGCCCCAGGAATCCAAACGCTTCGCCCTGGTCAACATGGAAGGATACATCGAATACACCTTTTCCGCCGCCATAATCGCGGACGAGGCGCTCAACTTTAATAATACTCATAGATAGTTCCTCCTTATAGATTTTCTCGCAATAAATGAGGTGATCAGCATGGCAGTATATCCCAGCAGAAGATAAACTGCCGCATAGAGAATAAATGCCGGTTCTCCCATATCAAAGAAAAGGAATGTTCCCAGTAGAAAAAAGCTGGCCGATAGTCCGGGTTGGAACCATGATGTACGAATACTTCGACCGGATACTATTCCAATAGCTACTGATGCCAGAGGATTTATTGCGAAAAACAGCAGAAAACATGCCGCCATAGCGCCATCAGCGCTTATAAAGGTTACTGCACACCAGGGAAAAATGAGCATAACCAGTACTGAGATCAATATACTGATGATGTTTTTGTAACGCATACTTTAAGATTCCTTCCGAAGCTGTTAATTTGCCGTGCCCGATGCTATGATGCGAGGTTTTTAAAGTCATCAAATTGCCGATAAGCGAGTAATAACACGGTTTATGACTTTTGCCCCGGTATCATGGATATTGAAAGTATAACACAGGTATAACGGATTCACAATGTGTGCCTTGTTTTTGATCAGACCTGATCTGTGTCGGAATTGACCATGGGCATTGGAACATTATGACCGCTCATCACATTATTGCATCCGGCGTGGTCGAAGGGGAAAGGGCATCAGAACTGGCGGTATATGACGAAATATCCCATGTGTTGACAGTGGTGCATGGGATGTTCGCAATAAGTAAATAAGTATGATAGTGCTAAATAGAATACAAAAGGAATCGAAATAGATGAAATGGTATGTGCAAAGATGAGATATTAGTAAAGCTATTAGTAAATAAGGGATCAATGATAAAGAAGGTTGTGAATAAATGAAACAGCGGATATAATAATAGTGAAACAGATTCAAAGTTTTTTGTATTTGGAAGAAGGTAAATCGCATGGACGCTGCAGTTAGGAAATTTATGCGGAAACCTTAGAGCAACAGCAGGTAGAAGTAAGGCAGAGTGC
Source organism: uncultured Lachnospiraceae bacterium (assembly GCA_947644545.1). Classification (GTDB taxonomy): domain Bacteria; phylum Bacillota; class Clostridia; order Lachnospirales; family Lachnospiraceae; genus UBA3282. Next base: position 69,169 of record CANRZW010000002.1, read on the forward strand.
AGAGGTGTGTAGAATTTGTGAGGGTATGAAAATGGAGTATAGAAAACTATCCGTGGATGAAGCGGAACAATTCTGGGGTCTGATGAATCAATTGGATTATGAAACAAAGTATATGCTGTATGAACCGGGTGAGAGGGCAAAGAATCTTTCTATAATTGAGTCTGTAATTCGAGAATCCGTTGAAGGAAAAGATTTCCTTCTCGTTGCCGAAACAGATCATAAGCTTATAGGATACATATCGGCACAAAAAGGCAATTTGAAACGGATCGCTCATTCTGCATATATCGTTGTTGGTATCTTAACGGATTATCGTGGTAAAGGGATTGGAACAGAGTTTTTTAAAAGATTGAATGTCTGGGCGGAAGAAAATAAAGTTGACCGTCTGGAGTTAACTGTAATTTGTGAGAATGAAGCTGCAAAACACCTGTATACAAAAAGTGGTTTCGAGATAGAGGGCATTAAACGAAAATCGGTTTGTGTAGATGGAGAGTATTTGGATGAATATTATATGGCAAGAGTAAGATAATTTCATGTTTGCAGAGCATTTGTAGAATTTATGTATGAGGAGCAGGTATGAGAGAAGTGGTCTGTACACCAGGATAATATGAATATGATGGAGGAAAACAAGAATGGCAATTACAATAAATATTTATTATAGCGGCAGAAACGGTAATGCAAAAAAATTTGCAGAGGAAATGATTTCCAGCGGGATAGTGGATGACATTCGTGCAGAAGATGGAAATATCAGATATGAGTACTTTTTTCCAATGGCAGATAAAGAAACGGTTCTTTTAGTTGACAGCTGGAAAGACCAGCACTCGATAGATGTCCACCACGCTTCCCCCATGATGGGTAAAATTACGGAACTCCGTGAGAAATATGACCTGCATATGAAAGTAGAGCGTTATAGATCTGACGAGGATGGAATGTCTGTAGCTGATAAAGCGTTTATAAAGGAGTAGTTTTATATATTGACGTTTGTTAAATATATGGAAAAACCGAAAGGCAAAAACAGGGTTTGGAAGCGCTTTAAGTTGATCGAAGAAACAACAAAACAGTTGGAGGAACGTTCCAAAGTTGAAAATATGAATGAATCAGAATATATCCGTTATCTGTTCTTAAAATCAGTCGGAACATCCAAGGAGCAAAGAGCTGGAACTGGAAGTGATGCGGTTACGGAATGAAATAAGCACAATCGGCGTGAATGTCAGATGTAGGGCATTCGCTTGTTGTTGGATTGGTTAATAGTAAGGATGCTATTAGATTGATCCCAATTTAGATGATTTATGCGACAAAAATACAGATTCCTGAATTGGTGGGATAATGGGCGGAAATGTTTGAACTAATCATAGAAGATGATTAATAAGAGGTGCATATGGGGAATAGTTGCTATTTACTGGCAAAATATGGTAAGAAAGAACATTTAGAAGAATTGAAGAATGGAAAGATATTTTTTAATTCTATTAAAAATTACAGAAATGATGGAACAGACTATCGGGGAGATTCTATGGAAGGGAAAATACCAATAAATCCTTCAACAATAGCTATTTACGATAAAAGTGGAAAAAATATGTTTGATTATTTACCACGACCAAATACCGTAACGCAAATACTATATAATGATGATAATTTTCTTATGTTTTGCGCTTCAGCTATAACAAAAGAGATTATGGAAGAAAAAGAAAAGAATCGTTGGATATTGTTAGAAGAATACAAAAAGGAAATGAAACAATTTGGTGACTATGTGTTAACATTCTGGTCTTCTGAATTCCTTGAAAAAATAAAGTTGGCAAAAAAGATACATATTCCACAGTTTGGATATGATGCAGGCATTGTAAAGTATCGTGATTTATTTGATTTTTCTAATAAGTCGGCATATAGTACCATTGGAAGCATAACCGATAGGTATTTTGTTAAAGGGATGCAGTATAAGATGCAAAATGAATGGCGTATGGTTATTGGTGGTGAATACAAGCCATTAGAATTAAATTGCTTTGATGGATACTTTATTAATTCAACACCTTTTCAATATGCAATGTTAATGAAAACGGAAGAATTTATGGAAGGAATAAATTTAGTAGAAAGAGAAGAATAATTTTTAACAAAATATATGTTTTGTTTGGTTTATTAAGGAGGAAGTCAATCGCAATCACCAAGCTATCCTGTATCTATCGGACAGGAAAAAAGTATATGGCTATGTACTTTGCAAATGCCATTTCCTATATTACAGACGAAGAGAAGATGCAGAAAGGTTCACTGATGGGAAGCTATAACTGCAACGCAGATACCGCTCTGCAGGAGAAGCTTTCTTCCAAGCGGAAGTATGGAAAAACAGATAAGCGGCAGGGCTGCCACTTTATCATATCTTTCAAAGAGTAGGAAGTAATAATAAAGATATAGAAAAATATCAGGAGAGCGTGGCAGTGGGGCTTAGTGCAAAGCAGCTTGTGTATTCCATCCTTGCCCTTGGCAGCGGATGCTGAGGGAGAATATGTAAATTATGTGAAAGATAGCAGTTTGGGGAAAATCCCTGCCTGGAAGATTAAGAAGTATCACTTTGATGATTTTATCCGTATCTTGACAAATGGAACAGTCGTTTATTCATACCTGCAGAAGAAGCTATGTGACTAATTGTCTGGATAAAGGCATGAAGCTGGCATTGGTTTCAAGAAATGTAGGACATAGGAATGAAAGTACAATTTTAAATCCCTTAAACATAGCGGAAGCCCCCAAAACCGCGGATTCCGCAGCTCTGAAGGCTTCCTTAGGGGAGGATAAGTATTTCCTTATCTTTTGACTATTATCATTGTACCCTCTTTTTTCTTTCTTATACACGGCAGTATCTTTTTTTAAAAAATTTTTTTCAAAAAATCTATATTGCTCCGGCATCCCTTTTATCCTATAATCGAATGCAGACAGGCTGCTGCCTGTGTGGCAGCTCCATGCGATCCTGCAGGAGACAATAAGAGAGAAAGAAATACTGTTATAAGAATCCAGGAACAAGAATCCGTGAAAAGAAAATCCGTAAAAAGAAAATCCGGAGGATAATGCTATGTTGTATTTTGCCAACGACTACGCCGAAGGGGCGCATGAGAAGATCCTGCAGAAGTTGTCAGACACTAACCGGGAAAGTATGCCGGGGTACGGGAACGACCGGTATTGTGCATCGGCGGGAGAGAAGATCAGGGAGGCTTGCCAATGCGCGGACGCAGACGTGTATTTTCTGGCCGGCGGTACCCAGACCAATCAGGTAGTTATCGATGCCATGCTGCAGAAGCATGAGGGCGTGGTCGCCGCTCACACAGGCCATATCAGTGTGCACGAGGCGGGCGCGATTGAATATACAGGCCATAAGGTACTTGAACTTCCGCACAGAGAGGGCAAACTTGCAGGGGCACAGATCGAGCGGTATCTGGAGACGTTTTACGGGGACGTGAATCATGAACATATGGTGTTTCCCGGCATGGTTTATATTACCCATCCGACAGAGTATGGTACGCTTTATACGAAACGGGAATTGCAGGATATCTCTGCGGTGTGCTCGAAATACCGTGTGCCGTTATACTTAGACGGCGCCCGGCTGCTCTACGGGCTGGCCGGTGAGGGTACGGATGTGACGCTGCCGGATATTGCCAGGTACTGCGATGTGTTCTACATCGGTGGAACGAAGGCGGGTGCGTTGTGTGGAGAGGCGGTTGTATTTACAAAGAAAAACAGGCCGCCCCATTTTATGACGCTGGTCAAGCAGCACGGAGCGCTTTTGGCGAAGGGACGGCTGATGGGCATACAGTTTGATACGCTGTTTACAGACGGACTGTATATGGAAATCGGCAGCCATGCGGTCCGCATGGCGGGTATGCTGCGGCGTGCATTTATACAGAGAGGTTATGACTTTTATCTGGAAACGCCCTCCAATCAGATTTTTATTGTGCTGGAGAATGAGAGGATGCGTAAACTGCAGGAGAAGGTAGTATTTGATTTCTGGGAAAAGTATGATGCGGAGCATACGGTGGTGCGGTTTGCCACAAGCTGGGCCACGCAGGAGGAGGCCGTGGAACAGTTGATTGCGCTTCTATAAGGTGTCAGATGCCGCGTGGAAAATTCCATGCGGGAATTCTTAAGGAAATATAAATTTACTTTTGCTAAAAAATGTTATATACTAGGCAATGGATATGGCAAAGAGCCTGTGAATTCAGGAAAGACAGGGGATTTTGCCGGTATTTTAATTACAGGATAAAGGTGGTATGAAGCAATGGCATTATTGAAACAATGGCGTGATATGGCATATTCTGAGACGGCGAACAAAGGCGATCTGCAGAGATTATGGTCTGATTATTTTATGAAAGAAAAGGAAATCTATGCACAGCTTTTGAAGGAGCCGGATGTAGTAGTGGAAGGAACCGTGAAGGAGCTTGCCGAGAAATACAGTATTGATATCATGACGATGACGGGATTCCTGGACGGGATCAATGACAGCCTGAAAGAGGCGAATCCGATCGAGGAGATGGAGGAGGATACGAAGGTAAATCTGGGCTTCGACAAGGAACTTCTCTATAAGAACATGGTGGCGGCGGGAGCTGACTGGTTATATAATCTGGAAGAGTGGAACGATATCTATGACGAGGAGGCCAGGAAGGCCTTGTACAAGGAGCAGAAGGCGTCCACTACGATTCACAAGGGACCGAAGGTATATCCGAACGATCCCTGTCCTTGCGGCAGCGGCAAGAAATATAAGAAGTGCTGCGGTAAGAATGCATAATCATGCCGTGAAGGGTAATAATCGGTAATAGCAGTAATTAAGAACAGATACAGGATCAGGATTATCTATGGAAAAGAGCAAATTTGAATCCCGCACAGACAGAGCAGTGGCGACTTTTGAGGAGGGCTATAATTGTGCCCAATCCGTCTTTTCCACCTATGCGGACTGTTTCGGTATGGACAGGGAGACGGCGCTGCGGATGTCAAGCGCTATGGGCGCAGGTGTGGGCAGAATGCGGGAAGTATGTGGTGCGGTGTCTTCCATGGCTATGCTGGCCGGCTTGAAGGAAGGAAACAGTGATCCTGAGAACGAGGAAGCCAAAGAGCATATCTATGCATTGGTGCGGAAGATGAGCGCCCGTTTTCGGGAAGAATACGGTTCGATCATATGCAGGGAACTTCTGGGACTGGAGGAGGGCGCGGAGGAAAGCGCAAAACCGTCCATCCGGACGCCGGAATACTATGCATCGAGGCCATGCCCGGGCATTATTGCCTGTGCCTCACGGATCATAGAAGAAGTGCTTCTGGATACAGAGGCATGACCTGGTTAATATTTTATTTAAATATTTTTTTGAAAAAGCCTCTTTACTTTTCTGCCCGCTTGGCATAGAATACGAATAAAGCAGGTGGAAACAGCGTTAAGCGCCTCGGGTTTACGAGGCTGCAAAATAAATTCAACACGTTGACGAGAAGAGTAGAATGTGGAACGTAACAGAGAGAGACGCCCCGTGCTGCAAGCGTCTTTGCCGGAAGCATTTGAAAACTAACTCCGAGTGGCCCCAATCCGGTCCGTTGACACACGTTACAGTCGAATGAGAGGTTTCGGTAAGTCGTTATCAGCGCACGAAACAAGCGAGGTGGAACCGCGTAAGTAGATACGTCCTCTGCATTGTCGTAATGGCAGTGCAGGGGATTTTTTATATTTTTTCATAAGGAGGAAGAAGATATGACGACAACAGAATTAAAGCAGAAGGCAGCTGGCTTTACGAAAGGCGAACTGACTCTTACCAGATTGGATTTTATCTTAATCGGCGCGGTCCTGCTGCTTGCGGGAATCTGCATCGGTTTGCTGACGGCGCCGTTTACGCATGGGTTCAGCCTGTTCAGCAATAATGGCAATTATAACGGCAATAATTGTGGAAACACCGAAATGCAGGATGGCGTTGAGGAGCAGTTTAGTTCAACAAACTGAACAAGTTCGGTTAAAAATTCTGTTCACGTCCTCGGCGCAAGGCGCTTCGGAATGGAAGAAATAGCGAAGTGATCGGTGGGACGGTCAGGGAAGTAATCAAGTAAATTGAGAATAGGAAAAGGCAAAAGAGAAGTGAGTTTGTGCCGGAGCGCAAACTCGGAATCGCAGGCTGAGATTTGAAGTAGGCTTGCGGACTTCGCAAACATGCTCCGGTATGGAGGGAATCATGAAAATTACATTAAAAGACGGATCATGCAAAGAGTATGCACAGGCAATGAGTATTTATGATATTGCCCATGATATTTCGGAAGGACTGGCCAGAGCAGCCTGCGTCGGCGAAGTGGACGGTGTCGTGGAGGACTTGCGGACTATAATCGACAAAGACTGCAGCCTTAATATTCTGACAGCCAGCGATCCGGAGGGACTTAAGGCGCTTCGGCATACGACATCTCATATTTTGGCGGAGGCGGTGAAAAGGCTTTTCCCGGAGGCAAAAGTGACCATTGGGCCGGCCATCGAGGACGGATTCTATTACGACTTTGATGCGGCGCCTTTTTCCAGAGAGGATCTGGATAAGCTGGAAGCAGAGATGAAGAAGATCATCAAGGAAGGTCACAAGATTGAGAGATTTACCCTGCCCAGAGCGGAAGCAATCAAATTCATGGAGGAAAAGGGAGAACCTTATAAGGTGGAGCTAATCCAGGATCTGCCGGAGGATGCAGAGATTTCTTTCTATGACCAGGGCGGTTTCGTGGACCTGTGTGCGGGTCCGCATCTGATGAGCACGAAGAATATCAAGGCTTACAAGCTGATTTCTTCTTCCATGGCCTACTGGCGGGGTGATTCTGACAGGGCGCAGCTGCAGCGTATCTATGGTACGGTATTTCAGAAGAAAGAGGAGCTGGAGGCGCATCTGGAACATCTGGAGGATATCAAACGCCGCGACCACAACAAGCTGGGGCGGGAGATGGAGCTGTTTACCACGGTGGACGTGATCGGGCAGGGATTGCCGCTTCTTCTGCCAAAAGGCACGAAGATGGTGATGAAGCTGCAGCGCTGGATCGAGGACCTGGAGGACAAAGAGTGGGGATATGTGCGGACGAAGACGCCGCTGATGGCTAAGAGTGATCTGTATAAAATGTCCGGCCACTGGGATCATTATAAAGAAGGCATGTTTGTGTTGGGAGACGAGGAGAAAGACAAAGAAGTGTTCGCCCTGCGCCCGATGACCTGCCCTTTCCAGTATTACTGCTATAAGAATACGCAGCATTCTTACCGGGATCTGCCGATCCGTTACGGTGAGACTTCCACTCTTTTCAGAAATGAGGATTCGGGCGAGATGCACGGTCTGACCCGCGTGCGCCAGTTCACGATCTCTGAGGGTCATCTGGTGGTGAGGCCGGATCAGATGGTGGAGGAGTTCAAGGGTTGTATTGCTCTGGCGAAATATATTATGTCAACCTTGGGGCTGTTGGATGACATTACCTGGCATCTGTCAAAATGGGATCCGGAGAATCCGGGCAAATATATCGGTGAGCCGGAAGTGTGGAACGAGACGGAGGAACACATCCGCAATATTTTGACCGAGCTGGATCTTCCTTTTGTGGAAGATGTGGGCGAGGCGGCGTTCTATGGGCCAAAGGTGGATATTAATGCCAGAAACGTATACGGCAAAGAGGATACCATGATCACGATCCAGTGGGATGCGCTGCTGGCGGAGCAGTTTGATATGTACTTTATTGACCAGAACGGCGACAAGGTTCGTCCCTGCATCATCCATAGGACATCGCTTGGCTGTTATGAGAGGACGCTGGCGTGGCTGATCGAGAAATACGCAGGTAAGTTCCCGACCTGGCTTTGCCCGGAGCAGGTGCGTATCCTGCCGATCTCCGAAAAATATGAGGACTATGCGGAAGAAGTACGCAAGGAGCTGGCACGAAGCGATATTGACGTGACCTGTGACAATCGATCCGAGAAGATCGGTTTCAAGATCAGGGAGGCGAGACTGGCGAAAGTACCTTATATGCTGGTAGTCGGCGCACAGGAGGCGGAGGATAAGACCGTATCCGTGAGAAGCCGTTATGCTGGCGACGAGGGCGTGAAGCCGCTGCAGGCGTTTATCGATCAGATCTGTAAGGAGATCCGGACAAAGGAGATCAGACAGGAAATGCCCCAGGATGAGAAGAAATAAAGGGACAAAAGTATGGAACATAAAGGAAGGCGTCAAAAGAAATACTGCGCGTCAGGCAGGGATATCCTGGGATATCTCCTGCTTGGCATCAGCGTAGTCCTGCTCGGCAAAAGCCTGATGCTTTGTTTCAGTAATGATATCTGGTACGACGAGCTGTTTACCGTGGGGCTGATCGAACATTCCTACGGTGAGCTGATTGGATTGACGGCGCAGGATGTGCATCCGCCGTTGTACTATATGATCACTAAAGTCTTTGTGGACTTATGTAAACTGATACTGCCGGGGGTAAGCACTGTCGCGGCAGCGAAAATGGTTTCGGTGCTGCCATACTTTGTTCTGCTGCTTTACAGTGTGACTTTTGTACGAAAAAGATTCAGTATTTTTGCCGGCGGTCTGTTTCTGTTCTGTGCGGCCGCCATGCCGCAGCTGAGCGGATATACGGTGGAAATGCGGATGTACAGCTGGGCGTTTCTGTTCGTGACGGCGGCTTTTCTACATGGCTATGGGATGGTGTGTGCGCCGGATGGTAAGGATGTGGATCCGCAGGATGATCCTGGCAGGACAAAGGGCGTTTTCGGAAAGGTAAGCGTACGGAAACTGCACGGCGCCGCGATGGCCTGTTACGGTTTAGCGGCGGCATATACGCAGTATTTTGCGGCGGTATCGGCGGCTATGGTCTATCTCTATGTACTGGTTGAGCTGTGGCGCAGGGACAGGAGAAGAATCCCGGAATGGGTTCTCTGGGTGGTAGTCTCGGTGATCGGTTATGCGGCGTGGCTTGTGATCCTGTATCGACAGATCACGGCAGTGCATGCCAATTATTGGATTCTGCCGCTGAGCTGGCGGAGCCTGGGCGGGTGTGTGAAGTTTCTGATGAAACCGGCTTTTACGAATGAAGTCCTGAATGTGGTATTGGCTGTCGCGATGACGGGGATCTATACGGCAGTAGTCCTGTATAGTGTGATTCGTATGATAAAATGCTGCCATCAGGGGAGAGTTAAGGACGGAAGAAACGCTGGCAGCTTGGTATGGACGGAGCTTTCAGCACAGGCTGTTTTTCTGGCGGCAGGTGTGGGCGTGCTGGCGGGACTTGTGCTGTTCGGTTTTGCTGCTTCCATATTATTACGGCCGGTCTTTGTATACCGCTATATGATTCCGGCGATGGGGTGCTTCTGGCTGAGTTTTGCGGTGGGATTGGATTATCTGTGGAATATGGCGCAGGCGGATAATAAGCAGATCAGAAGCAGAAGAATAGGATCCGGCATCGCGATGGGAATAACAGTATTTATGGTGATCGTCGGTCTGCGTGATTACCAGGCTTTTATGGGAGAAGAGGAATATAAGATCCGGCTGATGAAAGAGACGGAAGCGGCATTATCTTCCATTGCGAAAGAAGACGTTGTACTCTATAATTTTGACCAGGTACAGGCGGTGACAGCTTATTATCTGCCGGTGGAAACAGAAAGCTATCTGTGGTGCGGAACACCGGAAACGTTGATCCAGGATATCATCAGGCCTTTTGATGCATTGGAAGAGACTGCAGAAATAAAAAAATGGTGTAAAGAGGGCAGGAATGTCTGGTTTCTCGGCAGTTTTAACAGTCGCGACGCTGTGGTGGAGGAATGGGAAGCGGACGGATTGCAAATTGAGGAGACAGGCAGTTATCTTCTGGAGAGATACTGGTTTAATCTGTATAGGATTTCTATTTGAGGCCATAATAATAGTGTATTGTGATACCGCGAAAGCGGCATGGCAGAAAACACGAGGCGGTATGCCAAGAGCAGGAGGTTATTATGGCGGAATTAAAATGTGGTGTGGAAAACTGTTCCTACAACAAGGATAAGTGCTGCTGCAAGGGTGATATTATGGTAGGCGGCAAACATGCAGACTGTTGTAATGATACATGCTGTGAGAGTTTTGCGCAGAAAAGAGATGATTCTTATACCAGTTCCCTGGAGCATCCCTGCAGAACGATCAGTATTGATTGCGAGGCGGTCAAATGTGTGTATAATAGTAACTACAAGTGCCACGCGGAGCATGTGGACATCAAAGGCGGCGGCGCTAACAGCAGTGCCGGGACAGAGTGTTCCACTTTCAAGGAGATGTAACAGTTATTAGGAAAAGCGGTGTCTGCGGCAGGCGTTTATGATCTGCTGCGGGCAGCACGCATCAAATAGAATCGTGTTAAGGGCGATAGGGAGGAAAGAGTGAAGAGAAGAAAGGAAAGACGGTTTTCGCTGTTTCTGGCGGGGGTATGCACGGCGCTGCTTCTGACAGGGTGCGGTGAGGGCGAATCAGTACATACAGGTGCGGAGGCACCGACCGGAGAACAGGTAACAGAACCGGCAGAAGATACAGAAACAGAAGGGGAATCCACAGAACAGGCGCAGCAGTCCGGACCGTGGAATAAAGGCTCCCGGGACCAGATGGAGCTTGACGAGGAGACCCGTAAGGAACTGACGAAGGAGCTTCTGGAAGAGGAGAATATGGATACATCGGTAATGGAAGAGGGACGTACCACTACCGGATGCAGCTTCGATATCCCGGAAGGGTTTGCGGAATCGGAGGAAGAAGCCAATCTGTATGTGCGGAAACGCTATCCGATCGATGCGTCCACGATTTATTACGCGGAGATGGAAGAAGACATTTCTCTGCAGCTTTTGACAAAAGAAGCCTTTACGGAGCAAATGGAGGTGGATCTGCAGGATGTCTACGGTGAGGATGTGGAAATTGTTGTTGACAGTTTCGAGCATGTAGAGATCAGCGGTTATCCGGCATTCCGCATCCTGTGCCATTATACGGTGGGCGGCGTGGAGATTACGCAGCTGCAATATGCCATTAATGCGGACAGAAGCTATATGATCACCTATTCGCAGACCAGCGACTATGATTATATGGAGTTGTATGAGGCCAGCGCGGCTACGATTGAAGTAAAATGAGATGAAGTAAAATTTTTATAAAATGCAGTTGACACAGCCGTCATCCTGTGTTAGAGTGTTAGAGATGCGATAGCATAGGACTGATAATCAAGCAGAGTATCCACTCTCACCTTGCAACGATGGGGTTCGCAAGTGTTCATATTTCAGGAGTTACGCTGTTATGTCTGCCATTATGGTAGAGTATATATGGCAGTGTGATTTAATTGAGATGAACCGACAAGTGGATAGATATGCTATCCACTTTTATTTTTTATGGGTATGGAGGGTAGAACCATTAGCGATTTATTCATTAACGAACAGATTAGAGACAGAGAAGTGCGCGTGATCGGCGTAAACGGAGAGCAGCTTGGCGTTATGCCGACGAGGGATGCCATGAAGCTGGCGGAGGAGGCCGGTGTGGATCTGGTGAAGATTGCACCTACAGCGAAACCGCCTGTCTGCAAGATCGTAGATTACGGCAAGTTCAAGTACGAACAGACAAGAAAAGAGAAGGAAGCCAGAAAGAAACAGAAGACTGTGGAGATCAAGGAGATTCGTCTGTCTCCCAATATCGACACCAACGACCTGAACACGAAGGTGAATGCCGCCAGGAAATTTATTACCAAGGGCGACAGGGTGAAGATTACGCTCCGTTTCCGCGGGCGCGAGATGGCGCATATGAACAACAGCAAGCATATCCTGGATGATATTGCACAGGCGCTTTCCGACGTTGCGGTTGTGGATAAGGCGCCGAAGGTGGAAGGCCGGAGTATGGCCATGTTTTTGGCTGAGAAGCGTTAGCTGCTTAGTTGAAATAAACTGATATCTTAGTTTGTTATCTCAGACTGATATCTCATAATGGAAGAATATAGCACAGGAGGAATGTTAACATGCCAAAAATGAAGACAAGCAGATCGGCTGCAAAACGTTTTAAAGTAACCGGAACAGGTAAACTGAAAAGAAATAAAGCTTATAAACGCCATATCTTAACGAAGAAGAGTGCTAAGACTAAGAGAAATCTCAGAAAACCTGCTATGACGGATGCGACGAATGTTAAGAATATGAAGAAGATTTTACCGTATCTGTAAGAGTGTGAGAAGATTTTCCTGGAATGTTTGTGCTGTAAAAGCAGCATGACGGGAAGTTTGAAGTCATAAGGAGGAAAATAGACATGGCAAGAATTAAAGGCGGTGTAAACGCTAAGAAGAAACATAACAGAGTATTAAAACTTGCGAAAGGATACAGAGGCGCAAGATCCAAACAGTATAGAGTAGCGAAGCAGTCCGTAATGAGAGCGCTGACTTCTTCTTATGCAGGAAGAAAAGAGAGAAAGCGTCAGTTCAGACAGTTATGGATCGCTCGTATCAACGCGGCGGCAAGAATGAACGGACTGTCTTACAGCAAATTTATGTATGGCCTGAAGAATGCAGGCGTTGAGATGAACAGGAAGATGCTGGCAGAGATGGCTGTTAATGATGCGGCAGGATTTACTTCTCTGGCAGAGCTTGCTAAGGCAAATCTGAAATAGAGCAGGCGGCAGGAAATCTGAATATACGAAAATGTAGAAGAGATGGGATGAGAAGTTCTGTCTCTTCTTTCAATAGGAAGCAGGAATCTATAGACAAGTATTGACAGGCAGTGTCTGAATAGTTTGGAGGGAAGAAAACATGGGTGTATTAGATGGGTTAAAGCCGGCGGGCGTATTCCGTTTTTTCGAGGAGATCAGCCGTATTCCGCGGGGATCGGGCAATGAGAAACAGGTCAGCAATTATCTGAAAAAGTTCGCCGAGGACCGGGGGCTTGCGTGTATCCAGGATGAGCTTAACAACATTATTATCGTAAAGCAGGCGACACCTGGCTATGAGCAGGAAGCGCCTTATATCCTGCAGGGTCATATGGATATGGTCACGGTGAAGACGCCGGACTGTGATATCGATCTGCAAAAGGATCCGCTCCGTCTGTGTGTGAAAGACGGCAGGGTCAGTGCAGAAGGGACAAGCTTGGGCGGTGATGACGGGATTGCGGTTGCCTATATTCTGGCGCTGCTGGATGCGCAGGAGATCAGCCATCCCCGGCTGGAAATGGTAGTGACCACCGAGGAGGAAACCGGACTTACGGGTGCGCATGGCATCGATCTTTCCATGCTGCATGGCAGACAGCTGATCAATCTGGATAATGAGGAAGAAGGCGTTATCATCACGAGCTGCGCCGGTGGCGCCAGGGTGGATGTGGAGATGCCTCTGCAGTGGGAGTCGATCGCAGCAAAAGAAAGCAGCGTTCTGGAGATCAGCGTTCAGGGACTGCAGGGAGGCCATTCCGGCATGGAGATTGATAAAGGCAGGGGAAATGCCAATTGTCTGTTGGGACGGATCCTGATGGCAGCGGCGAAGGAGAATACGGTTCGCCTGGCAGCGCTGCAGGGAGGCCAGGCCGACAATGCGATTCCACGGGAGGCAGGCGCCGTTATTGTGGTTACGGCCAAGGAGCAGGAACAGGCGCTTGCCCGTATCGAGAAAGAGACAGATAAGATCAAAGAAGAATTGAAGGCTGTAGATCCCGGTTTCAGTGTTGTCTGCACGGAAAACCCATGTTCTGAGGGCGGGCAGACGAAGGCGGACAGGTGTCTGACAGAGACATGTACAAAGCAGGCGCTGTCCTGTCTTACATCACTGCCAAACGGTATTATTGCCATGAGCCGCGACGTGGATGGATTGGTGCAGACATCTCTCAATCTGGGTATCATGAGGCTTGGACAGGAGACTTTACAGCTCAGCTATGCGGTGAGAAGTTCCATCGATCAGGAGAAAGAGGATCTGTGTAAACAGATGCAGGAGACTGCCGGAAAGACAGGGGCGGCAGTGCAGGTCAGAAGTGCATATCCGGGCTGGGCATATCGCAAGGAGTCTCCTCTGCGGGACAGGCTGGCCGCTGTCTATGAGAGAATGTACGGCTGCAGGCCGCAGCTGCAGGCAATCCACGCAGGATTGGAATGCGGACTGCTGGCGGCAAAGATTCCGGGGCTTGACTGCGTTTCCATTGGGCCGGACATGTCTGATGTGCACACAACGGAGGAAAGCTTAAGCATCGAGTCTGTGGGCAGAGTGTGGGAGTATCTGCTGGCGGTTTTGGCGGAGAAATAGGAAAGTGGCCTGCCCAAGCGCGGCAGGCTGAGCATGATGGGGGTTATTATGAAGTGGTACAGACATCAGACACAGTATTATGAGACAGATCAGATGGGGATCATCCATCATTCTAACTATATCAGATGGTTTGAATCCGCGCGGATCTGGTATATGAAAGAGATCGGGGTGGATTATGCCGATATGGAGAGGCAGGGGATCATCAGCCCCGTTCTGGAAGTGCACTGTGCCTATAAATCCATGGTGCATTTCGGCGATGTGGTCGAGATCCTGCCGAAGGTTGAGAAGTATAATGGCGTGACATTGGAGTTGTCTTACAAGATTCTGGACCAGGTGTCGGGGGAATTGAGGACTACAGGGAGCAGCAGACATTGTTTCCTGAACAGGGAGGGCAGACCGCTCTCCCTGAAAAAAGAAAGTCCGCTGTTCGACCAGGCATTTCGCCAGGCGCTGACAGAGCAGGAATGCGGATGATAAGAGACTGTGTGAACTGGACTAAGAGGGATTCTGGTTAAGGAAAATACATTAACGAGGGTGCGAACAAAAAAATAAATTGAATAAAGAAAAACGGGAATAAATGATTGTCCAAATACAAATACTGTTTGCGACAATCATTTTTAATTTCAGGAGGTAAAATCATATGGCAAACTTATCAGAGTTGGATTTACAGAATCTTCGTCATCTTATGGGTGGCTATGACGTGACGCACTGCAAGATGAAAGAGTACGCAGAATGCGCATCCGATGCGAAGGTGAAGCAGTTCTTCGAGAAAGGCGCGCAGTCGGCAATGCAGAACAAGCAGCAGCTGATGGAGTATTTAAGATAGTGTAAGGCACAAAACCGTTAAGATGTGCACTATAACATGAATGAATCAATAAAGGAGGCCTATAATGCAGATGGAAGAGAAGACAATGGTAGCAGATACACTGACCGGGATTAACGGAGAACTGGTACGTTTTGGGGAGATGATAGCCCAGACAGAGAATAAGGAATTGAAGCAGACATTGCGGCAGTTCCGGAATGCCTGTGAGCAGTCTCAGGAGGAGTTGTATCAGATCGCACGTGAGAAATCCTACTATGTGCCGGCTGCGAAAGCGACTCAGGAAGAGATCGCACATGTGAGATCTTTGTTTACGTCCAATACGATCTAATCCAAAGAATGATCCCCGTAAAGAACATGCTGCCCTGGACAGGCGCTTTACGGGGATTACATATGTTATTTGTTGATCTGCCGGATGGCCGAGATATCCGAATCGATGGCCATCGAATAATTGGTGTAGTAAACTACGAATCCGGGCTTGGAGCCGGCAGGTTTCTTGACGTGTTTCTTCTGGATATAGTCAATCTCCACCTTGGCCTGCTCGCGGCCCTTGGAATAGTAGGCAGCCAGCCGGGCAGCTTCCTCGAAGGTGCGGTCGGGCAATTCCTGTCCTTCTGTTTTGACGACCACATGGGATCCGGCCTTCTTCTTGGCGTGGAACCACCAGTCGTTGCCGGTAGCGAATTTGAAGGTCAGTTCGTCGTTCTGGAAGTTGTTCTTGCCCACATACATATGAAAGCCGTCGCTGCTGATATAGTGAAAAGGCTTACTGGTGATTTTGGCTTTCTTCGTGCCGCCTTTTCTGCGGATGTAGCCGCTTTCGATCAGTTCTTCCTTGATCTGTACCAGATCTTCCTCCTGCATGGCGATATCCAGGGCGGTCAGAACGGATTCCAGATGTTCGATCTCTTCTTTTACCTGCACAGTCAATTCTGAGAGTGCCTCATAGGTACGCTTTAGTTTTCCGTATTTCTCGAAATATTTCTGTGCGTTCTCCTGAGGAGTGAGGGTCGGGTCCAGCGGAATGGTGATCATCTCGTTTGTATAGTAATTCAGGGCCTCCATGGATTTGGAGTCGGGTGTTATGTTATAGCCATAAGCGTTGATCAGCTCTCCATAAACTTTGTACTTGTCCTTCTTCTCCGTATCCTGCATCTGTTTTATTTGCAGATCGTACTTTTTAACGTTGCGTTCGAGGGCTGTCTGAACGATCTTACGCAGGTCTGCGGATTTCTGACGGATACGGGTCACTATGCTTCGTTCGGCATAATATTGCTCCAGAACGGCGCTGATGGAATCATAGGTCCTGGCGGTCTTGTCTGCATATAGCGTCAATGGCAGGGATGCAAATTCGATCGGTTCTCTGCCGTTATAGATGATGGAAGGAGTAAAATCACCTGTTATTACCTGCTGCAGCATAGCGGTGAATGTATCATACAGTGTATGAAGGACAGCCTCTTCCAATACATTGGCAGGCAGATCGGCGTCGATTCCGGCGCGGAAGCATATCTCCTGTGCCATAATGGGGGAGAGGCCGGTATAGGAGGTATAAAGCGCCTTATAGGCTGCCATGGGCTTCGTGCGCATAGCATCGCAGAAGTTTACATAAGTCAGAAGACTGTGATCTTCTTCTGTTTTTACAGAAGCAGTATCATGGAGATCTGCTGTATACTGTATGCAGAAACGGAGCGGATTCAGTTTATTCTGTGTCTGAGGGATGAAATAATCTCGTCCGGGCAGCACTTCGCGGACGGAGCTGACCATACCGGAGATGTGCTTGATGCTGTCAATGATCCTGTCCTGATCGTCGCAGAAGATGATATTGCTGTGTTTGCCCATTACTTCAACGATCAGCTTCTTACGGCACAGGTCGCCCAGTTCATTCAAATGTTCCAGCGTAAGCTGTATGATCCGTTCCAGGCCAGGCTGCGTGATGCTAAGGATACGTGCATTCTGCAGGTGTTTGCGAAGCAGCATACAGAAGCCTGGCGCTGTCATGGGGCCGGGCTTGTTAGTCTGTGTCAGATAGACCAGGGGCAGGGAGGCGTCCGCGGACAAAAGAAGCCTGTATTGGGCGCCGTTATTCTTTATGGTCAGCAGAAGCTCGTCGTTCTCAGGCTGGGCGATCTTATAGATGCGTCCGCCTGAGAGATTCTTCTCAAGCTCCGATACGATATTTGCAATGGTAATGCCGTCAAAAGCCATGATAATTCCTCACAATCCGTTATGATTTCCATTAGAGATTTGTTTGTTTATTTATTTTATAATATGTCGGTGAAATTTTCAACTTCCTTGACTACTACGGGTAATTATTCTATAATGAAATCTGTACGCACAGGCAGTTTGCAGCGCTCTCCGGAACGGGAACCGTCCGTCATGGCAGATCATGAAGACAGACGGGAGAATACGGAGGATACAGGGCGGCTGCAGAATATTGTGCCTGCACAACACAGGAAAGGCAAGTACACGATTATGATAAAGAGTATGACCGGTTTCGGCAGATGTGAGATCGCCAGAGGGGAACGTAAGATCAGCGTAGAGATGAAGTCCGTCAATCACAGATATCTGGATGTGAGTATCAAAATGCCCAAGAAGCTTAACTTCTTCGAGACGGCGATACGCAGTGAACTCAAGAATCATATCCAGCGAGGGAAGGTTGATCTGTTCATCGCTTATGAAGATCTTACAGAGTCTAACGTGTGTGTGAAATACAATAAGGAACTGGCTGCAGAGTATATGATGTACTTAAGCAGGATGGCGGAGGATTTCTCGTTGGAGAACGATATCCGTGTGTCGGCTCTGTCACGGTATCCGGAAGTGCTGAGTATGGAGGAGCAGACGCCAGACGAAGAGGAACTGTGGCAGCTACTGGCGGAGGCAGTCAGGGGAGCCGCAGAAGGATTCGTGGAGACGAGAGTCAGGGAAGGCGAGAACCTGAAAAATGACCTGCTCGGCAAGCTTGACGGTATGTTGGAGCATGTGGATTACATTACGGAGCGGTCACCGCTGATCGTTGCGGAGTATAAGCAGAAGCTTCGGGACAGGGTGAAGGATCTTCTGGAAGATGCGAATGTGGACGAGAACCGTCTGTTGATGGAGGTAACGATCTTCGCGGATAAGGTATGTGTGGATGAGGAGCTGGTGCGTCTGCGGAGCCATATCGAGACGACGAAGGAGAGTCTGCAGCAGGGCGGCAGTATTGGGCGCAAGCTGGATTTTATTGCTCAGGAGATGAACCGCGAGGCGAATACCATTTTATCCAAGACAAGTGATCTGGCGATATCGAACCGTGCCATTGAGTTAAAGACGGAGATCGAGAAAGTACGCGAGCAGATTCAGAACATTGAGTAAAAGGTATAGCGGTCCGCCCTTTCTTACAGTGTGGAAAGGCAAAGAGCGGACACGGACGGGACAGGACGCAGTGAGAAAGAGGGATATTTGGACATGGGAAGGCTGATTCATGTAGGATTCGGCAACGTGGTCAATACGGGAAAGATCATCGCGATCGTCAGCCCGGACTCTGCGCCGATCAAGCGTATGGTGCAGAAGGCGAAAGAGACAGGAACAGCGATAGACGCTACACAGGGGCGTAAAACGAAAGCAGTGCTGGTGATGGAAAACAACCAGATCGTGTTGTCGGCTTTACTTCCGGAGACCATTTCCGGCAGAGCACAGATGGAAGGCGGAGAGGCAGATGAAGCGTAAAGGTATTTTGATCATTATTTCCGGATTCTCTGGAGCGGGGAAGGGCACCCTGGTTAAGAAGCTTGTGGAGAAATATGATGGGTATGCATTGTCCATTTCTGCAACTACCAGAGAACCCAGGTCGGGAGAAGTGGACGGCCGTGAATATTTTTTCCTGAAAAAGGAGGAGTTTGAGCGTAAGATCGCCGAGAACGGGCTGATCGAGTATGCCTGCTATTGTGATAATTATTACGGGACGCCGCGGGAATATGTGGAAGAGCAGTTGACGGAAGGCCGTGATGTGATCCTGGAGATCGAGATCCAGGGGGCACATAAGGTAAAGCAGCAGTATCCGGATGCGCTGACGCTCTTTGTTATGACGCCCGATGCCGAGGAACTCAGATACAGGTTAGAGAGCCGGGGCACGGAGACGCCGGAAGTGATTGAGAAACGTATGCAGCGCGCCGCCAAAGAGGCGATGGGCATCGAGAAGTATGAGTATATCGTGGTGAATGATAATCTGGAGAAGTGTGTCGATGAGGTACACAGGATCATCATGGCGGCTCACAATGCGGCGCACAGAAACAGGGAATTTATCGATAATATCAGAAAAGAACTGGAAGGAGAAATGTGATGTTACATCCATCTTATGCAGATTTGATTAATGTAGTTAACAGCGGAGTTGAGGAAGGGGAGGATCCGGTAGTAAACAGTAGATATTCTATCGTGATGGCTACTTCCAAGAGGGCGAGACAGATCATCGCCGGTGACGAGGAACTGGTAAACGGCAAAGGAAAGAAGGCTCTTTCCGTGGCTGTGGAGGAGTTGAACCAGGGCAAGATCAAGATTCTTGGCGAGGAAGAAAAAGAAGAGCAGGAAGCGGAAGAAGCATAACAATGAAAAAGAAAATATTGTTCGTATCTCTCGGGTGTGACAAGAACCTGGTGGATTCCGAGATGATGCTGGGACTGCTTGCAAAGAGCGGTTATGAGTTTACCGACGACGAGCAGGACGCAGATGTTGTGGTGGTCAATACCTGCTGCTTTATCAATGATGCCAAGGAAGAAAGTATCAATACGATCCTGGAGATGGCGGAGCTTAAGAAGAGCGGCGCTGTGGAAGCGCTGATCGTGACGGGATGTCTTGCCCAGCGCTACAGGGAGGAGATTCAGAGAGAAATTCCCGAGGTAGATGCCATTCTGGGAACAATGGCGATCGATGAGATTGTAAAGACCCTGGAGGAAGTAGGGCAGGGCATAAAAAACAACTGTTACAAGAATTTGGACAGGAAGCCTCTGACAGGCGTTGACCGCGTGGTTACCACGGGCGGCCATTATGCTTATCTGAAGATCGCGGAAGGGTGCGATAAGCGCTGTACCTACTGTATTATTCCCAGGGTGCGGGGCAGTTATCGCAGCGTGCCGATGGAGAGTCTGGTGCAGGAGGCGGAAAGACTGGCGGATCAGGGGATCAGGGAGCTGATTCTTGTGGCGCAGGAGACGACGCTGTACGGGATGGATCTGTACGGGCAGAAGGCACTGCCGGAATTGCTGCGCCGGTTATGCGCGATCAGCGGGCTGTACTGGATACGGATCCTGTACTGCTACCCGGAGGAGATTGATGAGGCATTGATCAAGACGATCCGGCAGGAGAAGAAGATCTGTCACTATCTGGATCTGCCCATTCAACATGCATCCGATGCGATTCTGCGCAGAATGGGGCGCAGAACCAACAGGGAGCAGTTGGAGCGGACGATCGCCAGACTGCGCGAGGAGATTCCGGATATCTGTCTGCGGACTACGCTGATCACTGGTTTTCCGGGAGAGACGCAGGAGGATCATGAACAGCTGCTTGACTTTATCGACCGCATGGAGTTTGACAGACTGGGTGTCTTTACTTACTCTCAGGAGGAGGATACGTCGGCGGCGCTGATGGAAGACCAGATCGCGGAGGAGGTTAAACAGAGACGGTTTGCGGAACTGATGGAATTGCAGCAGGAGATCGCTTTTGCGGCGGCGGAGGATATGGTAGACAGCGTGGTTACGGCGGTGATCGAGGGCAAAGTTGTCGATGAAGATGCCTATGTGGCACGGACTTATAAAGACGCACCCGGCGTGGATGGGCTGCTGTTCGTGAATACGGGACGGGAGCTGATGACCGGCGATTTTGTGAGAGTGAGAATCAATGACGTTTATGAATATGATCTGATGGGAGTGTTGGAAGATGAATTTACCGAATAAACTGACAATGTTTCGTGTGATCCTGATCCCTTTCTTTGTAGTGTTTCTTTTGATTGACATAACATCTGTTGACAAATGGATAGCACTTGCTATCTTTGCTGTTGCCAGCCTGACAGACCTGCTGGACGGCAAGATTGCCCGTAAATACAACCTGGTGACGAATTTCGGAAAGTTTATGGATCCACTGGCGGATAAGTTGCTGGTATGTTCCGCGTTGATCTGCCTTGTGGAGCTTAGCAGAGTTCCTGCCTGGATGGTGATCGTCATCATCGCCAGAGAGTTTATTATCAGCGGTTTCAGACTGGTGGCTTCGGACAATGGTGTCGTGATTGCGGCAAGTTATTGGGGAAAGTTCAAGACTACGTTCCAGATCATCATGATCTGTCTGATGATAGCAGATCTGGAGGCGCTGCAGCTTGTGACAGTGATTGTGACCTGGGTGGCGGTAATCCTTACAGTGGTGTCGCTTGTGGATTATCTGGTGAAGAACAAGGACGTTATGAAGGATACGAAATAAACGCAGAGAGAGCATAGAAGGATAAAGCATATGATCGTAGAACTGATTTCAGTAGGAACAGAGATTCTATTGGGCAATATTGTGAATACCAATGCAGCCTTCCTGTCCGAGAAATGTGCCGGGCTTGGCCTTTCCTGTTATTATCAGGATGTAGTGGGTGACAATGAGGACAGGCTGTATGATACGATAAAGACAGCTCTTGGCAGGGCTGATATTCTGCTCTTGTCAGGAGGACTTGGGCCGACTCAGGACGATCTGACGAAGGAAGTGGCGGCCAGGGTAATGGGAAAGACATTGTATCTTCATGAGGAGAGCAAGGCGGCCATTCAGAGTTTTTTTGAAAAAAGAGGGATGGAGATCACGGACAATAACTGGAAGCAGGCCATGGTGCCGGAGGGCTGCATTGTGGTGGACAATCCAAACGGCACGGCTCCGGGTATTATCATGGCGGAAAACGGTAGACATGTGATCCTGATGCCGGGCCCGCCGAATGAAATGATTCCCATGTTTGAGACATCGATCATGCCTTACTTAAGCAGTCTGCAGTCCTGTGTGATCTATTCGCAGACCGTGAAGATCTGCGGTGTGGGAGAAAGCAAGGCGGAGACGATGGTGGCGGATCTGATCAATGAACAGACCAATCCGACGCTGGCTACCTATGCCAAGACCGGTGAGGTGCACCTGCGTGTGACTGCCAGAGCCGAGGATGAGAAGGCGGCCAGAAAGCTGGTGAAGCCCATGGTCAAGGAATTAAAGGGAAGGTTCGGCAACCATGTCTATACAACGGAAGATGATGTGACGTTAGAGAAAGCGGTGGTGGATCTGCTGCTGGCCAATGAGCTGACAGTGAGCACGGTGGAATCCTGCACGGGCGGTTTGGTGGCGGCCAGACTGATCAACGTGCCCGGTGTGTCCGAGGTCTTTAAGTCAGGGTATATCACATATTCCAATAAGGCAAAGCGCAGGCTTCTGGGAATCAAGAAGAACACCCTCTCGAAGCATGGGGCAGTCAGCGAAGAGGTGGCAAGAGACATGGCGAAGGGTGCGGCCATGATGTCGAAGGCAGATGTAGTGGTCAGCGTTACCGGCATAGCCGGGCCAGACGGCGGTACGGAAGAGAAGCCGGTCGGACTGGTATATATCGGGTGTTATGTATGCGGACGGTATACTGTCAAGAAGTGTCTTTTCAGCGGCGACCGCGCCAAGATCAGGGAGAATACGGTTTCCGCCGCATTGGCGTTAATGCGGGAATGCATTTTGAAGTATTATAGCGAAGTAACCTTTGGCGGGAAAAATAAATAAAATAGCAGGAGTTGTGAAAAGGGAGAAGAACGAATGGGCCGACCGGAAGAGTTTGACGAGCATAATAACGGCAACAAGGAAGAAATGGGTGTTATTGAGGAGAAGACGGTAGAGCCTGATCTGCGAAATACCGATGTCAATCCTTACACAGACGGATCATATAACAGCAATCCATACAAGGATGGTCCGTACAATAACGATCCGTATGGAAGCTGGCAGAGCCAGGGCGGTTCGCATAGCGATGGCCCGTATAACGGTAATCCGTATCAACATGATCCTTATGGAAACTGGCAGGGTCAGGATCAACATGATCCTTGTGACAGTCCGTATAACAATAACCCCTACAGTCCATATGCTGCACCGGCAAAGAAGAATAATATTGCTTTGATCATCGGTATTGTGGTTGGCATCATTGTCCTGTTTTTGATTGCCGTGTTTGCACTGACATATAAGGCAGTGTCTTTGTTTGCGGAAGAACGGGACCGCCGTCGTCGTGACAGTTATGAAGAACATGAATTCCGTGATGACCGGGAGAAAAATCGGGAAGAGCGCAGAGAAGAGGACGACCTGGATGACTACTTTGATGACTCTTACGATGATTATTTTAATGATGATTATTATGACTATGATTACGACGATTACTTCAATGATGATTATGATGCCTACGACGACTATGATTATGATAATGAGCAGTATTACACCCTGCATGATGATATCAGGCAGGATCTGTCGTATTCGGTAGAGTTTGATTATTTTGAATATGAGTCGGACGATGAAGATGTGGCGATTCTGGTGTCTTACCCTGTGATAGAGGGCGAAAATGTGCCGAATCTTGCGCATCTGAATGATGTGATCCAGGAGGAGGTTGACCTTTTCAAGGATTATTATGAAGAAGAGTACATAGAGTATATGGAAGACGAAGACAGCTATTTTACCGCGCTTTCTTCCGGCTATGTCACTTATATGGATGAAGAGAAGTTAAGCATTGTATTTTCCGAATATATCTATTCTGACTATTATGATTCGGCATATTTATATTGCATTAATATTGATATGGAGAATGGCGTCATTCTGGATAATGAGAATATTCTCAGTATAGATGATGCGTTTTCCGTAGAATTTAGAAAGCAGAGTGATATTCAGAATGGTGAGATCGTATATGTGACCGGTATGACAGATCAGGAGATCACAGGACTGTTTAATTCTCCGGATGTTATCGTCTTCTATACGCCGAAAGGGATGGAGATTGGATTTAACTATGAGGACGGCTGGGTCACGGTTACTTATGAGGAATATGAGAAGTATCTGAAAGTTTTCTGATTCGTGACGGTATTTGGATCTGCCAGGAAAAGAGATAGCAATGAGCCCCGGAATGTGACAGTTCCGGGGCTTTTGTTGTACCTGCCAGGCGCGGTGTACTGGTTGCCCTGGGCTATTTGATCAAAAAGGCGGTCAGGATGACGGCGGCCGCTGCGCCGCTCAGTTTTCCACACACCAGAGCGGAAAGAAGCTCAGGCTCCGTGGCCAGCGTGAATCCCATGTGAGCGGCTAAGAGGCTTGCTCCGCTTACGAGAAAAGCGCTGAGGGCGATTTTGCCTTTCTGATCCAGGTTGTGATATTCGGCGAGAGCAGGGAGGGCACTCACCAGTCCGATCAGCATCCCGGTAAGGCATTGCGGGCTGATGTCAAGTTTGCCGCCGAGTCTTGTGAAAGGCTTAGTCAGGAGCCGGCGAAACAGTTCCGCCATAGGCAGACTGCCCAGCATAACGATGCCAATGGAGGCGACAACGGCCATGGCATCTTCGAGCGGGGCCATGCCGGGCAGAAGCCGGAAGCCACAGAGGAATTCAACGGCGGCAAGCATCAGGCCGACAGTGATCAGGATTCGGATGCCGCCTGCCAGTATGCAGAATCCTCTTACCATCCGGTCAGGGATTTTCCACAGACCAAGGAGAAGCAGCAGCGCGGCGGCAAATACAGGCAGATTTTGGATCAGGCATTCCGGGAGGGAGAGACCGGCCATTATGCCGCCCACAAGCAGTCCTGCCGGCATGGCTGCTAATCCCAACATGATTCCTTTGGCGAAATAAGGCCTGTCTTCTGTGGGAATCATGCCCATGCCGACCGGAATGGTGAAGACAAGGGTACAGCCGAAAATGGCTGATACTACGATGCCGGCATAGCTGCCAACCCGGCTGTCTATAGCCAGTTCCTCAGCCAGCTGATAGCCGCCCATATCAATGGCCAGTATGCTGCCGAACATGGCCGGGTCTGCGCCGATCAATTGATAGAGGGGAACGATTATCCGTCCAAGGACGTTGGCCAGTACCGGCGCCAGACAGATCATGCCGGCCATGGACAAGGCGGTGGAGCCCAGAAGACGGAAACCTTCCTCGAATTTGTCTCCGTAGCCGTATTTATTCCCAAGCAGTCTGTCTGTTCCGCCAAGCACGACACCGGCGGCCATGATTATCATCAGTATCCGATTCATTTTACGATTATCCCTTCTGTCCTTTCTAAATAAATATGAGAGTTCTCCCAATTACAGGTATGCAGCAAGCGGGTGCGTCAATGCTTAGAAAATATACTGCACGAGAAGCATATAGCAGATCGTGCCGCCTGCGATTGACAGGAGCATCTGGCGTTTCCACAGATGCAGTCCTACTACAACAAGGATAGCAGCAAACTCCGGCAGGCCATGGCTGCCGGAGAGAATAGATACATTTTTCAGGCAGTAGACGATCAGCATACCGAAGATGGCTGCCGGAAGCGCTTTGCCCAGATACTGTATGTACCTTGGGGTCGGTTTCCTGGAGGAAAACAGCAGGAAAGGAAGAAATCTTGTGGCCATGGTGCCAAGCGCACAGAGCGCGATCGTGATGATCTGTTGTGTCAATGTCATGCCATGTCACCTGCCTTTTCAATGGGGTTGCGAAATATGGTAAGAAGGCATAGGATGCCGGTCATCGTCGGGATCATAAAGGAATCCGGTCCGAAGAGCAGAAGGCAGACGACGGAGACGGCAATCCCTGCGACAGCGGTATAGTGACTCTTTTCTTTGAGCCATTGTTCGAGGAAGATAACCACGAACATTGCCGTCATGACAAAGTCCAACCCTTCCGTATCGAAGGAGATCAGGGAGCCGAGCAGTCCGCCGAGCACGGCGCCCGTAACCCAGTAGATCTGGTTGTACAGTGTCACAAAGAACATGAACCAGCCCCGGTCTGTGCCTTCGGGAACCCGGGCAGAGCAGTTGATCGAAAAGCTTTCGTCACACATGCCGAAAATAAGATAGATCTTTTTGCATCCGAGGCCCTTAAATCTGTCCAGCATGGCGATGCCGTAGAATAAATGTCTGGCCTGTATCATCAGCGCCATGACAAGCGTCTGCACCGGGGCAAAGGCGGAGAGCAGCATCTCCACCGCCACAAATTCGAGAGAGCCGCCGAAGATCGTCAGGCTCATGAACAGTGGATAGAGAAAACTGAAACCGGATACATTCATATAGATACCGTAGGTGATGCCCAGGAACCAGAAGCCGGCAAAGATCGGGATGGTGTGAGGAAAGGCATGGCGGGCGGCCTGCCTGATCTGTTGACTTTTTGATGGGTGATTATTCATGGATTCTGCTTTTTTCATAGTACTGTGTTCTTTGTCCTCGCTTCTGTATTTCATGTCTTTACTATTTTGAGCGTCGTTGTGTCGTCAAATGGCGCCTGTATTATGGCCGGCAATTGTCGGCAGGTATTGCTTCAGGGCCTCTTCCCAATTAGACTTTAGTTGATCGGCAAGCGCCGGGTTCGTGTCCCTGTCAACCACGGCACAGGCCCCGAAGCTCCGAATCCAGGGGACGAGTTCCATCTCGTTACAGGTATCAACAGTGAAATCAACCTTTCCGTTACCAAGTTCGGTTATGGCGCCGTGCCGCCTGGTTGCCTGTAAACGACTGAAAAGCTTGGGATATTCATCTTTCGGGAAGGAAAAATGAATCGTTACGGTGGAGATCGTGTCTCCGAGCGCAATGTTCCATACATTTTTAATCTGTGTTTGATAGATACGATGATATGCGGAATGAATGTCCTTCAGATCATTGTCCGATAAAGCCTCATATATCCGTTTCTTATCAAAAGATCTTATCATGGTGACATCTGAGACAGCCGAAATTCTTGGCATATAGTATTTCTGATCGCTGTAGTTGTAACAAAAGAAATACTGTCTGCCGTATTGTTTGTCGATCACTACTTTCATTGGAAGCACATCAAATCGAAGCAGTTCCTCGTTCTTAGTCTTATAGGAATATCTGATAGCCGACTTGTTATGGATAGCGGTGATAATTTGCCATGTCACATCATCATCAATTACATTCTGCAGTCGATGATTCTTGTAGAAGAAGACAGGATTCTCCTGTTTGTTGAAGAAGCTGTCGGTTTCCTTGGAATATACTGACTGTAAATAAGCCTCAATTGTTGAAGATAAGTAAAATCCAGGAATTGTAAGGAAAGTACAGTTATAGAAGAACTGTGTCATAAGCTGGATATCAGATAAATCCGCAGATTCGACAGTGGCAAAGATGTCTGTTGACAGGACATATCTGTTCTTGCCGGATTCTATCAGGATTCCAAGATCCACTAAATCTTCAATGCGTGATTTGACACGGGCCCATGTGAATAACTTGTTGTTGTGTTCCATGTTGGGAACGATATTATTAAGTTCGTTAAGGACAGACTGGTTATTTTTGTATATGTTTTTGACAATGGTAACAAGGTCCGCTACGGCTACGGCATCATCGGTCTCAATTACTTCGTCGTCATCCAGAATCCCGCTGTCCTCTAGGTATTCATATGGATCCTCAGGATAAACCGGGTCTACAAAAGCCTGCATAAGGCAAAAGTAGAAAATAATGTCTTCTGTTGTATAGGAGCAATTCTGATAGGTTTCTGCGAGATAATTTGCCGGACAGCGAAAGGGATCATACATAAAGCGGAACATCTTATCGGTTCCTTTTTCAGTTGCTTTGTGTACTTGCAGATATTCACCGTCAATATAGTTTTTTATGCGGTGAAGCATATTGTAAAAGGTACTGATACTGCTCACCAGTTTCTTTTCGACGAGTTCTTCTTTTGAAGAGCTTCCAAACATATACAGATAGCGGAGAATTTCACGGATTTTATCGTAATTCATGATATTGTTTTGGAAAGTATGAGTATCTTTTGGCATCGAATCACTTCTTTCAATAAAATTTGCAGGTTTTTTTGCAGGGGGCTGTTCCGTATTGTAGTAAGATAATCTTAACAGCAAATAAGACAAGAAAACAGCCGTGGAGATGATAAATAATACGGATTTCAGTATAGCAAAAGCAAGGCGATAAATCTACACGAAATTTGATTTTCTACCAGGAAATTGCTATAATTTCAAGTGGTATTTGCACGATTTGACAATATTTTTGATGATTTTTTGCGAGGAAATAAACGACCAGATGGAGGAGAGAAGGATGGAAAATGAGTTTGAAGGATTTGTAATGCCAGGGGCCAGGATTCTGCCGGTGTTTTTGCTCTTGGATGTAAGCGGTACAATGTCGCTTGATAACAAGATGTATGAATTGAACAGGGCGGTAAAGGAAATGATTGAGACGTTTAAGCGTGAGCAGGCGGTGCAGGTGGAAATCTACGTTTCCATCATTACCTTTGGCGATCAGGCTGAGATGATATCGGAGTTAAGAGCAGTAAGTGAGATTGCCTATTCGGATTTGGTAGCAGGCGGAGAGACTTGTATGGGTCAGGCTTTTGCTATGGCAAAGGAGATCATCGAGGACAGGAATAAATTACCGCCAAATTCATACAGGCCGGTAGTGGTTCTCGTGTCCGATGGCTGGCCTCAGGATCGTAATGATCCTGGAAATAAGAAGTTTGAGAGCCAGTTGGATCAGTTTATTGCAACCGGCCGTTCGGCAAAGTGCGACCGTTGGAGTCTTGCTATTGGAGCTGATGCGGATATTACAATGATGAAGCGTTTTATGAATCATCCGGAAAAGGAAGTATGCTATGTTGAGGATGCTGCAGACATTCATAAGTTCTTCCGCTTTATCTCGTCAAGCACTGTTCAGCGCAGCAAGAGTATAACGCCTGATGTGATTCCGGCTGAATTAGTGAGTACAGACATTTTGGATCTTAATTTTGACTAAGGAAGTAAAGGCTGCATTCCGCTCATGGCTCGAAAGCGGTAGTGAAAGCGGTAAACGCAGCAGATGACAGAACTCTTATGTGCTATAGGAGGAGATAATGATGGAAGCAGATAATAAGGTATTGAAATATGTTATAGATGAGAATGGCCAGAAGCATCAGCTGACAGAAAAAATGGGCCAGGGCGGACTGGGAGCCGTGTGGAAGACTTCTGATCCTAATATTATTGTGAAAATGAAAATCAATTCTGTGACCGGAGAGCCGGTTATAGATGAGGCTGAATATGAAAAATACAAAGAGTGTCTGAACGAAGTACGTACGCTGGATCTTCCCCAGGGAATACATATCGCAAAAGTTGCAAGTATTCTGCAGAAGCCATATTGCGGCTATACCATGAGAATGCTTTCCAATATGAAATCGGTAAAGTACTGGATCAGATCTTTCGGTGAGGTAACTGTTCCGCCTGCCTTTTACAGAGATACGGGAGGATTAAGGGACAGGCTCAGATTACTTTCAAAGGCAGCAGGTATATTCGCAAAATTGAATTATCATTCTATCGTCTATGCAGATCTGTCTCCGGATAATTTATTTGTATCCGTGGATAAACGGGCCAGAGAAGTGTGGCTGATTGATGCGGATAATATGCGATATTTCTTCCAGGGGAACAGACGGATCATGACTCCGGGGTACGGAGCGCCGGAAGTTGCTGCAGGTGGAATGAATACCTTAGAAAGTGACGAATATACTTTTGCGGTTCTCGCGCATGAGATATTGACATTAAATTCTCCGTTTCAGGGAAAAATGGCAGCAAAAACCGGCAATAGCTGGGATGACGAGGATCCCTGGGATACGTCGTCCAAATCGGGAGAGACAAAAGAAAAAGCAGAGTATATTCCGTGGATTTATGACCAGGATGATACCAGGAACGCAGTTGCGCCAGGGACAGGCTTCTCTCCGGAGCTGGTGATGACCGGTAAGATGAAAGAATTGTTCTACCGTAATTTCAGTGAAGAAGGACAGAAGAACCCGGCCTCAAGACCGACTATGCGCGAATGGTTCGAGGAACTCAGAAGAGCCGAGAGTCTTCTGATTACCTGTGAACATTGCAACAATACCTATTATATGAGATCGCAGAAGAAAGTAGAATGTCCCTTCTGTAAAAAGATGAGAACAAGATCCGTTTATTATGCGCAAATTGTAGATCAATATGATCTTGACAGCATTATGGATGCAGAAAATCATGCAGTGGACGAATTTAACAGGAAAGGTGATTTTCATATCGCGCATTTAACAAAGGAGGAAGTTAATTCCATAAAACAAGTAGGCAAAAGAATTTTCGATGACGCGCAGGGGACATATGCACTTTATAATTATCAGACAGATGATCTATGCGCGCTTGCGGAGGAAGAGGCCACAATCGGCATTAAGATCAAGGACGGTAAATATTATGTTGGGAACCTTATGGCGGACAGGGATGTCGAAATGTCGTTGGCTGCTGAGAAGATCGGAATGTTAAAGGCCAGAGGCGTCCATAAATTTGATGAGATAGATGGTTTGATACTTACGATACCGGTATCTTATGGAAGGAAGACGTTATCCGACGATGAAGCTCATGTCGTTGATGATATTTCCGTGCTCAAGAGGAGATATATTAAGTTTTATAAACTGTAGGAGGGATTTCTTTTGTTTGTACAGGATATGCAGAATGCCTGCATGAAAGAGATTATTGAACTGGATCGTGCAGATTATGATAAAACAGTAAATTTTAAGGTGAATGAAGCGGTTAAGCTTCTTAGCCAGGGGGAGTATGTCCTTGTCAGAACCTGTGATAATGTGAAATACCAGAGATTTGTTCCGGGGAATGAGCATACCAGAAATGTTGTGGAACATATTATGGATAATTTGGAGCTGTGTTTATGTGAAGTCGTTAATGATAAGAAAGATACGATCACTATTTTGGTCAAGCAGTATCCGGTCTGTAACGAGATGGATGTGTCCGTTCTTGTCAGGGATGAATTTATCAGAACAAAACTGGGAAAACAAAAGCAGTTTCGCAATATCCTGAAGCCATATGAGGAATTGAAAGAAGATGCAGTTTATTCCCCGGATGATAAGTCGGAATACTTTATTGTCGGCAGGCATATCAGGAAGGACGAAAATGATAACGAGGAGTTTGTAATTGCAGCCAGCGAGTATTATCTTTCCGTGCGTAAGAGATTTGAAGACGGCAAAGATTACTATGAGGCTGAGAAATTTTGCCGGGGGATCAGGGTCGAACAGTACTGTTTTATCCTTGTGAGGGGAAGCTTGCGGTTTTCTGATGAAAGAGCGGAAATAAAGGATAAAATAAGAGCGATTCTTCCGGATCGGGATGATCTGTATATTGGAGTCTGGAACCAGTATGGGCAGATTGAGGCGGAAGTTATACTGGACAGGATCAGAAAAGCCGGGGCCGTCCGCTTCGATTCGTACGAATCAGCCGGAAGGGTAATTCACTTTTACATAAGGGAAGGCAAGGCAGAAAATCAGTTAACCAAATTCGCATCCTGTGTAAAAAAGGGGGATATGATCAGTATTCTTCCGCTTAATCCTTTTCAGGATGTCAGAGATGTCGTTGAACTTAGAAATGTTTTTGAATCAAAAGAAGTAAATGCCAATATAGTGGATGGCAAGGTCGCAGAAGCGATCAATCCACAGTCCGGAAGAATGGTAATAGAGATAAACGATGAGAATTTTGCGCGATTAAGAAAATGTAACACTGGTTATATTTTTATCTCTTTCAAAGGAGATAAACGTCGGCTTGAAAGACGGGAAAATGCCAGAATGAATATTGAGAGAATGGCATGTCCCATGCCTGAACTTGGTGCAATCATGGAGGGAAAGAGAGCGACAAAGCCCAGGAAAACCAATCTTCCTGCACTTTCTCCGGCGCTCCTGGAGGATCCTGCATTCTCTAATCTGACCCCTAATCAGATCGAGGCAATTCGGATTGCTTTAAATACACCTGATATGGCGATTATTCAGGGACCTCCGGGAACCGGTAAAACAACGGTTATCACGGCAATCATAAAGAGGCTTGAAGAGGAGGCTGATACTGCAGGCGGCATGTTCGGAAGAAGCTTAATTACTGCATTTCAGCATGATGCTGTACAGAACGCTACTGACAGACTGCGAATTCTCGGCCTGCCTGCGATTAAGTTTGGGAGAAAATATTCAGATCTGGAAGATGATTCCCTGGAAATAAATCTTACCATTCAACAGTGGATCAATGAGAAGTTGATCGATCTGAATGGAAAGCACGCCGATGTCAAAGACATTGAGTATATGGCAGAGTTTGACAGACTTTACGTGAATTACTTAAATTCGGCGGTTTCTCTGGATCAGACATTGGAAATCCTGGAAAAGGTCAGAAATGAAGTTGCAGTGAATCTGTCTGTAGAATTGAATGCCAGATTGTCATCACTGATCAATGGCATCAAATTTCAGATTCAGGATAAGAGTAATGATTCTGACACATTGATCAGAGCAGTCAGACGGATTCCTACGAATGAGATTGCAATGACGGATAATGGCAGGGGCGTATTGAGAATGGCAGTTATGCGCCTGGAAAAGGAACAGGATGATTATCTGATGGAGTATGTCAGGGATCTGAAAGAGATATTGGAGCAGGGTGATTATGATTACGCAAAGCTGAATGTAATCAAGCGGGAGATTCTGGCACATATTATTCCTCTTGACAGAATCTTCACAAGTCAGGGAAGGCGAGATGAAGTGGATACTCTCTTATGCGATATTTCCGATTATCTTCAGAAACAGATCAGGGAGAGCAAGAAAGGAGAGGACCTTATTTTCCTCGAATATATGCAGACACTCGAGGAAGATCCCATGGCTGTAAAGAAGGCCATCCTGGACTATTCGGTGGTCAACGGTGCAACAAATCAGCAGGTAATGAGCAGGGAAATCAGTCAGCTGAAGAACAATGATATTATTTATGATAATGTTTTAGTGGACGAGGCCGCCAGAAGTAATCCGCTGGATTTGTTTATTCCCATGTCGGTAGCGAAAGAGAAAATAATTATGGTAGGTGACCACAGGCAGCTGCCGCATATTATTGATGATGAGGTGGTCCGTAAAATGGAAGGAGATAATGCGGAAGAGGAATTCAGAGACGAAATTGAGGATAAGCTGAAAAAGAGTATGTTCCAGCAGCTATTCTATAAATTGCAGCAATTGGAAGAGCAGGAACCTAAGATCACGAGAGTTATCACACTGGACAGACAGTTTCGTATGCATCCATCCATAGGAAGCTTTATCAATAGGAATTTTTATCAGATTCACGGGGAGAATGTGGAGAATGGCATCACAAATGTCAGACATTTCGAGCATAATCTTCCGGGATTATCAAACAAGGCGTGTATCTGGTACGATCTCCCCTTAAATCTTGGAAGAGAACGTGGGGATAAGAGTAAGACCCGGCCTATTGAAGCAAAGAAAATTGCAGAGAACTTAAGGGATCTGTTAAACAGTCCGGGCGGAAGGGAATTAAGTTATGGAATTATAACCTTCTACAGAGATCAGGTTGATGTCTTAAATGAAGCGCTGGCATCCAAAGAAACAGGTATTTTATGGAAGGATGAGAATGGCCGTTACCGCATTGCCCCCGAGTATTGGAATAATAAGTTCGGTGATGAAGAATATATCAGGGTTGGAACTGTCGATGCTTTCCAGGGACGTGAATTTGATGTTGTATATCTTTCAATGGTCAGATCTAATGTGGAAAAGGTCAGGCCCAGACCAAAAGATGAAAGGGCACGTCAGGAAATTTTGGAGCGGGACCACGAAATGAGGAAGCGGTATGGTTTTCTTATGTTTGAAAATCGACTTTGCGTTGCCATGAGTCGTGGCAAAAAGTTACTGATCTGCGTAGGAGACAGTGGAATGCTGAAAGATGATTCGGCGCAAGATGCGATTCCTTCCCTGATTGATTTCTATGACATGTGTAATGGAGGAGACGAATATGGTGGCATCCTTAAGTGATTATGCTGATTTATTATATTTTGAGCCGAAAATTCCGGAGGGTTATTTTAGAGCGGGGTACGAGAAGCAGGCAGTGTTACTGCCGATGAAGGCGTGTAAGGTTTTGGTTCCTTATCCGAAGGAGGATGTTTTGAACCTTTTTCAGGAAACGATTCTTAAGCTGCTGAATTGTGGTGCGAAAGAGGTGAAATGGCTTGCCGAAAAGCTTTCCTTGAACAGCTCCCTGGTAGAGGTAGTGATCAAAGAGTTATACGAAAGGAAATTAATAACAAAATCAAGAAATATTACAGAGGAAGGAAGCAGAGTTCTGGAAGAAGAAGCGTTATCCTATGATATGAAGACCGGATACGTGTTTTATGATTATGTGTCAAAATCATATATGGATGCATTTATCCCGGACGGGAAATTCTGTCCGGCAGAAATAAGGTCAAGAAAGAAAGGCAGCAATATCATTCAATTCTTTTTTGACAGTACGGATCCTGATTCGTATTATGAGTCGGCTGTTGTGATCAAAGCCGACAAGCCGGAAAAGGATATAACCCCGTCAATCTATGATGTATTAAAGGTATGCCGTAAACAGAGAAATCGTGAAAGAATGTTGTTTTCCGGGAATCATACCGGGGAAAAGGAAGAGGATGTCGTGCGGTTTGCGCACAGCGACAAGGTATCCTTATTAAATGATAATAAAGACGTATATGTAGCAACCTATTTGGTTATTCCGACCGGAGATATCCTGAATAAAAGTAATATGCAGGTTCTTTATCCATTTGGCGAAGGATTGGCTCCCCAGCTTATCGATCCGATCAAGGAGATTGCAGAGTATCCGGAAAACAATCCATTGAAGAATACGATGGATGAACTGAAAAAGAGGCAGACTGGTCTGACAGACAGTGAAAAACGCGGCGTAAGAAGGTACAGCGGGGAAATAATAAAAAGAGTTGACGTTATTTTGTCGAAAAACATACAGAATTATCCGTATGTTAATAAGAGAGCGTTGGAAGTGGAGAGTAAAAGGGAAAACATTCTTCATCTGATGAAAGAGAATAAGGGCAAGAACTGGGAAACGATCAACAGCAATATCAATGATTACATTATTGCTGTCTATCGCCTGCTTGCAGCTGCGTTGATCGATGTCTCTGATCAAAACGATTATTTTAAGAATCTTCTGAACTCCGATCCCAAACATAATGCGGATACACTGAAAGAAATCGCATTACAGTGCGGGTTCAGAGATGATAATGTGTTTGAAAGGTACTTCAGGGTGAAAAAGGGAAGAGTAACAGGCGCCTATGGCAATGCGGGAGCAAAGTCAAGTGAAGAAGTATGTGCGTTAGTTGCCCTGAATTTACTTGAGGCCCGGGATAACATAGAGCATCCGTTTTACAGGCTGGCACAGAGGGAGCCTCTGTTCATTGTGGAGACATTCAAGCTGACTCATTATCGTAATGAAGGGATGCATGGAAATGATATTGAGTATAATTTCAAACATGTCGAGAACCTGGGACGGAAATTTTTCAGGGTGGTCTCGATCCTGTTGGATGGCCTTAGTTTTGACGAGGATCAGTTTCAACTTGATGCTGCTGCTGTTATGGATGAAAACTCGATCAGGCACAGAAAAGAAGCCGAATATCAGATGGAGCGTTTGTTTACCAGAGGGATAAACAGATACCAGGGGCTGGCCAATAAGCTGGTTGAGCTGCTGGAAGAACAGGCTTACGGAGAAGAGGCTATGAAAGATGCCTGTCCTGGAAATATGTCAAAGACAGGAGAAAGCTATCCTACCTATGTGGCCGGAACATTGGAATTTATTCTGAAAGAATTGTGTAAGAGACGTATTGAAAAAGGCGCTTTAAGTAAGCTTGAGGAGCACAGCGATGAATATCGTGAGAAATTGATGCAACAGATGCGGAATCAGGGATTTCGTGTAAGCTCGATACCGTATTATACGTTATCGAATGTCACCAAGTCGTTTCGTAATTATGAAATGGGTACCATGCAATCCAATTTCTATGCGTGGTATTTTTCGGAATTAGAGCAGCCCGACAGTATGATTCCGGAACTTGCGCAGGTATGCCCGGATTTTGTGCAGGTAATAAGTGATGCCGTAGAAGTGAGAAATCACGCAGGAATCATGGCATACACAGACAAGAGTCTTGATTTCATGAAGGAAAAGTTGATTGATTGTGTGAATCAGATGATTGATTTGATGATACGAAAGGGCTTGTACTGAATTGTGTAGTGCGGGAACTAAGAGGAGGAAGAAGCGATGGCGAAGAAAAACATCAATCCAAATGGGAACAGCAAAAAAGAGTATACAACGCAGGTTATGGCTTCGATGAAAGCGCAACAGGAAAAAGAGAAGGCTGAAAGAGCAGACGCAGCAAGGCTGGAAGCCATGAGTGCTATGACAGAAGAAGAGAAAAGGCTTTTCATGAGTCAGGAAGAGATTCTGGAGAAAGAGAAGGAGACAGCAAGAAGAGAAGAGGAACTCCAAAAGGGGTTTGAGGAGTTAGAGACAAAGACAAGAGAAGCAGAGGCGTTACGGCAGAAAGAGGAGGAAAGGCTAAGGAGAGAGAAAGAGGAACAGTCTGAAAAGGCGAAGAGCCTTGCAGAGAGAGAAAAAGACGTTGTTTCTATGGAGAAGAAACTTTCCGACAGGAAAAAGGAGCTTGATCAGCGCAGGTCGGATTTGGATAACCAGGAGAGAGATCTGATCGGGAGGGAGAATAATGCCGAGGCCGGTTTTACCGCACAGAATCAGCGTGCATTAGAGACATTGAGAAGAGCGCAGGAAGATCTGCAGAAGGAGATTCTTGCATTGCAGGAGAAGAAGATTTGTGCAGAAACAAAACTGGAGGACGAGCTTCAGGGGATCAGAGAGCAGAAACTGGTACAGATTACAAAGGAAATGGAGGCATATAGGCAGTCCGCTCAGGATAAAGTGGAGGTAGAAGTAAAGTTCGTAAAGGCCAGTGCAGAGGATGCGATAGAGAAAGAGAAAGCGCTTGTCGAAAATACCAGGCGTTTGCTGGAGCAGGAAAGAAAAGAAGTCAATGATCAGAAAAACAAGCAGGATAAGGAATGGCGCCGGATTGCAGATGTCAGGGCAGACCTCGATGTTGACAAGAAGATACTGGACGAGGATCGAAAAGAATTTGACTTAAAGGTAGCAAGTGAGGTTGAGAAACGGATTGGGTTCAGGGAATTTGAATTGAAGGAGGCCATGGCTGATAATGCAAGATTAAACGAACGCCTGCAGGAAGCACAGGACCGGATTGCAGAGTATAAGAAAAGAGAGCGTGCGGCTGACGGCTCTTCAGCTGATGAACTATTACATAGAATAGCGTCTCTTGAAGACGAAAAGAAGGCATTAGAGCGCGAACTGGCAGACCGCCCTAAGACGGACCGGCTTTTGGAATATCAGTCAAAAGCAGAGAAATATGACAAGACAGTCAGAGAGTGTGAGCAGACCAGAAAGGAACTCGAGGAATTGCGCCGCGAACTGGACAAGCGTACACAGTTTGAGATCAGGCTGGCCGATGCCCGGGAGGAGATCGATTGTTTAAAGCAAAGGATTATAATGAAAGAGAGCATACTGCAGAAGCTTTCGGAGGAAGTTGATAAGTATAAGAGCCTTTACAGCCAGCCAAAGGAATTGGAAAGCCGCCTGGATTCCATCTTTGAACACGAGTTTAATGCAGCGGAATATAAGGAATATGATCCCGATGGTACGGAGACGGCCTGGCTTACGGACATTTACGATAGGTGTATCGAGTCGGAAGTGGTCTTTAACAGGAGGCTTCTGAAGTCCTTCCATACATCGCTTAAGACCGCAGGCTGGTCTCCGCTAACCGTATTGGCAGGTGTCAGTGGCACGGGTAAGTCATTGCTGCCGGAATACTATTGTCGTTATGGCGGCATCTATTTTAAGTCCATGGCTGTGCAGCCGGACTGGGACAGTCCGCAGTCATTGTTTGGGTTTTTTAATTCAATTGATAACAGATTTAATGCGACGACACTTATTCGAGCATTGGTGCAGTTTGTTGACTACAAGAGTTTAGAGGCAAATGTGAAGAGGATTCTGCATGAGGCAAGAAGTGAGGAGGAGGTAATCGCATATCTTCAAAAGCTGGCTGTCGAAAAATACAATCTGAATGACGCCATGTTCATGGTTCTTCTTGATGAAATGAATCTGGCTCATGTGGAACTGTATTTCAGTGACATGCTCAGTAAGCTGGAACAGAAAAAGAACAGTGACGCAGCCGTTAATGTGGAAATTGATATGGGTGCAGGCATGAATAAATTCCCACTGGAATTGTCGGATAATATTCTGTGGGTCGGCACGATGAATGAAGATGAGACCACAAAGTCTCTGTCTGATAAGGTACTTGATAGAGGTAATCTGATCAGTTTTCCGAGACCGACTGAAT
Organism: uncultured Lachnospiraceae bacterium; assembly: GCA_947644545.1. Taxonomy (GTDB): domain Bacteria; phylum Bacillota; class Clostridia; order Lachnospirales; family Lachnospiraceae; genus UBA3282. The sequence goes on from CANRZW010000002.1 coordinate 107,577, forward strand.
TTAAGAGCAGGAAGAAGATTAAGTTTGTGCCGCCTTCCAAAATGCTTCCAAAATCGGTTTGGAATAAGTGGGTTGCATCAAATGTGATTGAGAATGATGATTTTAACCGGTTAATTGATAAGTATCGTGAGAGTCTGCAGAGAGTGAACGGCTTCTTAAGACATGGGGGAAGAGCTGTCGGCCATAGAGTCTGGCAGTCAATTGAAAGTTATATGGCGAATCATCCGGATGTGATTGGTGTATTTACGGCTGAAAATGTTGATCTTGCCGTATGTGATCAATATATGCAGAGAGCTTTTGAAGAGGCATTGGTTCATAAGGTCATGCCGAAGCTCAGGGGAATCGAAACGGATGGTGATCTAAGAAAGAAATGCATTGAGCCCATCAGGGAAGAACTTTTTGGCAAGGGTGGTTTAGCCAGAGGGCTTGAGAAGGATTTCAATAATGCACTTGATAATCCTTATCAAACATTTTTGTGGTGCAGTGCAGAATATCTTGACAATGAGGAGTGATGACCATGGTACCGAAACTCGGTGATATCAGACAGCTTGAAGAATTGTCAGCCAGTGCGACGCCGTCGGCTGAGGGCGCCTGGTGGATTATGCTTCAGACAGCAGAAAGCATTTGTAATGCTGCCAGTTTGCGTGATCCCGTTAATAATGCTTATATGGTCGAATTTTGGAGTGAAGCTGCGCCGGAAGTAGACAAATTCGTATCGCAGGACGGGGTACGTCCTTTGCCATATGACGATTTGATGCAAATGATCTCTTTTTGTGGAGATCATTTGTATAAGATCGTTAAAGCGCCACGTCATAATCTGGTTAAAGTGGATCGAATGGTTCGCCCGGAAAAGGTGAAAGAAACAGGTTATAAAACGATCAACTGGCTGGGGAAGCAGCCTGGTAAATCTGTGAGAGAGAAGATGGCCGGTAAGAACGCTCTTTTGACCCAGAAGAGGGAGTATAGTTATAACATCAGAGAGAATCAGGTGGCGATGATGCTGTATCAGCAGTTGATGAGACGAGTGTCAGACCGAATGAATAACGGGTTAAGTAAAGATGCTTATGATGTTACGGAAAATGCGCAGATAGATCAGATGCGTAAAATTAAGAAGTGCCTGAGAGAATCACCGCTGGGAGAAGTGAAGGCTAAAAACCAGAATCAGGCAAATAATGTGCTTTTGTCAGATGAGAATTATTCAGTCATCTGGCGTGCTTACTTGGATATGTCCAGGTTCGATGCGCGGGTGGAAAGACGGTGGGAGAAAGCGCTTGCATTGTATATGCAGTCTGTGTTTCTGGCTGTCAATGCAGAGCTTTGCACTTATGATGATCTATATGTTATTGAGGATAGAATAGAATTATGCGATATTCGTAAACTTAGTGTTTCTTACGTTTTGGGTTATCATTACCGGTTTCCGTATATTGTTGAACTGTCATTGGCAGGAAAGAGCATTTCGCTGCGTATCTATGATTCGCCTTTATATGGTGGCAGAAATCCGAAATATGTCAAAGAAATGAGATTTACATTTACGGATAATGTTGCAAAAGAGAAGCTTGCAGCACGCAGAGGAACACCACTGTATGTAGAAGTGAAAGAAGATGGTAAGAGCAGGAAAGAATTGTTCTACGCCGATCTGTCATGTATGAAAGAGATTGTAGCAATCTGCAAAGATGTCTGCTTTGATTTCTCAGGCATTGATCCTGTGAAACGGGAAGACCATGAATCTGTCAATCATGATCTTATTGCATCGGTCTCTTTTGATATTGTAAGCAATGGAACGCAGCTTGGCATAGCGAAAGATGAAATCCGGTGTATGGAAAGATTCTATTCCGACAAAGCGGTGGCTTATCAGAATGAAGAAGGGTTAACTGCCGTATATCCGAATGGCCTGCAGCGGCTGCATATGAGGGCAGATGAAGAAATCGCGGTGAGAGATGCTGTGCTGTCTGAGGACAGCAGAGGATTGAAAGCCGTATTGGACGAAATTCGTGATAAGGTTACCTTGCGCCAGGATGACTACTTTTTCTATTTGGTTCCGGATGCGCTTGAAGAAATCAGGCAGAGAAATCTTAAACAATGTGTCAAGGGTTGTTTTACGAGAACCTTTCCGGTATGGAGAAGTGTTGCAGGCCTTACAACGTGGCTGGAAAATCCGGAATCTAAATTTGACGAGGACAGTATCTGCGTATATATGGATCTGCTCGGTGATACTGCAACAGCGGGACTGATGACAATTCACTACGAAAGCAGGATTGAGAATTATACATGCAGTCATTTTCCTCCGTTTCCGCAGAATCAGGAAGGAGACGGCATAACAGAAGATGCTTTCTGTGAATCCTATGTAAGAGAGTTTGCCAGGAAATACAAGTTTCGGATAGCTGATGAAGCCGTCAGACACCTTGTGGAGAGCGGGGATGTTCGAGAACTGCTAAGCGATAAGGCCGCATGTCCATATGCCAACTATTTCTACAACGACAGGGGAACGATCAGAATGTACCAGATCACTTACGATCAGGAAGTGGTTCATGTTTGCGTGAATGGGTGGTTGGACCGCATCTACAAATTCTGGAACAGCCTGCGAGGCAGACTGGGAGACAAAACGGTCAGTTATATTTACTTTCTTTCAAATCTTTTGTTTCAGTGTGCAACAGATGATGATTTGAAGACAGTATTTACGGAAGAGCAGTGGACGAATCTGAAGGGAATCTTTCAAAGTGATTCCGAGCGGCTTCTTGAGGGGGCTCTTATTTACAGGAAACGATTAAACAATCACCAGCCTGTCTGGACAGAATACCTTCCTAAGTTAAGCTTAAAAATTCCGGTGCAGGGTAAGTATGTGGATTGGGATCTGATTGATAAAGATATATCCATCAATGTCATGGATGAAGATAAGGAATTTCCGGTCAAGGAGCAGACACCCCTGCGGCTTCATGCAGGAGCAGAGGAATATTGCTTCGAGTTAAAAAAGGAAGATATCAGCAGGAGACCGTCAAGAATCGAAGCTTATATTCCGATGAAAGCAAAGCTGGAGAGTGATATTGATGTAAATCTATTCATTCGATATAAATATGGCTCCGATGAAAGCTATGAACTGATTCTGCGGCCTATTGATACAAGGAACGCGCCCTTTGAAGAATTGAAGGCTGAATGGCGCAGTGGATACAGAAAAAAGAGAAATGTTGGAGGTCCTAAATTCCCGGCGCTTAAAAGCAGTGAGGAAATTACGAGAGATACAGAGTTTATGAAAGGCAGTCTGTCAAGAACATTTGCACAGATTAGCAGGTATTTATGTGACGGGTATGATTATGATCTGGTATCTGAGAGATTCAAATTTGAACAGGCTTGTAAATATTTAACGATCAATACATTCAAATTGAGAGATACATTGAGATATTATGATCTGAACAAAGAGGTGCGGGATTTTGTGAAATGGTTTTTTGACAGCAAACTTTATGAATGCTGCATTGCGTTAATGATGCTTGATAACAGCAGGCTCCTCTCAGACAAGTTTCTTGATGATTACAAGGAGTCCGTGGAGCTAAAACGGCTTAGAAGCAGTGCGGCACAGCTGCTCTATTCGTTCGGAGCATATGTTCCCTGTGAGCTGCAGCAATATCTGACGGATCATTATCAGGAGCTTAATCTGGAGTATAAGCAGAGCATCTTGATGAACGCAGTCTATCGCAATACAGGAAATGATTCTCTGTGGTTTTTGCTGCTGGCAATGTTTCAGAAGAACGCATACAGTGTCATGAACAATATAAGAAATCTCTCAAACCTTTGCTGGAGTGATGAAACCTTGGTGCCAAAGCTTGGGCGGCATCCGGCTCTTGTCAGGAAAATCATACAGATATCGATAGATATGATCAAAAAAATGCCGGATCCGACACCTGATGATCCGCGATATGAGTCGATGAGAAAACGCTATCTGTCAGTAATTGAAGTGATTCTTGCAATCTTAAGATTGAGAGAAGACCCGGAATTTGACATGCTGGCAGCCGGCACAAAGGAAGCCATTGAGCTGGCAGACCTGATCAGGGCAGTAGACGATACTATGGGTAATCCGGAATCCCGGATCAAACTGATGGTTAATAAGCCGGAAGCTTTACGTAATATGAGTAATATAGCATATGCAATAGATATGTATTTAACAGGAAATGAGGGAGTGGATTCCATAGAGGTACTCAGTGTAGAATCCGATAAATAATGTATGGTAAAAATTCCAGATGAAGCAATGACACATGCCGGAAGATTCCACACGGATGACGTTTTTTCGGCGGCATTATTAAAAATATTAAATCCACAAATAAAGATTGTGCGGTGTAATGTTATTCCGGAGGGCTATCAAGGACTTGTTTTTGACTTGGGGGACGGTTGTTTTGACCACCATGGAGACAGAGCGAGGTTTCGGGATAATGGGGTCCAGTATGCATCATTTGGTCTTTTGTGGAAGGAATATGGCTGTACTTTAGTCAGCGCAAAAGAAGCAAGGGCTTTCGATGAGAGCTTTATACAGCCATTGGATATTCAGGATAATAACGGCGGAAATAACCTTTTATGTCGGGCGATCACACAGTTTAATCCTAAATGGGATGAAGAAGATGCGGATCCGGGCGAAGCTTTTTCCAGAGCGGTTGCATTTGCCGGCGATATTCTTGAAAATGAGATTAAGAGTATGCATAGTACAGAAAATGCTGAGCAAATAGTGCTTGCATGTCTGGAAAAAAGGGAGGAGGGCATTGTTGTACTGCCTAAGGGAATGCCCTGGAAAGCTTTATTGATTCCGGAAGAGGTATATTATGTTGTCTATCCGTCCCAAAGAGGTGGCTATCATGCACAGGCTGTTCCGGTGTCTGTCGATTCACAGCAGTGTAAGAAACCTTTTCCGGAGGAATGGAGAGGCAAGAGTGCCGGGTTAGATGAGATTACCGGGTTAAAAGGTTTGATATTCTGCCATATCCATGGGTATCTGTTAGGAGCAAAAGACAAAGAAACGGCAGTCAGCGCCTGTAAGCTTGCATTGAAGCTATCCTTTTGCTGTTCGGCAGCGTTATAGTTTATGCCTGTAAAGTACAGGATCAGGCGGTGTGAGAACTGCTGAGAGCTTATTTGGGAGCCGGTGCCAGGTGATTGCCAGGAAGTGGGGTGGCAAATAAATTTGAATGTTGCGGAAAGATAATGATAACTGTATAATTGAATGACAGAGCCACATGCTGTAATACATCAAATGTTGAGGAAAGTCCGGGCAGTGCCGTCATTGGATATGGTGAATGATTCTGCTCCGGGACTTATATGCCTTTGCCGGTCGAAGGCAGTCTGCATAATTAAAGAAGGTATGGCGAAATGAGTTCATTTGTGGAATTTAAGAATGTCGGTAAGATATATCATATGGGAGAAGTCGATATCGAAGCGCTTAAGAATGTCAATTTTTCTATTGAAAAAGGGGAGTTCTGCGTTGTGGTGGGGGCATCCGGTGCAGGTAAGACGACGATCCTGAACATACTTGGCGGTATGGACGGGCTTTCCTCAGGACAGGTGCTGTTGGACGGGAACGAGATCTCTGCCTATAACAAGAAGCAGCTGACGGCTTACAGGCGGTATGATATCGGTTTCGTATTTCAGTTCTATAATCTGGTACAGAATCTGACGGCGCTTGAGAATGTGGAGCTGGCGGCGCAGATCTGCAAGGATCCGCTGGATGCCAGGACTGTCCTTGAGATGGTGGGGTTAAAGGAGCGGGCCGACAACTTTCCGGCGCAGTTGTCCGGTGGTGAGCAGCAGAGGGTAGCGATTGCCAGGGCGCTGGCTAAGAATCCGAAGCTTTTATTGTGTGATGAGCCGACGGGAGCGCTGGACTATAATACCGGCAAGGCTGTCTTAAAGCTTTTGCAGGATGCCTGCAGGAAAAATGGAGTGACGGTGGTAGTCATTACGCATAACCAGGCGCTGACTGCCATGGCGGACCGGGTCATCACGGTGAAGAGCGGGACTGTTTGGAAAATGGAGATGAATGAGCATATTGTTCCGGTAGAAGATATTGAGTGGTAGAATGCGGTAATGAGTCAGTCTTATGCTATAGAACCGAAGACTGGACTGGTGACGAATATTTGTTGCAGGAGTCATATCTATGAGTAATGGAATGATCAAAACAACGATTAGAGAGATAAAGGGAAGTCTTGGGCGTTATATGGCGATTCTGGCGATCGTGATGCTGGGGGTAGGGCTGTTCATGGGATTGAAGGCAACCACACCGGCGATGATCGTTACGGAGAATGACTATCTGGCGGAACAGGACTTCTTTGATTTCCGGCTGTTGTCTACGGTAGGATTTGACGAGGAAGCCGTGTCGGAAGTGGCGGCGCTTAACGAGATTGCCGATGTGGAAGGAGCAATCTCGATTGATGCATTGTGTGCTTTCGGAGAAGGCAACGAGTCTGTCTATAAGATGCATACGGTGCCGGATAAGATTAACCGGGTGGTGTTGACTGCGGGAAGAATGCCGGAGTCTGCAGATGAGTGTGTGCTGGATGCCGCGCTGTACGGTGAGGATGTGATCGGCAGCCGGATTACGGTGACGGACAGCAATGAGGAAGATACGTTGGAGATGTTTCGGGAGCGTACGTTCACGGCGGTGGGGATCGTGCGTTCTCCTTATTATATTAATTTTGAGCGGGGGACTACTTCTATCGGAGACGGCAAGATCACCGCTTTTCTTTATGTACCCAAAGAGGCGTTTGACTGTGATTATCTGACGGAAATCTATGCCACGACTAAATTAAAATATAAGGTTTATACGGACGAATATGAAGACTATATTGACGGGCTGCAGGGGAAGATGGAAGATACTGCCCACGAGCTGACTGTGGACCGGTATGAACGGGTGATCGCAGAAGCACAGGAGAAGATCGCGGACGCGCAGACGGAACTTGATGATAAGAAGGCGGAAGCCAGGATCGAACTGGATGATGCCTGGCAGAAGATCCTAGACGGGGAACAGGATCTTGCAGACGGCGAGCAGGAGATTGCGGATGCTGAGAAGAAGATCGCGGACGGCGAGCAGGAAATCGCAGACGGCGAGCAGGAGCTGATAGACGGTGAACAGGAGATTGCGGACGGCGAAAGGGAGATTGCGGAAAAGGAGCCGGAGCTTCTGGATGCGGAGGAGGAAGTCAGCTTTCATGAATGGGAAGTTTTTGCCAATGGGCAGGAGCTTCTGATCGCCAGGGATAAATTGGAGCAGGGCAAACGGGAACTGGAGGAGAAGGCGAATCTGCTGCATGAACAGGAGATGCAGGTACTGGGGAAGGAAGCAGAGCTGAAGGAGCAGGAGGCGCAGCTGCGTGCGCAGTTGGAGGCGCTGCCTGGACAGAAGGCGGCGCTTGAGCAGAAGGAAGCAGAAATCACATCAGGCCTGGAGCAATTGGAGCAGTGGTATGCTTATGCACTCTCTCAGGCGCCGGATGAGGAGTCGAAGAACGCCGTTACGGCAGAATATGAACAGCAAAAGGCGTCTCTTACGGCGGCACAGGCACAGGTCTTAGCGATGAAGGCAGAGATCGAGAAGGGAATCAGTCAGCTGCAGGGCGGTATTTCACAGATACAGGCAGGTCTTGTGCAGATACAGGCGGGTAAAGGCGAGTTTGAGGAAGGAAGACGGCAGATCGCAGAGGCAAGGGAAGAGATTGCCTTTCAGGAGAAGCTTCTTATGGAGGCAGAGGCAGAGCTTATGTCTGCCGAAGAACAGGTGGCGCAGACGCGGAGCGAATTGGAGGACGGAAAGGCAAAGCTGGCGCAGGCGAAGCTGGATCTGGAGGAAGGCAGGGCCGAACTGGAACAGGGTAAGATCGATCTGGCACAGGCCAAAAGAGACGTGGCGGATGCGAAAGTGGAACTGGAGGAGGGGAAGGCTGAGCTGGAAGAGGGGAAGACTGAGCTTGCGGATGCGAGAATAGAATATGCGGATGCGGAGAAGGAATTTGAGGAAGAGGTAGCGGATGCACAACAGAAGATCGATGATGCGCGGGATGAACTGGCGAAGATCGAAGAGCCGGACGATTACGTGCTGACCAGGGACACCAATATCGGTTATGCCTGCTATGAGAGCGATTCCAGTATCGTGGCGGCCATCGCCAACGTATTTCCCGTGTTTTTCTTCCTGGTGGCGGCACTGATCTGCATGACGACCATGAATCGGATGGTGGAGGAACAAAGGACACAGATCGGTGTCTTGAAGGCATTGGGATACAGCAATGCAGCAATTATGGGCAAGTACCTTTTTTACGCCGGATCGGCAGCGACGGTCGGCGCAGTGCTTGGATGTGCGGTCGGTACCTGGCTGTTTCCGCGCGTCATCTGGATGGGATACGGCATCATGTACAGCATGGGCGATATTCAGTATTATTTTGATATTCCGATGGCCTTGCTTTCCCTGGCGGCGGCGCTTCTGTGTTCTATGGGCGCGGCGTATTTTTCCTGTCGGCATGAATTACAGGGGGTACCGGCCGCTTTGATCCGTCCGAAATCCCCAAAGAGCGGGAAGCGGATCTTCTTAGAGCGGATTCCCTTAATCTGGGGGCGTCTGAAATTCCTGCACAAGGTTTCGATCAGGAATATTGTGCGGTACAAGAAGCGGTTCTTTATGATGATACTGGGGATCAGTGGGTGTACGGCGCTGCTGCTTACCGGTTTTGGCGTCAAGGATTCTGTGACGAATGTGGCAGATATGCAGTATGATGAAGTGCAGATTTATGACATCGGAGTCACTTTTTCGGAGCGTGTACAGGAGGCGGACAGGGAGGAGCTGTCGCAGAGGGCCGGGGATCTGCTGGCGCAGACGGCATATCATTATGAGGAGAGCGTGGAGCTTGACTTTGGGGGCAAGATAAAATCCATCTACCTTGAAGTGCCGGAAGACGAGGCGGAAATGGGAGATTTTCTGAACCTGCATACGTCGGAAGGAGAGCAGCTTTCTTATCCCGGGGCAGGGGAAGCGGTATTGACAGAGAAAACGGCCAAGAATATGGGAATCAAGGTGGGAGACCAGGTTGTCTTCAGGGACAATGACAGGAACGGCTTTACGGTGCGGATATCGGGGCTGTGTGAGAATTTTGTCTCCAATTATATTTATATCAATAAGGAAACTTATATCGAGCAGATGGGCATGGAGCCGGAATATCAGGGCGCGTATGCGGTGGTACGGGAGGGTGTGGATGTGCATGAGGCGGCGGCCGTGCTTTCGGATATGGAGAATGTGCTGGCAGTCTCCGTTACGGCGGATATGCGGCAGCGGATTGCGACGATGATGGAGAGTATGGACTATATTGTATTCCTGATCGTTGCCTGTGCCGGCAGTCTTGCTTTTATCGTGCTGTATAATCTGACGAATATCAATATCACGGAGCGCATCCGGGAGATCGCAACAATCAAGGTATTAGGTTTCTACGCCAGAGAGACGGCCGATTATGTATTCAGGGAAAACCTGGTACTGACAGGCATGGGGGCGGTGGTCGGACTTGGCCTTGGAAAATGGCTGCACAGCTTTGTGATGTATAAGATCAATATTGATATGATCTCCTTCAAGACTATGATCGCTCCGGTCAGTTATGTGTGGAGCCTTCTGCTGACCTTTGTCTTCGCCATGCTGGTGAACGGGGTGATGTATTTTAAGCTGGAGAAGATCAATATGGCAGAGTCGCTTAAGTCCATAGAATAAGGAATGTTGTGTAGATTTTTCATAGTTTATAGAAAGGATATTATCGGTATGGGATGTTTGGGAAATTTGATCTGGTTTTTGTGTGGAGGAATCCTGCAGGGGTTGTCATGGACGTTTGCCGGTCTGCTGTGGTGTATAACGATCATCGGGATTCCGATCGGGCGGCAGTGTTTTAAGTTTGCCTCCGTGGCGTTCTTTCCTTTTGGGAAGGAAGTACAGTATGGCGGCGGGACCATATCGCTTCTGGCGAATATCGTGTGGCTGATCGTCAGCGGGATTCCGCTGGCAGTGGGAGCGACGATAAACGGCCTGCTGCTTTGTATAACGATCATCGGTATTCCATTTGGCCTGCAGTGCTTTAAGATCGCAAAACTTGCACTGATGCCTTTTGGTGCGACGATCGTGAGAAACAGTTGAGTATGAGAAGCAGTTGAGTATGTGAAGCAGCTGATCATGTGCGGCCGGATGGGGCAGTATATTTTTCATGCGCGGAAACTATCTTTTTGTTGACTGGCAGCGTTATATTGATAGAAAGAGCATTTCGGGAAACGGAATGCAGAAGCGGGATGCACAAGTAGAAGGCAGGAACAGAATGCAGAAACAGAGTGCAAAGACCAGTACATACAAAGCGAGGGGATGTCCGGTATGGACAGAGATTTTTTGCTTGTGCAGAAAATGCGCATGGGAGACGAAAAGGCGATCGAGATTTTTGTGGAAAAATATTATCCCCGGATTTTGTCTTACTGTCAGGTGCATATCGGGGATCATGGTTATGCGGAGGATATGACGCAGGAAACTTTTGAGCGGTTTTTCCGATCGTTGAAGCAGTACAGGCATTATGGAAAGGCGGCCAACTACCTGTATGTGATCGCCGCCAACACGTGCAATGACTATCACAGGAAGCATAAGGAGATCGCGACGGAGACGATGCCGGAGCAGGCGGATACGCGTGCGGACAACACAGAAGAGCGGTTGGATGTGCAGATAGCTTTCAAACGGCTGCCGGAGGAGGTGCGCGAAGTTGCGGTACTCTATTTTCTGCAGGAACAGAAGCAGAAGGATATTGCGGTGATGCTGGGAATCGGCCTGCCGCTTGTAAAGTACAGGATCAGACGGGCACGGGAATTGCTGGCCGGGTATTTGGAAGACGGGGAATAGTGTTTTCCTGGGAATCGGCCGCTTTGGAGTGCTATACTTAAGGAAAGTGACGAGTGAGCGACTCGCAGTCAGAAAGCGAAGCGAAGAAGAAAGGCAGTATTGATCAAAACGGGGGAGGAATTATTATGGCCAGTGTATACGACAGGGCAGATATTTATGATCTGCTGGAGGATGAAAGCAGATACGAGGTATACAAAAAACATTGGGAGATTGTATTGCAGGGCAAACCGGTGAAAACGTTGCTGGATGTGAGCATCGGTTCCGGTAATGTGACGCTGCCGTTGGCGGAGCTGGGAGTTCGTCTGTACGGTTCTGATCTGAGCGAGACGATGTTGGCGCGGTGCAGGCAAAAGGCACAGAAGAAAAATGTGGATATAGAAGTGAAGTGCTGCGATTTCCGTTCGGTTTCCGAACGGTTTTCGGAGAGATTTGACTGTGTCGCCAGCACGGGAAATTCCCTGCCATATGTGAGCAATGAAGATGTCCTGGCGACGCTTGGGCAGATGGACCGGCTGGTGAAGCCGGGCGGATATCTGTATTTTGACGTGCGCAACTGGGATAAGATCCTGCGGGAGCAGAACAGATTCTACCTGTACAACCCGTTTTTTGACGGGGATACGAGGGTCAATCTGATCCAGGTGTGGGATTATCACGAAGACGATTCGATGACGTTCCACCTGCTCTATACTTTTGAGAAGGACAACAGGATTTTCCAAAAGGAGAAATTCGAGGAGCATTACATTCCGGTCAAAAGAGAACTGCTGCTGCATAAGCTGAGGGAACTGCGCTATGAAGATATTAAGATCATGAATTTTCCGGCGTGTCTGCAGAGGGAGGATGTGGATGAGACAGACTGGTATTGTGTGATTGCGAGGAAGGGCGAGTAATATTTCATTATAATAAGCTATAGTCAAAAAGATCTGATCTTAGAGAACCTCTGCGGCCTGAGCGAAAGCGATAACAGGGCAGCAGAGGTTTTTTGCTGTTCTTTTTTATGCGGCTATCTTTTTGTGATTTGCCAGCGTTATTATAGATATAGTAAACGAAATTTCTAATGTCATTGATTATAGAAAGCGCTTTTCAAAGAGACTGCGTCCGGCGGCTTGCTGTGTCTGCAGGAGCCTGACAGACAGGACGATCATAATCTGTCAAGAGGACGATATGGGGGTGCATGTGTGAAAAAAACAGACAGACAACTCAAAGAAAGACTGCGGCTGCAGGAGAATGCCCTGTCACCGCCGCACAGGGGAGAGCACTTGCAGGAGGTAGTCCGCAGTGCAAAAGCGGCATTCTATGAGGGAGAAGGCGGCGATATCCTGACGGGAGCGGAATTTCTCTACCAGCAGGCCGGCTATATACGTAAACGGTGGTGGGTGCTGCAGGGAGTGGTCCTGGTGGCTCTGTGTATGCTCATCAGATATATGGAAGGAAATTCTTATGAGCAGCGGATCATGGGAGTCGCGGCGCCGCTGTTTGGCGTTCTCCTGCTGCCGGAGCTGTGGAAGAACCGGGAAAGGAACGCAATGGAAGTGGAGGGAGCAGCCTTTTACTCGCTGCGGCAGATCTATGCGGCCAGATTGTTCGCATTTGCAATGATTGATGTGCTGATGCTGACAGCTTTTTTTCTGGTGAATGTGGGAGGCGGGCAGCTTGTGCCGGAAGAGATCATGCTCCAGTTCTTCCTGCCGCTGACAGTGACCTGCTGCATCTGTTTCCGCACGCTGTACAGCAGGCGGGCCTGCCCGGAAGTATTTGCCGTGTTTTTGTGCCTGCTCTGGTCCGGAATCTGGCTGCAGGTGGTACTGCTGGGGAATCTCTATGATAAGGTGTCCGTGCCGGTCTGGTATGGCGTATTGGTGACGGCATTCTGTTACCTGCTTTACTGTATTTACAGGGGGCAGAGGAATTGCAGGGCAGTCCTGGAAGAGACGGAAGGATAGAAAGAGACGAAAGAATAGAAGGAGACAGAAGGATAGAAGGAGACGGAAGGATAGAAGGAGACAGAAAGATAGAAGGAGACAGAAGAATAGAAAGAGACGGAAGGATAGAAGAAGATGGAAGGATAAAAGGAGGCGGGGGATTATGAAACTGGAAATAGAAAATCTGACAAAGAAATTTCAGGATGTGGCGGCGGTTGACGGGGTATCCTGTACTTTGACGACAGGGGTCTATGGGCTTCTGGGCGTGAACGGCGCGGGGAAGACCACGCTGATGCGGATGCTGTGCACCCTGTTGAAGCCGACGGAAGGAAGGATCTTGTGGGACGGGAAAGATATCTTTGAACTGGACGGCGCATACCGCAGAGTATTGGGGTATCTGCCGCAGGATTTCGGCTTTTATCCGGATTTTACGGTCAGGGATTATCTGCGCTATATCAGTTCCATTAAGGGACTGCGGCCGGTGGCAGCCAGACAGCGGACCGCGCTTTTGCTGCAGCAAGTGGGACTTGAGAAGGCGGAGAACAAGAAGATGAAGAAGCTGTCCGGCGGCATGAAGAGGCGGGTGGGAATCGCCCAGGCCATGCTGAATGATCCCAGGATCCTGATTCTGGATGAGCCGACGGCGGGGCTTGATCCCAACGAGAGAATCCGCTTCCGCAATCTGATCAGTGAGCTTGCACAGGACAGACTGGTGCTGTTATCCACGCATATCGTGTCGGACATCGAGTATATCGCCAATGAGATCCTGTTGATGAAAGACGGGAAGATCTGTATTGCCGGTACGACGGAAGAACTGACCGCCGGAATGCCGGAGCAGGTATGGCGGGTGAGCGTGCCGCGAAATGAGGCAGCTTCCTACACGAAACGATACAAGGTTTCCAATATCAAGACCCTGCACGGGGAAGCACAGCTGCGGATTCTGTCTGTGGAAAGGCCGGCGGATAATGCGGTTTTGGAGGAAGCCGTGCTGGAGGATGTATTTTTGCACTATTTTGGGGAAAGGGCCGGTGGCGGAGAGGAATAGAATCGACGTTGGCGAGGATCAGGACCGGTGTCGGAGCGGACTAGGGCCGGCGGTGAAGCGGATTAGAACTGACAGGTATGGAGGATGGCGATGAATCAGAAAATTCCATATAAAAGCATGCCGCCCAAAAGAGTGCGGCATAAGAAAATAACAGATCGACATAACGGAAAAGAGCAGATCTACTATGAGATCAGGAAGGTTTTGTCCGGGACAAGGAGCAGGATGGCATTTCTACTGCTGGCGCTGGTACTGGGCATTACGCTTTATTTCGCTCTTGGCGTGGAGTATGTAAATGAGGCGGGTGAATCCGAAAGGGGACCGGCGGCAGTGGCCAGCCTTCGGGCAGCGCAGAAAGCGTGGAGCGGTTATCTGGAGGAGGAGACGATCCGACAGGTGATCGCGGAGAACAGGCGCATCAATGAGACGCCGGAGGGCAGATCGGAACAGATCAAAGAGAGTAATATTGCCTACGGCTGGAAACAGGGCATAGCGGAAATACGCAGTCTGTTGAACTGTTCCTATGCGGAGGCGTTCCGCACATATGACTATTACCGGGCGGATTCTTTGACGGAAGAGGCGGCGGGAGCCTTCTATGAGAACAGGACAAGACTCTTGCAGGAGTGGCTTGCGGATGAGGCCGGTGATCAGTATTTGGAAGCGGAAAAGGTATATCTGATCGGAAAGTATGAGAGCCTTGAGACGCCATTTTACTATGATTATCGGAAGGGGTGGACGCAGCTGTTTACATTTGCGCCGACGGTGGTGATGATCACCATGCTGTTTCTGGGCTATCTGGTGGCCGGCATTTTCTCCAATGAATTCGTCTGGCGGGCGGATGCGGTGTTCTTCGCTTCCTGCCACGGAAGAGACAGGGCGGTGGCGGCCAAGGTGTGGGCCGGAGTCGGGATCGTCACGGCGGTCTACTGGATGGTGATGCTCATCTACAGCGCTGCGGTGCTGGGCTATCTGGGTGCGGACGGCTGGAATTGCCCGGTGCAGACGGAGCAGGGGGATTGGAAATGTTTCTATCACCTTACGGTCTGGCAGAAATATGTGTTGATCGCAGCAGGCGGCTATGTTGGATGTCTGTTTATGGCGGGCCTGTGTATGCTGGTATCTGCCAGGGTAAGATCCGCCGTGCCGGCGGTGATGGTGCCCTTTGTGCTGATCTTCCTGCCGTCTTTTCTGGGGAATCTGGAAAGTGCGGCAGTCAATAAGATTCTCGGGTTATTGCCGGACAGACTGCTGCAGGTGGGCACTGCGCTGGGTTACTTTGACCTGTATACGCTGGGCGGCCGGGTAATGGGAGCGGTGCCCATCCTGCTTGTGCTGTACGGGATTGGTGCGGCTGCGGTGCTGCCGGTTGTCTACTGGTGTTTTGTCCGGTCGTAGGAGGAATCGCCGTCTTCCTCCGGGGTGGAGAAGAGACTGACTACGGTGCCGTCTTCGGTTGTCGCGACGACGGTGGAGATGCAGCCGTACCGGTCGCGGTGGACGACGATATCCAGACTGCCGTTCATATTGGACTGCCAGATTTTGTTCAGCTCATCGGCGAAACTGTGGACCGGGCTGCCCTGATAGAGAAAAAAGCCGTTTTCGTTTTTGGTCAGGCCCCAGGATGCGTATTCTTCGGCTTCGGTCTCCGAATCGAGGCAGAGGGTATAGCTGGGGGCAAAGGCATTCTTTTCCACATGAAATTCTGTGGCCAGAGCTTCCCGAATCTGCTTAGCCATCAGGTCGGGATCGCCGGTGGTGTCCGCCTTTAAGACGGCCAGGATCGTGTCGTCTGCCCGTTTTCCGGGATTCCTGCCAAGCGCGATATCGCGGGTCAGAGAAACCTTGAAGGCCCATCGGGAATCGGGACTCCCGTAATAGCAGGTACTGCTCAGGCAGGAGTCAAAGGGCGCCTGCCCGCCGGTAGCGCACACCACGGTACTGCAGGTAAGCAGCAGGGAGACGGCGCACAGCATGAGGAGGGACGTCCTTTTGTAGCGCAGTACGTGCTGGATCCTTCTCTCCACCTCTGTCTTGGAAAAGGCGCTGTACAGGAGGGGAGAACGGCTGGCGCTCACGGCCATGGCAAGGAGGCTGCAGGCATAGCTTTGTCTTGCGTCTTCCTCCCGGCAGGTACGCAGTACGGCTTCGTCGCAGGCAGTTTCCAGATCGGATGCCAGGCATCCGGCCATCAGCCAGACAAGCGGGTTAAACCAGTTGAGGCAGAGCGTGGCCAGCATGGCCGCCTTAACCCAGTTATCCCGGCGTCTGATATGCATGGTCTCATGAGCCAGGATGTGGCGCAGCATCTCCGTATTCCCAAAGTCCATCCGTGCCGGCAGATAAATACGGGGTGAGAGAAGGCCGCACACGAGAGGGGAGGCGATCTCGTCATTGGTAAAGACCAGGATATGTGCCATCTGCATCTCGCGCAGGAGCGTATTGACGGTTTCATTGTGCTCCACCAGCAGGCTTTCTCTCAGCCTCCGGACATAGCGTTGTCTTTGCAGCAGCAGGAGGAGCGCCGTAACGATGACGCCGGACAGATAGAAGACCGGCAGCAGGGTTCGCAGTGAATCATGTCTGTAGAAGAAAGGCAGGAGGTCCGCTGACAGGACAGTGGAGTGATCTGTTGCGTTTTCCGTTGACTGGGAGATGACAAAGTCGGTATCTGCAGTCAGACGGGAATCGGCCGTGGCGGATGCACCCGGCATACTTGTGACGATGGCATCGTTTGTGCCCGCGTCTTCTGTGACGGAAGCAAGCTCCGTATCCATGGGCAGATATCCCGTAGAGGGTTCATTGTAGGCGACGGCTTCTGCGGAAACAGTGACGCTTGTGACGGCAGGCGCTGAAAGCAGGCCGGGAGCCTTCACGCTGAGCGGGCTGCTTAAGGAGAAGGGGACGAGAAAGCGGACGATCACCAGTCCCCACAGAAGGGGGAAAACATAGCCCGGCAGTCTCTTTTTCAGAAACAAGCGCAGCGCCAGCACCATGAGCAGCAGCACACTTCCGTAAAGCATCATAAAATGTAAGGGCATGGAAAATCTGAAATGTAACATGTTATTTCGCCTCCTTGATCATACGGGAAAGCCTCTCGGCATCTTCTTCCGAGATTCCCTGATTTTTCAGAAATGATGAAAAAAACAATTCACTGGAACCGCCGAACATCTTGTCGATCAGCTGCTCGGTCTCACTGCGCGCCACTTCGTCTCTGGTGACCAGAGGCGTGCAGAGAAAGCCCGGATCTTCGCGGCTGACAGCTTCCTTTTCGATACACTTCTTGATCACCGTGTAGGTGGTGTTCTTGTTCCAGCCGATGCGCTGTGACAGTACGTCCACGATATCGCGGGCTGATTTCGTGCCCTGTTCCCAGAGCACTTCCATGACTTTCAATTCTGAGTCGAATAGTTTCATAGTAATCAATCCTCCATTCTGGCTTAATTTGCCGCTTGGTCATCTTCATTCTCTATTCTGTCGATTCCAGCCTGTAGACTATTGTAATAGTCTGCTGATTGGTTATAGACTATCACGATAGTCTGCGCGTGTCAAGCAGAAAATATTTTATAGTTAACGACATTAGAAATTTCGTTTTCGGCCTTGCAGGAGCTACCGTATATGGCTCCTGCAAGAGTTGGAAACAGAAATTTGTTATGTCGTTTACTATAGATACTTGTTATAGTCCGAATTTCCACATATAATTTCAATGTGGCTGTATGGACTGTGTACAGTATGAGACTTGAAAGAACGGAGAAATGTGGATCATGAACAGAATTCTGATTATAGATGATGACCGGTCTCTTTTGGAGCTGCTGCAAAACTGTATGTGTGGGTTATATAAAGTGGATACGGCGTGGAATGGGCAACAGGGGCTTGATAAGCTGTCACGGACAAAATATGATCTTGTGCTGCTGGATGTGATGCTGCATGGTGAAAATGGTTTTGAAGTCCTGGGGGAAATACGGAAACTGTATGCGGTTCCTGTGATTATGCTGACTGCAAAAAATTCTCCGTCAGATAAGGTAAGCGGCCTGGAAATCGGTGCAGATGATTATGTAACGAAACCCTTTAATATGGAGGAACTGCTGGCGAGGGCTGCGTCCCAGATTCGGAGGAATACGGTGTTAAAGAATGGAATTTTACCGCAGGAAGAGATTTGTTTCGATAAGATTACGATTGTTCCGCAGATAAAAGGAATATTGAAAGAAAACAAAGAAGTGCTGTTGACCGGAAAAGAATTTGACCTGTTGTATTTTCTTGCCTCGTCTCCGAAGCGTGCTTATACAAAAAAGCAGATTTATAAGGCTGTATGGAAGAATGATTATGTCTATGACGATAATAACATTATGGCATTGGTCAGCAAGATCAGAAAGAAAATAGAAGATGATCCGGAAAATCCGAGGATAATACAGACAGTCAGGGGCGTCGGCTACCGCTTTGGAGGAGGGCAGTAAATGCATATGGAAATGATAGTGCTGATGATAATCTGTCTGGGTCTCATGTCATTGCTGGCAGGAATCTGCAGGCAGATTAAAAAAATCAACCAGGTATTAGATGAAATCATAAAGGGGGAAACAGATAGAAGAATCCTGATCAGGAAACATTCCTTTTTATCAGATACCTGCTATAAGCTCAATCAGATTATGATGGATAATAAGGAACGCATCATAAAGACAAAGCGGCTGGAACGAAGGAACGAAGAGCTCATGACCGGTTTGTCGCATGATATCCGCACGCCCCTTACATCTATCATCGGTCATCTGGATGCCGTTTATTATCAATATGTTCATGGGGAAATGAACGCAGAATCTGTCCGGCAGGCAAGGGAAAAAGCATATGTCCTGAAAGAGTATCTGGACGATTTGTTTCAGTGGTTCAAGCTCAATTCCAAAGAAGAGAAAGCAGAAATGGAACCATTGGATATCGTAGAGGAAACAAGGGCTGTTTTTGCAAATTGGGTTGCAGATTTTGAACGAAATGGAGTCTCCTATGATTTCACATCAGACATGGACGAAATACAGATCAGCGTGGACCGGGTTTTTTATGAGCGCTGTGTGAATAATCTGCTTAAGAATGCAATGGAACACAGCAGGGCTTCTAAAATCTGGATAGAGATTGTGCGGTCTGGTGTTACGGTTGTTGTGAAAGTTTGTGACAATGGCATGGGAATTTTGGAGAAAGAGATTCCATTTCTTTTTGACAGGCTGTACAGGGCGGGGGATGCCCACAGCAGCAAAGGAAGCGGTCTGGGGCTTGCGATCGTGCGGGAACTGGTTTTGATCCAGGGCGGGAAGATTTTTGTAGAACCCCAAAAGAAGGGGATTTGTTTTGCCATGGAATTTCCTTTATCAGAAAATGATACATGAACTGTTCTGCCTTCGGGCCGGGCAGTTTTTTTGCAAGGTTTTCGTAAGGTTACAGGAGCAAAAAGTGTGATACTATGGAACGGCAGACAGACGTACAGGCAACGCATGAAGAAAGGGATGACGGGATGATGGATAACTTTATCATTGAGACGAAAGGGCTGACGAAATATTATGGGGATACTGCAGCGGTAAAGGGTGTGGATCTCCATGTAAATAAAGGTGAAATTTATGCCCTTTTGGGAAGGAACGGAGCCGGAAAGACAACAATAATGAAAATGCTGCTGGGTTTATCCATGATATCAGAAGGAACTGTCTATATGTTCGGACAACCTTTTGAAGGGAATAAAAGAGAATTTCTGGGGCGGACAGGGGTCATGATTGAGACACCGGGGTTTTATCCAAACCTTACGGCAACGGAAAATCTGGAAATTCTTGCTGACCTGCGGGGATATGTAAAACGGGATGCTGTAAAAGAAAGTCTGGAGAGGGTTGGGCTGCCTTATAAAGACAAAAAACTATTTTCTGCGTTTTCTCTTGGCATGAAGCAGCGGCTGGGGATTGCAGCCGCCATGATCCATGATCCGGAAGTCCTGATACTGGATGAGCCGATTAATGGACTTGATCCGATCGGGGTAATGGAAACAAGGAATTTTATCAGGGAGCTTGCGCAGGACTGTGGGAAAACGATTCTGCTGTCAAGCCATATTCTGTCAGAGATTGAGCTTTTGGCAGACAGGATAGGAATTATTGACAAAGGAATTCTGCTGGAAGAAAGCCCTTATGAGGAATTGAAGAAAAGAAATATGCATTATATCCTGTTGTCTGTAGATTCGACAGAAACAGTGATCCATATGCTGGAAGAGGAATTTCATATCAATGATTATCGGATTATGAGGAACGGCTGCATTCAGATTTTTGATGAGGGGATACAGACAAAGGAAATCGTCCGGTTTCTTGCAGGACGAAATATTTATGTAGATGCCATCAACAAATGCAGTGATACACTGGAAGATTATTTTAAAAGGATAACCGGAGGTGAGGGGATTGCTTAACATATGCCGGAATGAGTTGAAGAAACTGAGACGTCAGAAGACAGCAGGGATGTTGTGGGCAGTCGGTATCCTGATCCCTGCGTTTGGCACACTGCTCTGCATAAAAAACCAATATCCCTTCAGGAATTTGATCGGTGCGAATGTCATGTTTGGAAGTTTTCTTATGATTCCGTTTACTTTTTCGGTCATGCTTTTAAACCTGTTTGAACTGGAGGAGAGGAATCACACATTGAAAAATATTCTGGTGATCGGCATACCTGGATGGCAGATTTTTTTATCAAAACTGGCTTCAGCCCTTGTGATTGTCGTGGTACTTTCGGGAATCTATACTGTCTATACGGTCACAGGAGGAATTTTCCTGCGGAATTATATGCCGGATGTTGTCCGCATTTTCGGGATTTATCTGGGAACGTCTCTGTGCAGCATCTGTGCAACAATGCCTGTGCTGCTTCTGATCATTTTGCTTCGAAAACGGAATCTGATTTCAATGATTGCGATTAACTGTTATGTACTCGTTGATTTTTTGTTTACATGGCAGTTGTCCATGTTTCATTGTCTTGATATGCATCTGCCTGTTTTGGCAGCATACCGTATCACCTATCCTTTTACCATTTTGGAGTATACGGATAATCTGCAGCGGGGGTTGGATATACTGTATTATCCAATGGACAGGGGCCTCTTTTTGCTGGGGGTAACAGCGGCAGTTTCCGTTGGAATCAGTCTGTGGCTTTATAAAAGACAGGAGGCCGATGTATGATGAGGAGATTGATCAGAGCGGAATTAAAGAAATTGAAAAGGCAGACAATGGTTTTGATGGGATATCTCAGCATTCTCTTTTCGTTTATCATTACTTTTGCGCAGCAAATGCAGATTAAGGCAGGGGCGCCTGAATGGGAAGGGTTTGCAGAAATGTTTTTTTACAACAATGCAATGCTGTTTCTGCCGTTTACGGTATCTTTGATTGGCGGATACATGATAGATCAGGAATATGCAAAGGATACGTTGAAAAATCTGTTGGTGATACCGGTCAGATGGCAGGATGCGGTAAAAGCGAAAGTGGCAGTCCTGTTTTTGCTGACGGTCAGAATCGCACTGTTTGAAACAGCGCTTCTTCTGGCGGCAGGCATTATGTTAAAAAACCGTCCGTCCGTGCTTATAATGGCAGGAGAATGTATGAAAGCGTTTGCATATAACATCTGTATCACGTTAGGGATCCTGCCCGTGATTTTGTGGTTTGGAAAGAGCGGCGGAAAATATATATGGGGAAGTATACTGTCCATGCTCCTTGGTATATCCGGAGTATTTGTAGTAAATGGAAGGGCAGTTAACTGGCATCCGGTCACAGTTTGCTTCTCATTTCTGTCGGACGTTTATGGTGAAAAAACTGCAATGGGATACCTGGAGTCGGGTGTGGCAATCTTCCTGTATGGATTGCTGTGTGTGTTGGTATACCGGATTAGATATTGCAGAGGGAACAAAGCGGTTATTTCAAAATAGAAGGAAACATAAGATCGTAACAGAGAAGCCGAAGGCTGAACTGTTACATAAGATCCGATTTTCGCAGGCTGACAGGATGTTTTTCTTTTCAGAGTGTGCTATGATAGAAAGGCCGGATGTACGTAGTGGGAAAGTAAGCCGGACGATGACAGCGAAGGGAGGACGGACAGGCCAATGCTGCATGTTATCATATGTGACGACGAGGCGGCTTCGCTCTCTTTTCTGGAAACCCTGGTCAGAGAGTGGGCGGCGGGGAGAAAATGCGGGATCGCTGTCACGCCGTGCAAAAGCGCGGAGCAGTTTCTGTTTAACAGGGAAGACTGGGAAGAAGCGGATATTATGCTTCTGGACATTGACATGCCGGGGATGAACGGTATCAGTCTGGCCCGCAGGCTGCGGCAGGAAGGGAAGCGCGTTCAGATCATCTTTGCGACGGGGCTTGCGGATTATGTGCTGGAAGGCTATGATGTGGAGGCCGTGTCCTATCTGATCAAGCCGGTGGAGCGGGAGAAGCTCTTTGCCTGTCTTGACCGGGCGAAGGAGCGGTGCGGGCAGGAAGAACCGGTTCTGCTGCTGGATCTGGCAGGGGGTACGGCGCGGGTCAGACTGGCGCAGATCTGTTATCTGGAAAGCGATGCCCACGACACGCAGGTGCATTGTGTCCATTCTGCTTACAGCATGGAAGAAGAGCCACCGCAGGCAAAGAGCCGGACTGTTCAGGAAACAGAAGTAAATGCGGTCACGACAGAGACAGTGCGCTGCCGGACGGGGATCCGGGAGCTGGAAGAGCGGCTTGCGCGTTACGGCGGCTTTTTCCGGATTCATCGCTCTTATGTGGTGAATCTGGCCTATGTCAGCCGGATCACCAGAAAGGATGTGCTGATGGACAGCGGGGAAACGCTTCCGGTCTCCCGTAACAGGTGGGAGGCGCTCAACAGGGCATATCTTAACTATTATAAAAAGTGAGAGCGTAAAAGAATCAACGAATAAGGGAATAAACGAATAAGCGAATAAGGGAGAGGCAGAACTCCGGATGGAACAGGAAATTTTCCAGCTGCTGTGGCTGGGGTGTTATTGGTATTATATAGAGCAGATGGGAAGCATGGAGAAGGGAATCGGGAAGCGTGCGTTGGGCATTTGCCTGACGGGTGCGGTTTTGGCTTGTTCTTTTTTCGTGCCGTTGTTCGGGGTAAAATTCCGGGCGGCAGCGGCGTGGATTCTGATCGCCGGAATCCTGACGCTGTACGATTTGTTTTTTGATGCGGAAGCCTTTGTACGGCAGGGGTGGCGGATTCTGCTGCCGGGCCTGTGTATTGCAGTGGGAATCCTGGCAGTGGAAGCCGAGGAGATTTTTGTGCTGCACGGCGGGATCATGCTTGTGTTTCTGCTTCTGCTGGGGAAGAAGCGGGAAAGCCTCAGGCTGTGGAACGGCGTGCTGCTTGTGGCGGCCTACGGCATCATAGGGGCTTTTCTATGGCTGCTTGGCTGTACGGGGCAGGTGGAGACGACAGCGCTGCCGCGCAGTATCTTTCTGTGGGGCGGCATTGTGTTGGAGGCGCTTTTGTTTCTGGCGGTGGAGGGGACACTTTTTTCTTATAAAAAGGGGTTTGACTTCCGCACGGAACAGTTCCGGTCGGAGCTGATGGAACACCAGTATGACGAGATCAAGAGCGTCTACATGGATATGCGGGGATGGCGGCATGACTACCATAACCATATGCAGGTGATGAAAGCGCAGCTCGCGCTGGGGAACACGGAGGAGATGGGTGCCTATCTAGACCAGCTGGAGCGGGAACTGGACCGGGTGGATACCTTTATCAGATCCGGCAATCTGATGGTGGATGCCATTCTGAACAGCAAGCTGACGCTGGCCAGACGGCAGGAGGTTGCCGTGAACTGCAGCGCGAAGGCGCCGGAAAGGCTTTCCGTGGAGGATGTGGATCTTTGTGTCATTCTGGGAAATCTGCTTGACAATGCGCTGGAAGCCTGTGTCCAGGTGGAGAAGGAGAAACGGTTTCTTCGTCTCTATCTGACGGTCAACAAGAGTCAGCTGTACTTTTCCGTGCAGAATGCGGCGAAGGAGGAACCGGATTTCGAGGCCAGCCGTTATATCAGCAGAAAACGGGGCAACCACGGTCTGGGCATGAAGCGGGTAAAGGCGGCGGTGGATAAGTACGACGGTTATCTTAACCTGGCCAACGAGCCGGGGATCTTTGCGGCGGAAGTGACCATGCCGCTGTCACTTTCGTGAACGGTCTGTGCATTTCGTGTAAAAAAGAATACATTTCGTGCGGGAATCTCCTTTGATGGGGATTCTTGTTTTATCATATAGGAAATTTCGATGAATTTCCTATATGATAAAAGCAATGATCGCACTGCGGCGGAACGGGATGATGTCGCTGGAGCGACCCGCCGCAGGCGGAGAATCCTGCAGGCAGGATTCTTTTTTGATATAGAAAACTACTTCGGATTTATAAGGACGGGAAGCACGGCATAAGGACGCGGTTTCCCACACAATCCGGAAAGGAGAACGAAGAATATGCAGGTAACACAGGATAAGAAAAGATATCCCCTCCTGAATCATTATCGGTATACGTTTCACAAGCTGAAGGAGAAGAGCGGCGGCGGGGCGCTGGCTGTCTGTGCCGGGGATGTGATGTTAAGCGTGCTGCTCCCGTTTCTGGAGGCGGCGCTGGCCGGCGCGGTGGCGGCCTGCCTGGTGAGCGGCAGGAGGCCGGGAGAGATTCTGGCGCTGGTGGCGGGGTATATCATATTGCTGCAGGTGGTCAGATTTTTGCAGAGCCACTTTAGGGAACTGCGGACGAAAGCGCTCTTTCTGTTCCGTTGTTCTTTTTCCGAGCTGGACAGGAAGACACTGTATATGGACGGTCAGAGTCTGGAGAGCGCGCAGGGACAGAAGAAACGGCAGGCGGCGATGCGGAACATATATTCCGGCAATGAGCAGGGGCTTGAGGCTTTTGCCGCGGGATTTCTCAATATGATGATTCAGTTTGCCGGGCTGTTGATCTACGGGGCGATCGTGGGCAGATACAGTCTGCTCCTGTTGGCGCTGCTTCTGCTGCAGGCGGTGGTCACCGCCTGGCTGCATACACTGGCAGGAAAGAAGGAGTACCGGCTGGAGGAGGAGAATATCAAGGGCTATCAGGGCCTTGGCTATCTGCGGCAGGAATCCATCGCGCCGGGAAACGGGAAGGACATCCGTCTGTATCGAATGGACAGATGGTTTCTGCGGGAGTTTAAGGAGCGGATCGATCAGATCGTGAACCGGGTGGATCGGGGGCGTAACGGCTTTGCGGCGGCCCAGATTGGAGGAATGGCGCTTGCCTTTGCGAGGAATGTATTCGTCTATGGCTGGCTGATCCGGGAGATGGCGCTGGGACATCTGGCGCTTCCGGTATTTCTGTTATATGTAGGGATCGTGGCAGGCGTCGAGGCGTGGATGAGCGGGCTGTTCGATGCGGCGCAGGAGATCTACAGGAATAAGGAAATGATGGACGATTTCCGGGATTTTCTGGAGTTTGGCGATCCTGAGGAGGGAACGGCACTTATGCGGCAGCCGGGCAGGGGACATGAGATCCGTCTGGAGCACGTGAGCTTTTGCTATGAGGGGAAGGAGGAGGATACCATCCACGATCTGACGCTGACCATCCGGGCCGGGGAGCGGCTGGCGCTGGTGGGTCCCAACGGCGCGGGCAAGACCACGCTGATCAAGCTGTTGTGCGGGCTTTACCGTCCCACTGCGGGCACTGTTTTTCTGGACGGACAGGATCTTAAGACGCTGCCGCAGAGGGACGTCTTCCGGGAATTTGCGGTGGTGTTCCAGGATGTGTTCGCTTTCTCTTTTCCTCTGGCGGAGAATGTTTCCTGCGTGGAAGCGGGGCAGGAGGATACGGGGCGGCTGCGGGACAGTCTGGAGAAGGCGGGACTCTGGGAGAAAGTATCCTCCCTGCCGAAAGGTGTGCAGACTGCCATGAACCGGGATCTGGACGAGGAGGGCGTGAGTCTTTCCGGCGGTGAGATGCAGAAGCTGATGCTGGCCAGAGCCTTGTACAAGGACGCGCCGGTGGTGATTCTGGACGAGCCGACGGCGGCTTTAGATCCCATCGCCGAGAGCGAGATGTATGAGCGTTACGATGCCATGATCCGGGAAAAGACGGGCATCTTTATCTCCCACCGGTTAAGTTCCACAAGATTCTGCGACAGGATCCTTTTTCTGGAAAAAGGGTGTATTGTGGAGGAGGGCAGCCACGATGCGCTGATGGAAAAGGGCGGCTCCTATGCGAAGCTGTTTACCCTGCAGGCCAGATATTATCAGAAGAAGAGAGAGGAGGAAGAGATTTATGCGTGAGATTTTATCTGTACACAGGATCGGATACAGACTGCTTGGGATGATCCACGGCGTGGATTCGACCATCATGCCACTGCATCTGCTGGAGGTGTGTCTTTCGGTGGTACAGGTCTACGCCGGTCTGTATCTGACGGCGGGCCTGATCGATCTGCTGCTTGCGGGAGCGTATGGGCAGGCGGCAGAGTGGGCGCTGTATCTTCTTCTGGTCAATCTGCTTCTGGGGACGGCAACCGTGCTGCTTAAGAGAAAATTCCGGGGGATGGAGACAAGGATCTGGCAGCTTTTCTACGTGTGGATGCGGGAAAAAGCCTTTTCGCTGGATTATGAGACGATGGAGAGGCCGGAGGTCTCCGAGAAGATTCTTTTCTCGGAGCGCAGATCGAATATGCATGGCGGACTGGGGATGCTGTTGTATTATTACTGCGATATTCTGCGGGCGCTTCTGCACATCCTGCTGTCGGCGGCCATGGTGCTTTATGTGTGTATGGCCCGGCCGTCACAGAAAGCAGGTTTTTGGGGAACGCTGGCAAGACCTCTGCCTTCGATGATATTGTTTGGCGGGGCGCTTGCGGGGATGGCTGTCGGCTCGTGGAAGGTGTACAGCCGGTTCGGCGCCAGGATTCAGGAGATATTTGAATCCCATACCGGTGTGGAGAATAAGATCTCTTATCTGCAGATGCAGGTGCTGGGGGATGCTAAAGTGGGCAAGATCATCCGTCTGTACGGCATGCAGGCGATGATCTTCAAAAATGCGATGGAAAATCTGAAAAGCTCGGTCACCTTTTTCGGGAAGATGTGCGACGTGGAGCGGGGACAGGAGAATGCCAACAATGTGGTGAGCAGCCTTTTTGCGGCAGGTTCTTATCTGCTGGTGGCGTTAAAAGCGGTGACCGGTGCGATAACGGTGGGCGCCTTTACACAGTATGCGGGGGCCATGAACCAGTTTGGCAGCGGATGTTTCAAGATCATCGCCTGTCATGGCGGACTGCGGGAGATCTGCACCTATATGGGGCCTTTTCTGGAATTTCTGGATACGGACAATCTGCACGCGAAGGGTTCGATCCCGGTGGAGAAGCGGACGGACGGGGAATATGAGCTGGCATTTGAGCATGTGGACTTCCAGTATCCCGGATGTCAGGAACTGGTATTGAAAGATGTGAACTGCCGCCTGCGGATCAAGGGTAAACTGGCGGTGGTGGGTAAAAACGGCGCGGGCAAGACGACTTTTATCAACCTGTTATGCCGTCTCTATGAGCCCACAGCCGGGCGCATTACGCTGAACGGCGTGGACATCCGCAAGTATGACGAAGAAGAGTACCGCAGCCTGTTCGGCGTGGTGTTCCAGGATTTCAAGCTGTTTGCCTTTCCGGTCTGGCAGAATGTCACGGCGGGCGGCACGCGGGAGGATGACAGGATCCGGGAGGCGCTGCGGCAGGCGGATGCAGCGGAATTCGTGGCAAAGCTGCCCCAGGGGCTTGATACCTATCTGTATCAGGAGCTGGAAGAAGGGGTGACGGTCAGCGGCGGGGAGGCCCAGAAGCTGGCACTGGCGCGGGCGCTCTACAAAGATGCGCCGGTGGTGATCCTCGATGAGCCAACGGCGGCGCTGGACCCGAAAGCGGAAGCGGAGGTCTATGAGCGTTTTCATAAGATGGTGGAGGGCAGGACCAGCATCTATATCTCCCACCGGATGAGCAGCTGCCGCTTCTGCGACGAGATCATCGTCTTTGACAAAGGGCAGATCGTGGAGCGGGGCAGCCATGAGACACTCTACGCCGGCGGCGGCAGCTATGCCCGGATGTGGGATGCACAGGCCCGGTATTATGCGTAAAATCCGGTAATAGAAAGCAGGACCGGATGCGTTACAGTTTGCGGCCGGTTGGGCCGTGAACTGTAACCGGATGCAGGATCAAAATCAAAATCAGGCGGGAAAAGCGTTGCGCATTCCCGCTTTTTTTGATAAACTGTATCCATCTGAAGAAATGGAGCTCTCTTATGCATATCAGGCATTTCGCCGTGATTTCCATTATTTCAAATTTTTTTAGGGAAGGAGGGTTGAAGTGTCATTTATGGGACTTATAAAGTGGTAAACTGCTATTATATGAGGCAGGCGGAGAGAATCTTGAGGAGACTGCCTGCGAAACCTGGCGGTTACAGGATTCGGGTTTCGTCACGAAACAAAAATTATATTGACAAAATCGAACATTTGTTTTATTCTACTGTAAGATGTAAGAACAGATGTTCTAAAGGAAAAGGAGAACAGATATGGAAAAGAATGACAAGTTAAAAGCATTGGATGCGGCTTTGGTACAGATAGAGAAGCAGTTCGGCAAGGGCGCCATAATGAAGCTGGGTGATCCTTCCGTACAGATGAATGTGGAGACGATTCCTACGGGTTCCCTGAGCCTAGATCTGGCATTGGGACTGGGCGGGATTCCGCGGGGCAGGATCGTAGAGATCTACGGCCCGGAATCGAGTGGTAAGACGACGGTTACCTTACATATGGTTGCGGAAGTACAGAAGCGAGGCGGCATTGCGGGATTTATTGATGCAGAACATGCCCTGGATCCGGTCTATGCGAAGAATATCGGGGTGGATATCGACAACCTTTACATTTCCCAGCCGGACTGCGGTGAGCAGGCGCTGGAGATCACGGAGACCATGGTGCGTTCCGGTGCGGTGGATATCATCATAGTGGACTCTGTGGCAGCGCTCGTGCCGAAGGCGGAGATTGACGGTGACATGGGAGACAGCCATGTGGGCCTGCAGGCGCGCCTGATGTCGCAGGCGCTGAGGAAGCTGACGGCAGTTATCAGCAAATCCAACTGTACGGTGATCTTTATCAACCAGCTGCGTGAGAAGGTGGGGGTGATGTTCGGCAACCCGGAGACGACCACCGGCGGACGCGCTCTGAAGTTCTATTCTTCCGTTCGTTTGGATGTCAGAAGGATCGAGTCCCTGAAGCAGGGCGGAGAAGTGATCGGTAACAGGACGAGGGTGAAGGTTGTTAAGAATAAGATCGCGCCGCCGTTTAAAGAGGCGGAATTTGATATCATGTTCGGCGAGGGTATTTCCATGGTGGGAGATATCCTGGATCTGGCGGCGGAGAACAATATCGTTAATAAGAGTGGTGCCTGGTATGCTTATAACGGCAATAAGATCGGGCAGGGCAGAGAGAATGCGAAGCAGTATCTGCGCGATAACCCGGAAGTGTGTACGGAGATCGAGCGCAAAGTAAGAGAGCTGTTCAATCTGGAGACGGGAAATACAGAAGGAACAGAGGCACAGTCTGCATCGGCGGAAGATAAGAAGGCAGAGAAGGAGAAAGCGAAAGCAGCCAAATAATGCAGGAAGTTTGCCTGGTAATCGACAGGATGCCGCGCAGCAGGAACGGGATATGGAGAATACGACATGATTATAACACAGATAGTTGAGGCTTCAAAAGCACGCTGCCGGATTTATATAGACGGACAGTTCACCTTTGTACTGTACAAAGGTGAACTGCGCAAGTTCCATTTGAAAGAGGGGCAGGAGCTGCCGCCTGACAGCTATCGGGAGATTACGGAAGAAGTGTTGCCGAAGAGGGCGAAGCTTCGCTGTATGAATCTGCTCCAGTCCAGAGATTATACAAGAAAGCAGCTGACGGACAAGCTGATTCAGGGGGAATATCCGCAGGAATGTATCGAGGAGGCCATAGCCTATGTGGAGTCCTATGGGTATCTTGATGACCTGCGCTACGCGAAGGATTATATAGAATATCATATAAGCAGCAGGAGCAGGGGAAGGATGGAGATTGACCTGATGCGGAAAGGGATTGGCCGCGACCTGATCAGACAGGCGTTTGAGGAGTTGGATGAACTTGGTGTGGAGCAGGATGAGGCCGCCATGATCAGAGAACTTCTAAGCAAGAAGAAATATTGTGCGCAGGAGGCGACCAGGCAGGAACAGCAGAGAATGTATGGATTTCTTTACCGCCGGGGGTTTCATGCCGATGCGATCGTGCGGGAACTTTCACTGTAGTATGATCTGTGGGGGCCGGAGTTTTGGAGCATTGCAGAGCGATAAGTGCTATATAAGGGGTATGGATCCATGCAGCGGCGAGGGATCTGTACTGTTACACAGAATATGTTCGGAAGAAATAGTAAGAAATAGTAATATAAAAGACTGCTTGACATAACATCAAATACAGTATAGAATTTAAGTGTTGTAATTTTGCTAATTATAGAATGTTGTTACCATCCATTTTTGTGCAGATGAGACATTCTACAATAGATTATGTACAATGAAAACTAAATAAGGAGGTGCTCCTGTAATGTGGGATGTTGTGATAGCAGTACTCATCACGCTGGTGATCGCCGTTCCGGTATCCGCTTTGGCAGCCATCAATTATCGCAAGAAGGTTGTGGAAGCCAAGATCGGCAATGCGGACGAGAAAGCCAGGGAAATTATCGATGAAGCTCTCAAGACAGCTGAGACGAAGAAGCGCGAATCCCTGCTCGAGGTCAAGGAAGAGTCCATTCGTACCAAGAATGAACTGGACAAGGAGATCAAGGAACGTCGGGCGGAAGCGCAGAGATATGAGCGTCGTGTACAGCAGAAGGAAGAGAATATCGATAAGAAGGCAGATGCTATTGAGAAGAAAGAAGCAAGCCTTGCACACAGAGAAGAGACTCTGGCCAAACAGCGTGAAGAGATTTCCAAGCTGAACGAACAAAGATTACAGGAACTGGAACGAATCTCTGGATTAACCTCCGAACAGGCAAAAGATTATTTGTTGAAAATTGTTGAAGATGAAGTGAAGCACGAAACTGCTGTCATGATCAAGGAGATGGAGAGCAGGGCGAAGGAAGAGGCAGACAAGAAGGCGAAGGAGTACGTTGTCACGGCTATTCAGAAGTGTGCGGCTGACCACGTATCCGAGACGACGATCTCTGTTGTACAGCTTCCGAATGATGAGATGAAGGGCAGGATCATCGGTAGAGAGGGACGTAATATCAGGACTCTTGAGACCATGACAGGTGTGGATCTGATCATTGACGATACACCGGAAGCAGTCATCTTATCCGGCTTTGATCCGATCCGCAGAGAAGTGGCAAGAATTGCGCTTGAGAAACTGATTGTGGATGGCCGTATTCATCCGGCCAGAATCGAGGAGATGGTCGAGAAGGCGCAGAGGGAAGTAGAAGTAATGATCAAGGAGGAAGGTGAGGCAGCTACACTGGAAGTGGGCGTGCATGGTATCCATCCTGAACTTGTGAGATTACTTGGTAAGATGAAATTCAGGACCAGTTACGGTCAGAACGCATTGAAGCATTCGATCGAGGTTGCACAGCTCTCCGGTCTGCTGGCGGCAGAGATGGGGCTGGATGTCAGGATGGCGAAGCGGGCCGGCTTACTGCATGACATCGGTAAGGCTGTGGATCATGAGATGGAAGGTTCCCATATCCAGTTGGGCGTAGAGCTCTGCCGGAAATATAAGGAATCCCCGACGGTGATCAATGCGGTAGAGTCCCATCATGGTGATGTGGAAGCGCAGACTTTGATTGCATGTCTTGTACAGGCTGCCGATACTATTTCCGCGGCAAGACCGGGTGCAAGAAGAGAGACATTAGAAACATATACAACAAGACTAAAACAATTAGAAGACATTACAAACAATTTCAAAGGTGTTGATAAATCTTTTGCTATTCAGGCAGGTAGAGAGATTCGTGTTATGGTAGTTCCAGAACAGATTAACGATTCTGATATGGTATTACTCGCACGGGATATTT
Organism: uncultured Lachnospiraceae bacterium; assembly: GCA_947644545.1. GTDB lineage: Bacteria > Bacillota > Clostridia > Lachnospirales > Lachnospiraceae > UBA3282. The sequence goes on from CANRZW010000002.1 coordinate 139,463, forward strand.
CCAAACAGATTGAATCTGAGTTAGAGTATCCTGGACAGATCAAGATCAATGTGATCCGTGAGAGCCGTGTCATTGACTACGCTAAATAGTGACAAAAGCCCTGTAGAGAAATCTACGGGGTTTTTTAATGTCTATTTTTACAGGTTTGCTGTCCTGTCAATTTGCGGAGAAGAAGGCAGCTGACATTGCTTCTGTACACTATGTCCAGAAAAAGGAAGAATTCAGAGGAAAAATTGTCTTATCTACATACTTGTGTAATGAAGAGAAGTATAGTAAAATATTTAGCGGTGTATGATTGTATACAATTATCCAGAAAGAAAATGGATACAGGGATATCATATCAGGCAATGCAGACACATTTTTCATAGGAGGATTCATGCCTTGCGGCTTCGGATTCTCAGGCAAAGAGAAAGGAATGGATGGAATGATGAAGGCATACAAAGAGATGAGCAGGGAAGAGCTTCTGTCTTTAAAAGAAGAATTGGATAAGCAGTTCGCAGATGCAAAGGGTAAGGGATTGAAACTGGACATGTCCAGAGGAAAACCGGGTCTGGAACAGCTGGATATGACAATGGATATTATGGATGTTCTTGACTCTAAAGCAGATATGAGAAATGAGGAAGGCGCTGATACGCGTAACTATGGCTTACTGACAGGTATCTCGGAGGCGAGACATTTGATGAGTGATATGATGGGTGGTATACCGGCGGAGAACGTGATCGTATATGGTAATTCCAGCCTTTCCATTATGTATGATACAATCTCGCGTTGTGTTACACACGGCGTGATGGGAAGTACCCCCTGGTGTAAACTGGATCAGGTAAAATTCCTGTGTCCGGCGCCGGGCTATGACAGGCATTTTGCGATCACGGAGCTTTTTGGTATTGAGATGATCACGATTCCGATGACGCCGGAAGGACCGGATATGGATCTGGTGGAGAAGTATGTGTCAGAGGATCCGGCCGTAAAAGGAATCTGGTGTGTGCCGAAATATTCCAATCCCCAAGGATACACATATTCGGATGAGACGGTGAGAAGGTTTGCGGCTCTGAAACCGGCGGCGAAAGATTTCCGTATTTACTGGGATAACGCCTATTCGATCCATGACTTATATGATGACAATAAGGATGAGCTTCTGGAGATTTTGAGCGAGTGTGAGAAGGCCGGAAATCCGGATATGGTCTATGAGTTCAGCTCCTTATCCAAGGTTACCTTTTCAGGTGCGGGTATTGCGGCTTTTGCATCCTCTAAGGCCAACGTGGAGGAGACGAAGAAATTCATGTCGATTATGACCATCGGTTACGATAAGATCAACCAGCTGCGTCATGTGAGATATTTCAAGAATGTAGAAGGATTACAGGCACATATGAAAAAACACGCCGCAATCCTGCGTCCAAAGTTCGAGGCAGTGCTTGGTATACTGGACAGGGAGCTTGGCGATTTGGGAATCGGTGAGTGGACCAGACCCCGCGGCGGCTACTTCATTTCTTTCGAGGCGATGGAAGGCTGTGCCAGGGCGATCGTGGCAAAATGTAAGGAGGCAGGCGTTGTGATGACGGGCGCCGGCGCGACCTTCCCTTATGGCAAAGATCCAAAAGACAGCAATATCCGTATTGCACCCACTTTTCCTAACGCGGAGGAGCTGGCGGCAGCGGCTGAGCTGTTTGTGCTCTGCGTGAAGCTGGTGAGTGTGGAGAAGCTGTTGGCAGAGTAACTTGTCCCTTTTCAGGGGACGTTTATAAAGAAGACATGGGGTAAGTATAAGAGTATTAAGATCGGCAGAACAGAGGAGGTTAAGAAGACTATGGACAAGTATGAACGGCTTGACAGGGAATTGATACACAAGGGCGCTATCATTGACTACTATCAGGATACGATGAAAATCCCCAACGGCACGACTGCGAAATGGGATTTCATCAATCATAAGGGAGCAGCGGCTGTGGTAGCCGTGAAGGACGACGGCAGGCTGTTGATGGTAAGACAGTACAGGAATGCGTTGGAGAGAGAGACGCTGGAGATTCCGGCAGGGGGCTTAAACGGTGCAGACGAACCCACGGACATTGCGGCGGCCAGAGAATTAGAAGAGGAGACCGGGTATACAGCGGGCAAGATGGAGCTGTTGATCTCGCTGTATACGACGGTGGCCTTCTGTAATGAGAAGATTGATGTCTATGTGGCTACGGATTTGAAGAAAGGGCATCAGCATCTGGACGATGATGAGTTCCTGAATGTGGAGAGCCACGACATTGAAGAGCTGCTTCAGATGATCTATGATTGTAAGATTCAGGATGGCAAGACGATTTCGGCACTGCTTGCCTATCATCATAAATACGTTTGATCGTTTCAGGAAAACTACTGCTCTACCAGACATTTCAGGATTGGTTCTATATATTTGCGGTCAGAGATATCATAGGAGGAAGAAATCATCTTTATCATTTCTTCCTCTGTTTCTGTTTTATGCTTCTTTGATTTCAGCGTCGTAAGGAACAGTTTCATCATAAGTCTGGAAGGGGCTGACATTTTCTCATAGTGTAACCCGCCCGGACAATAAAATACTTTTATCCTTTCCCACTCCGATGCAGTAAAATTCTTTCTGAGAGCCGGCGCGATCTCCGGACTTTCCATGGGGCTTGCACCGACACAGAATACGATCAGCTTTTTGTCGGCCCACTTCTTCATATGTTCCTTAAACCAGGCGAGTTTGCTGATGCCGCCGGCACATGCCCAGCTGCCGAAGATGACTGCGTCATAGGAATCCAGATCTGTCTTTTTGGCTTCTGAGAGATCTACGCAGTCTGCACTGACAGCCTGCGCAATCCAGCCGGCGTAACGTTTGGTAAAACCGGTCTGTGAATGGAAGATGACAATAGATTTCATGTGTGAAAACCTCCTTTAGGTGTTTGTGAACGTATGTAAAAAGGCCAGGTAAGCCTGTTCCTGCTGTTGGAAGATCTCCTCTGCCGATATTCCCGGTGAAGATACGGATGAGATCGTGCCAAGACCGATCGTATAGATTATCATGTGTAAGTGCAGCGCTTTTGCGCATTCCGCGCTGATGTGCAGACTTTGTGCGATAGCTTCTGCCATCTGTGGATTGGCTTCCATACGATACAGCTCATCCAGGGAAGAGACATTGTTTCGTTTTGATGTAATATATAGTTTTAGAATATGAGGTTCTTCTTTGGCCAGTTGGAGATATGCCTGTCCGGTTGTGCGGAACGGATCTTTAGGATCAATGTGCGTTTCCATGTATTGCTGCAAAAAGATTCTGGCTTTCCCGGCGACTTCGTCCCGTAGTCCTTCCATGTTGTTACAATAGCTATAGATTGGCTGAACGGAGCAGTTTAACCGTTTGGCGATATTTTTGATGATAACCTGCTGCCCGTCCCGTGCAAGTTCAAAAGCGGCGTTCACCACCATTTCTTTTGTGATTCTTTGTTTCGGCATAGTTCTTTCTTATTCCTTTCCATAAATAGGGTCAGTTTCCCAGAATGTGAGTGATCTGTGCAACAACGGAGTGTAGTACTTTCTGATTATTATATAGGTCGATTGTATAATAAGCTTATATAACAAGCTTATACAATAAGATTATATAATAGAGTTATATAAATTAATTATATATTTGTAAGGAAGATATGTCAATCCTGTCTTTTGATAACGATGGCAGGGAAGGCAGAAGGGTGAATCAAAGCATAATGCTATACTTTTATAACTGAATTTATTATAATGGTATGGAAATCTTCTTCCTGCCGGAGCGGTTTGGGTTGAAAAATCAGTATCAAGAATTTGAAAGGAGAATGAGCTGTCATGTGGTTTGTGTTTGCGTTACTGTCTGCGGTTTTTGCAGCGCTGACTTCTATTCTGGCGAAAGTGGGGATTGAGGGGGTAAACTCCAATCTTGCCACGGCGATCAGAACGGTGGTGGTGCTGATCATGGCCTGGGGAATGGTCTTTTTGACAAATGCGCAGAGCGGAATTACCGCTATCGATAAGAAAAGCTGGCTGTTCCTGATTCTGTCCGGTCTGGCTACCGGGGCATCCTGGCTCTGTTATTATAGAGCATTACAGGTGGGGGATGTTTCCAAGGTGGTACCCATCGACAAGCTGAGCGTCGTGATCACGTTGGTGCTGGCATTTGTTTTTCTGCATGAGAGTTTTACGGCCAAGTCTCTGATCGGGGCGGCGCTGATCACGGCGGGAACGCTGGTGATGGTGCTCTGATATCTTGTTGAGGAATACCCGTAGTCTGTTAGAGAATTTTTGTCGTTACAAATTCCTATGTTCTGAACGGCATACCGGCTCACATATACATATAGTAAACTTACATCATGCTTAGCCTGTCGTCGGGCGGGCCGCATGGCCATCCATACTGTGAAAGTCGAAGACTTTCATAGTAAACGACATGACAGATTTCCATGTCGTTCGTGACCAGGAGACGGGACAGGCGATTTTGGCATATAAAGCGGGGAGTGGGAGAGTAGTGCAGCAGACAACAGCAAAGAACGGTTACTATGTCGTATATTTGTTTACCATCGGATTATTTCTGGGGATATTGATTGTCAACCTTGGTTATGATACGTGGATCGAGGAGGGCAGTCTCCTGGGGACAGATATGATCTTGCGTCTGAAAAACAGTATACCGGACGGAAACGGTTTGTTCGGCTATGTGTTAAAGCACCGGATGTTTATGGTATGCCTGTTAGGACTGCTGGCGACGACCATGATCGGACTGCCGGTGGTATGCGGTTATGTCTGCTATATGGGGCTGTCAGCCGGGTGTCTTCTGTCTGTAGCGGTGATCCGTTACGGAATACGGGGATTGTTCCTGATGGCAGCCGGTATTTTTCCCCAGGGCATTTTGTTGATTCCGGGATATGCGGCGTTGTTTCTCTGGGCAGTAGGGATCAACCGGATGCTGTACGCCCATGGAACGGGGCGGGAATATTACGGCAGATATGGCAGGAGGAGCTATCTGCAAAAGGGAATGCAGATGGCCGGTATTCTTGTGGTTGTTCTGATCGGGTGCGTTTTGGAGAGTTATGTTAATCCTCAAATATTGCAGTATGTTTTAAAAGTTTTTTAGGAATATTTTTTCGTTAATATAACCAACATATAGTAGACATAATTTTCTATGCTGACGATATGTTGTGTTTTGTCTGCAAAATGGCTGAAAAGCCCGTAAAATCTGGGAAAGTTTCATTTGCTTTTCTCCGGGAATCTGCTTATAATGGTAGACAGACGTCTTGTTTGATTTACATAAAGACGATTTGGGGGAAGGGTTTCCGGTTACATGGAAAAAGAGATCACAGCATTTATAGCTTATTTACATAATGTCAGAAACACGTCGGAAAATACCGAAATGTCGTACAGAAGAGATCTGAATAAGGTTTTGAAGTTTATGGGATCCCGTGGAATTCATGAAGTATCGGCGATCTCTTCACAAGACCTGAACGATTATGTCGCTTATCTGGAGGAGAATAAATTCGCGGCGGCCACTGTTTCCAGAAATATAGCCTCGCTTAAGGCGTTCTATCATTTTATGGTACAGAAGGGATATGTGCAGGAAGATCTGTCGGAGCAGTTGAAGGCGCCGAAGATTGAGAAGAAGGTTCCTGAGATCATGTCGCCGGAAGAAGTAATCAGGCTGTTGAACCAGCCTTCGGGAGACACGCCCAAGGAGATACGGGACAAGGCAATGCTGGAACTTCTGTATGCCACGGGTATCCGGGTGACGGAACTGATCACCTTGAAGAATTCGGATGTGAATATGCAGATGGGGGTCATTCTCTGCAGGGATCGCAGTAAGGAGCGGATCATTCCCTTCGGCGCGGCGGCCCGGAATGCATTGCTTAAGTATCTGGACGGGACACGGGATGCGATGCTGGAGAATAAGGCATCGGATGTGCTCTTTGCGAATTGTTCCGGTCAGCCCATGAGCAGACAGGGGTTCTGGAAGCTGATCAAGCATTATGCGAAGAAGGCAGAGATCAAGGCCGACATCACGCCGCATACGCTGCGGCATTCTTTTGCGGCGCACCTCGTGGAGAACGGCGCCGATCTGCACAGTGTGCAGGAAATGCTGGGACATTCAGACATCTCTACGACGCAGATCTATGCGAATATGAATCACAGTCATATCCGGGAAGTATATACGAAGGCGCATCCGCGAGGATAGCAGGATTGTGGCGAGGATAAGACAGTGAGTGATTTGAATAAGAAGACAGAAACAGAGCAGGCTGGTTTGGCCTGCTCCTTTTATGGAATATGCCTGGCACCTGTCTGCCTGTTATTCATAATCCGCTATATCATAGATCAATTTCTCTGACGCTTCCCATCCAAGACATGGATCGGTGATGGACTTTCCATAGACGCCCTCGCCGATCTTCTGGCAGCCTTCCTCGATATAGCTTTCGATCATAACACCTTTGACCATCTTATGGATATCGCGGTTAAGCCTGCGGCTGTGCATGACTTCCTTGACAATGCGGATCTGCTGCTCGAACTGTTTATTGGAATTGTTGTGGTTGGCATCGATGATACATGCCGGGTTCACCAGATCGTACTCCTGATAGAGAGAAAAGAGCATGTCCAGATCTTCATAGTGGTAGTTGGGCAGGCTCTGGCCGTGTTTGTTTACGGAACCACGGAGAACCGCATGGGCCAGTGGGTTGCCGCCGGTGGTCACTTCATAGCCTCTGTAGATAAAGGAATGCTGGTGTTGTGCCGCATAGATGGAGTTGAGCATGACAGAGAGGGTGCCGCTGGTAGGATTTTTCATGCCGGCGGGTACATCGAAGCCGCTGACAGTCATGCGATGCTGCTGGTCCTCCACGGAGCGCGCGCCAATGGCCACATAGGAGAGGATATCCTCCACATAGCCCCAGTTATCCGGATAGAGCATTTCGTCGGCGGCGGTCATCTCGGATTCCTCGATGGCATGAATGTGCATCCTGCGCATGGCGATCAGGCCGCTCATAAAGTCGGGCTTCTTCTCCGGGTCGGGCTGGCTGACGATGCCCTTGTAGCCTTCTCCGGTGGTGCGTGGTTTGTTCGTGTAGATCCTGGGGATCAGGATCAGCTTGTCCTGCACCTTCTCGTTAATGCGGGCAAGCCGGCTGACATAATCGCAGACGGCATCCTCGTTGTCTGCGGAGCAGGGACCGATGATGACCAGGAATTTATTGCTCTTGCCGGTGATGACGTCGCGGATTTCGGCATCGCGCCGGCGCTTGATCTGTGTCAGCCGTTCCGGGACCGGGAACTGTTCCCGGATCTCAGCCGGGGTCGGAAGTTTGGTTACGAAATGAAATGCCATATCTTTATACTCCTCGAATCATAGTTTTAAAAACATATTTCTGCAAACATTTTTGTGGCAAAAACATGTATATTATAGTATATTAAGTTGAGAATCGCAAGAGTTTCGTGGTGAGAATCGCATCCGGACTGACAGAGCAGGCCATGCCTAGGCAAGGGAGTTATCCTCTGTGCGCTTTGTGGGAAATATGCAGCGCAAAGACTGTGCACAGCAGTGTTTGCAGCATTTGACTGGCCAGCATACCCCACAGATACCCTTTGATGCCATAGAGTGGTATCGCTACGAAGACAAAGAGCAGCCGGAGTAAGAGGCTGATTACGCTGAAGAGGAAGGTCTGGGCAGTCTTGCCAAGGCCGTTCAGGATACTGCCCAGGGTGCTGGCGATGTACATGAAGGGGCAGATAAAACTGAGCGTGAGGATGAAGCTTCCGGCCAGCTCAGAGTGGAACAGCAGCCTTCCCGCCGTGCGTCCGAACAGAAGGAACAGGGCGGTACAGGCGAAACCGAGCAGAAGGCAGTAGCGTATGGAGGTCAGGATGGCACGTCTGACTGCGGCCTTGTTGCCGCTTGCGTCCGCTTCGGACACGATAGGCAGAAGCAGGACACAGATGGAATTGGTGATGGCGGAGGGAAACAGGATCAGCGGCAGGCTCATGCCGGTGAGCACGCCGTAAACGCCGAGGGCATCGGCATTATTCAGGCCGTATGCCATCAGCTTGTTGGGAATATAGATGGCTTCTATGCTCTGCAGCAGGTTCAGTATCAGGCGGTTGGCGGACAGGGGGACGGCCAGCTGCAGAAGCTGCGAACAGATGCGGCGGTAGGTGGTGAGCAGCACAGGAGGCTTCCTCCGGTTTCCGGAAGGGAAAACATGGTGCGCCCGGGCCAGGATCGCGATCACGGATACGATCATGGACGCGCTCTCGCCGATCACCAGTCCGGCTACGGCGAAGCTGATAGTGGGCTGCATGTTATGCTGCCGGAAATGGTAGTAGATCAGATAGACGGAACCTACGCGGAAGATCTGTTCTGCCAGCTGCGACAGTGCCGGGATCGCGGTTCTGCGGATACCGTAGAAGTAGCCGTTGATGCAGGAGTGCACGGTCGCCATGGGGATGGAAAGGGCGATAATGCGCAGAAGGGGCGCGGTGCGGCTCTCCAGCAGGAAAGTTATGGCAATGGCATCGGCATACAGATAGATGCCCAGCGCGCAGGCGGTGGACAGGGCCATGGCCATCAGAAAACCCGCCCAGAGGGTGCGGAAGGAAGTATGATAGTCGTGAGTGCTTGTTTCGCTGGCCACGTATTTGGAGATGGCGGTCTGGATGCCGGAGGCGGTGAGGGCGAAGGAGAGAGCCAGCACCGGCGCGATCAGCTGGTATATGCCCATACCTTCGGCGCCGAAGGCGTTGGACAGGAAGATACGGTAGAAGAAGCCGATAAAGCGGCTGAGCAGCCCGGTCAGTGTCAGGATGACAGTGCCGGTGATAAGAGGATTTTTCCAGTTCCGTTTCATAATACACCATCTTTGCGATCAGATATGGTTTTAGTTTATGCGCGGAGCGGGATGAGAAGAACAGTGTGGCAAGAATTTCCGACAGCAGGTTGTTTTGCAGACAGAGACAGGAAGAAGAGACAGAGAGGTTAAGAGAGGATGTCCGGGTGGAAAGAAAGGGATCGTATATGGGAAAGAAGAAAGTCGTAGTGGGGATGTCCGGCGGGGTGGATTCCTCCGTGGCGGCATATCTTTTGAAAGAGCAGGGGTATGAGGTGATCGGTGTCACCATGCAGATCTGGCAGGACGAGTCCCGGGAAGCGCAGGAGGAAAATGGCGGCTGCTGCGGATGGAGCGCGGTGGAAGATGCCAGAAGGGTGGCCGGGCAGCTCGACATACCCCATTACGTGATGAACTTTAAGGAAGAATTTAAGTGCAGGGTAATGGATTATTTCGTGGAAGAATATCTGGCCGGCAGGACACCGAATCCCTGCATTGCCTGCAACCGTTATGTGAAATGGGAGTCGATGTTAAAGCGGAGCCTGGAAATTGGCGCCGATTATATTGCCACCGGGCATTATGCCAGGATCATGGTGACGCCGGAAGGCAGGTATGCGATTTGCAGTTCCGTGACGGCAAAGAAAGATCAGACCTATGCCCTCTATAATCTGACACAGGAGCAGCTGGCGCATACGTTGATGCCGGTAGGGGAATATACAAAGGAAGAGATTCGCGCGATCGCGGTCCGGGAAGGCCTGGCTGTGGCCCATAAGCCGGACAGTCAGGAGATCTGTTTTATTCCGGATCATGATTATGCGGCCTTTATTGCAAAGGAGGCCGGGGAGCGGGTACCAGGGTGTGGGAATTTCGTGACGGAGCAGGGGCAGATCCTTGGGCAGCACCGGGGGATTACGCATTATACGGTGGGACAGCGCAAGGGACTGCATCTGGCCATGGGGCATCCGGTATTCGTCACAAGGATCATACCGGAAACGAATGAGGTAGTGATCGGAGAGGCGGAGGATGTATTCGGGGATACTTTGTACTGTGATCATATTAACTTCATGGGTATGGCTGATCTGCCGCGTCCGCGGGAGGTACTGGCGAAGATCCGTTATGCGCATGCAGGTGAGAGGTGTGTGATCGAGCAGGTGGCAGAAGATGTGATCAAGTGCTCTTTCCTTGCGCCGGTGCGGGCTATTACGCCGGGACAGGCGGTGGTCTTCTATGAGGATGGCTGTGTGCTGGGCGGCGGGAGTATCAGGAGGACCAATACGACAGCGTAAGAAAATATTAAGAAATTCTACCATTTTCCTTCACGACTTTTTCACAGGGGATGTGATAGGATAAGTACTTGTAAGTGAACTGGTTTGTAAGATGTTGGAAATGAGGAATTATTATGGTAGAATCGAAATTGTCCAGAGTGAAAGTAAATAATGAGATCGAATTGTGCGAAGTATATGACAGTGCTACGAAAGAGCGGATCAAGAAGGTTTTTTTCAGGGAAGGGATCTCCTTCTATATCAAATTCAAGAAGAAGTTTGCGATGACCGGTATTGCGACAGTGAATCTGGCGGATGCGGATCCGGAAGACAGAAAGGAAACTCCGACGGAACAGAAAGAGGGCCGTTACATTATCTGCGTCAATAAGAGTCAGGAGACGTTGGCGAGAAACTCTATTATGAGAGTGGTGCCCGATTATCATGACAAGGTAAATTTTTTTGACGGAACAGGAAAGAAAGAGGGCGGCCGTTCCCCTTTTTGGAGTCTGATCGCCCAGATTGAATAAACACCGGCTGGTGGCAGAGAATATTCTTAGAATCCTGCCATCATCAGTCCCATCAGCTGGTCTCTGACAACGGCATCCTGAGAGCCCTTGGCTTTGGATGCCATGCCGTCAAGCTCTGTTTTGCTGGCGGCGGCCAGCATCAGCTTTTGCTGGAAGGCCTTTTTGGCCTGTTCCGCTTCCTCGGCCCGTTTCTCGGCTCTTGCCTGATTGCGGAGTTTTACGGCGTTCTCCATGGAGTCTATTACCTGTGCCATACTGTTTAAAGTGTCGATCGTCATCGTGAACCCTCCCCGTCATTACATAGAACAGATCATTTCTATAAATATCGTCATCCGTGACAGGATTCTGAATATGCGGCGCAGCTTTTCCATGATTTTTGTAATCTATGCGCAAGGATCGGTGGAAAGCCGGGATTTTCAGTGTTTTCAGGGTCTTGTATGGAACAGTGTCAGCAGATTATAATTTATGGAAAGAAGGACTGCGTTTCTCAAAGGTTGTATAATACCGGAAACCGCAGTCTTTTAATATGTCTGCAACACGGTCGAAGGCATGGGCGATCTGTCCCGGATCGTGGGCGTCGGAGCCTGTGGTGATGATCTCACCGCCCAGTTCACGGTAGCGTTTCAGGGCACCAACACAGGGATTAGGTTCCCGCATTCCTTTGGCCAGCGCGGAGGTATTGATCTCGATGCCCTTCTCCATAGCGATCAGACGCTGCAGGATCTGCTCAAAGATATCCCGATACTTTTCATAGGAATAGCCCTTATCTTTCTGTGGGCCGTAACGTACCACGTAATCCAGATGCCCGTAGACATCGAAGTTGCTGTAGGCCTGCAGGTTTTCCGGGATGGAAGAAAGGTATTCCAGATAGGCTTCTTCCTGACTGCGTCCTTCGTAGAATGCCGGATAGTAGGGATCCTTCCCGTGGCAGATGTGAGAGGAGGCTATGATGAAATCATAATCATGGGATTTGGCGAAGGCAGCATTCTGCCGGGCCAGATGCGGCTGCATTCCCAGTTCGACGCCGAAGCAGAGTGTGATCCGGTCCGCATATCGTTCTTTCAATCTCAGAAAGTCGTACAGATAGGAGTCGGGATTCAGTACAAAGAGTCCGGCAGGCGTGGAGCTGGTTACCGGGTAATCGAGATCGTGGTGCTCTGTGAAGCACATTCTGGTCAGTCCCAGTTCTATTCCTTTCAGGATCATTTCCTCCATGGGGGTATCCGAGTCGCCGGAGAAAGAGGAATGCAGGTGGTAGTCTGCAGTAATGGGCATGATAAGTGACCTCCTTTGTCAAGATGATAGGGACTGCACACTGGAATAAAATGAGCCTTTTTATTGATGATACAGGGAAACTGGAGATAAGGATACGTTTGCAATATGGGCGATATCCTTGGGTACTGCTGTCATGATCTATCTTTAATGAAAATGATACGATAGTGATTGATCAATGTATTTCCCGTTTTCTTTAAATTCATTATTGATGATTGTTTTCGCAAAGTCAAGAAAGAAATAAGCCGTAAGACATCGTTGGCTGTCACTCAACGGACGCTGTGGACTTCCCGGACATTGCGGCACTGGTGTGTAAGGCAGTTTTTGGAGGTCAGATCGTAGGGGAAGTTGTGGCAAAGGAACTGATCGAGACGTTTCTTCATGCATCTTTTTCCGGAAGTGAGGAGTTTGTCAGACGGGTGAATAAACTGGAGTATATGAATCAGCTGTGATTTTAGAACGGCCTGGAGTACACCGTGACAGGGGGATCCGGGCCGTTGCTTATTCTTAGATTTTATTCACAGATTTTTGAATTACATCTTGAATTTTTTGGACAAATTAGGTAAAATATAACTGCCGACTAAATTTTACCAGTTATGTGCATTATAAATATGTAGGGATTGGTAAGATTATAATAAAAAGATTATTTAGGAGGGACTAAAAAATGGCAGTAAGAGTAGCAATTAATGGTTTTGGCCGTATTGGCCGTCTTGCATTCAGACAGATGTTTGGTGCAGAAGGATACGAAGTAGTGGCGATCAACGATCTGACAAGCCCGAAGATGCTGGCACACCTGTTGAAGTATGATTCTTCTCAGGGTAAGTATGCTCTGTCTGATACCGTATCCGCTGGCGAAGATACCATCACAGTTGACGGCAAGACACTGAAGATCTACAAAGAGCCCGATGCAAACAATTGTCCTTGGGGCGAATTAAATGTTGACGTTGTATTAGAGTGCTCCGGCTTCTATACAAGCAAAGAGAAGGCTCAGGCACACATCAATGCCGGCGCTAGAAAAGTTGTTATTTCCGCTCCTGCAGGTAACGACCTTCCTACAATCGTTTACAATGTTAACCATGAGACATTGAAGGCTGAGGATACCATCATTTCCGCAGCTTCCTGTACAACAAACTGCCTCGCTCCTATGGCTAAAGCTCTGAACGACCTGGCTGGCATCAAGTCCGGTATCATGAGCACAATCCATGCTTACACAGGCGATCAGATGATCCTTGATGGTCCTCAGAGAAAGGGTGACCTGAGAAGATCCCGCGCAGGCGCAGTGAACATCGTTCCTAACAGCACAGGCGCAGCTAAGGCTATCGGCCTTGTTATCCCTGAGTTGAACGGTAAGCTGATCGGTTCCGCACAGCGTGTTCCTACTCCGACAGGTTCTACAACGATCCTGGTAGCAACTGTTGAGAAGTCCGTAACGAAGGAAGAGATCAATGCAGCTATGAAGGCAGCAGCTACAGAGTCCTTCGCATATAACGAGGATGAGATCGTTTCTTCCGATATCGTTGGCAGCACCTATGGTTCTATCTTCGATGCAACACAGACCATGGTTGGTGAAGACAATCTGGTTCAGGTTGTTTCCTGGTATGACAATGAGAACAGCTACACATCTCAGATGGTTCGTACAATCAAATACTTCTCTGAGTTAGCATAAAAGTTAATTCCTGCGGAATTAACTTTGCGAAAGGGTATCTGCAAGATTCGTGAAGATGTATTTGTAAGTTGCAATGTAATTTTTAGGAGGCTCGGCCGCTGGGCCGGGCCTCTTTGGCGGTCTGCATGGCCATCCCTGCTATGAAAGTCAGAGACATTTTCATAGCAGGAGGAAAGCAAAACAATAAAATCAGGAGGAACTTTAAAATGGCTTTAAACAAGAAATCTGTAGATGACATTAATGTAAAAGGCAAACGCGTTCTGGTAAGATGTGACTTTAACGTGCCTTTGAAGGAAGGAAAGATCACAGATGAGACCCGTATCGTGGCAGCGCTTCCTACGATCAACAAGTTGATCGCTGACGGCGGCAAGGTTATTCTCTGCTCCCATCTGGGTAAAGTGAAGAACGGCCCCAATGAGGGTGAGTCCCTTGCACCTGTAGCAGAGAGACTGTCCGAGAAGCTGGGCAAGCCTGTTAACTTCGTAGCGGATTACAATGTAACCGGCGAAGCTGCTACGGCAGCAGTTGCAGCTATGAGCGAAGGCGATGTAGTGCTTCTGCAGAACACCCGTTTCCGTGGCAAGGAAGAGACCAAGCCTACAGATGCAGGTGAGGCATTTGCGAAGGAGCTGGCTGATCTGGCTGACGTTTATGTATGTGACGCATTCGGTTCTGCGCACAGAGCACATGCATCCGTGGCTGTTGTTACGAAGTATATCTCTGAGAAAGGCGGCGAGAACGCAGTTGGGTACTTAATGCAGAAAGAGATCGATTTCCTGGGGAATGCGGTAGAGAATCCGGTAAGACCTTTCGTAGCGATCCTTGGCGGCGCTAAGGTAGCTGATAAGCTGAATGTTATCAACAACCTGTTGGAGAAGTGTGATACCCTGATCATCGGCGGCGGTATGGCATTTACTTTCCTGAAAGCACAGGGCATGGAGATCGGTAACTCTCTGGTGGACGACGAGAAGCTTGACTACTGTAAAGAGATGATGGATAAGGCTGAGAAGCTGGGCAAGAAGCTGCTTCTTCCGGTTGATACGACTGTTGCTTCCGGTTTCCCGAATCCGATCGATGCTGAGATTGAGGTAGAAGTGGTTGATGCTGATAAGATCCCGGCTGACAAGGAAGGTCTGGATATCGGCACGAAGACGGCTGAGCTGTATGCAGATGCAGTGAAGTCCGCTAAGACCGTAGTTTGGAACGGACCGATGGGCGTATTCGAGAATCCGATCCTTGCAAAAGGTACGATCGCAGTAGCAAAATCTCTGGCTGAGACATCCGCAACAACGATCATCGGTGGTGGTGACAGTGCAGCGGCAGTTAACCAGTTAGGTTTCGCTGATAAGATGTCCCACATCTCCACAGGCGGCGGCGCTTCCCTTGAGTTCTTAGAGGGTAAGGAACTTCCCGGCGTAGTAGCAGCAGACGACAAATAGAAATAGTTATCCGTGCCCGGACAAACAGGGTACGAGTCAATAGAAATGCCTGTGCGGCAGCCTGACGGCAGGCCGCGCAGGTTTGGAAAGCAGATAAAAAGGAGAAGAGTGAAAATGGCAAGAAGAAAGATCGTAGCCGGTAACTGGAAGATGAACATGACTCCCAGTGAGGCAGTAAAATTATGTGGTGAATTAAAGGATCTTGTGAAATCCGATGATGTGGACGTAGTATACTGCGTACCGGCGATCGATATCGTACCGGTGGTAGAGGCTGTTAAGGGTACTAACGTGGAAGTTGGCGCTGAGAATATGTACTTCGAGGAGAAGGGTGCATTCACGGGTGAGATTTCCGCTTCCATGTTGAAGGATGCAGGTGTGAAGTATGTGATTATCGGACATTCCGAGAGACGTGATTACTTCAAGGAGGACGACGCGCTTCTGAACAAGAAAGTGAAGAAGGCTCTGGAAGCAGGTCTTGTACCGATCCTTTGCTGTGGTGAGACGTTAGAGCAGAGAGAGATGGGCGTTACCATGGATTGGATCAGACTGCAGATCAAATCCGATCTTACAGGGGTTACCGCAGATCAGGTTAAGGGCATGGTTATCGCTTATGAGCCGATCTGGGCGATCGGTACCGGCAAGACAGCTACCACGGAACAGGCTGAGGAAGTATGTAAGGGCATTCGTGACTGCATCGCTGAGATCTATGACGAAGCTACCGCAGAGGCAGTTCGTATCCAGTACGGCGGTTCCGTAAATGCAGGCAATGCGGCAGAGCTGTTCGCACAGCCGGATATTGACGGCGGCCTGGTAGGCGGCGCCTCCCTGAAGGCTGACTTTGGCAAGATCGTTAACTATAAGTAATCGGATGTGACAGTCCTGTCATGAAAAATGAGGACTGCTCTGTTACGATCAACAGCATCAGGATCAGAAGAATAAAATCTTTTGCAATTCATAAATTACAAAACTCACTTCAAATGATGGGATTCACAATTTGAAGTGAGTTTTGTATGTCAGAAGAAATTTTCCGGTTATCCGAGTCCGCGAAGCGAGTCCCGCAGGCGGGCGCTATTCTTCTTACCGAGTCAGATCCTGTACCCATTTATACTTTCGGAACCGCGCCATCACCCATGGAATCTTCCCCACTTCATCCAGGCAGGTGCAGGCGTAGACTGCTAACGGTGACCAGTGCAGGACGAAAGCGCCGATGAGCGCCAGTGGTATGGCAATACACCACATGCAGACGATCAGGCTGTACATATCGAACAGGGTATCGCCGCCGCCGTCCAGGACACCGTTGATCGTGACGGTATTGACGCAGCGGCCGATCATATAGAAGGACATGATCACCATCATGCCTGTAAGGTAGCCACGCGCCTGCTCTGTCAAAATAACCATCCGCACGACAAAGGGCGTTATGGCGAGCACAAGGGCGGTGGAGAGGAAACCGATGACGTAGGAGATGTTTTTGAGTTTGGTTCCATAAGCTTTGCCCAGTTCCAGCCGTCCGGCTCCCAGTTCATTGCCGACGATGATGCCGGCTGCACTGCCGATGCCGTTGCACATGCAGCAGATTAAGTCTCTGGCAACCGCCGATACGGAGTTGGCCGCCGCGGCGTCAGTACCCATATGGCCCATGATCGCGGTATAGGAGGTAAAGCCGACACCCCAGCATAAGGAACCGCCCATCAGTGGCAGACATTGCCTGATAAAATCGGCTTTCAGCTGTCTTGGCAGCTTGAGAAACCGGTCAAATGCCGGGCGGATATAGGAGGATTGAGACGATACGGCCACGCATAAGGCAAGCTCTACAACGCGGGAAAGCGTGGTGGCAAGGGCAGCGCCGCGTGCCTGCATCCTGGGCGCTCCAAGCAGTCCGAAGATAAAGACCGCATTCAGGACTATATTCAGGAGTACGGCGCAGGAACTGATGAGAGCGCCGGGCTTTACATGATCCGATACTTTCATGATTGTCAGATAGCACTGCGAGATGCCTGTGAGCAGATAGGACCAGCCTGCGATGCGCAGATAGGAACTGCCAAGAGCAATCAGCGGTGCATCATGCGTAAAGATATGCATCAGCATCTCCGGCATCAGTTCACAGGCCAGGAAAAACAGGACGGAAGTGATGCCGCAGAAGCGGAGCATCATATTGAAGACATCTTCCAGCGTATGCTTGTCACCCTTGCCCCAGTACTGTGCGCCAAGGATGGCGCCGGCGCCTGTGATGGCCATCAGAAACATATTCTGGACAAACTGGATCTGGGTGGCCAGGGAAACGGCGGTCATTTCATCCTGCGCCACTTTACCAAGCATCAGGGCATCCCCAGCAGCCACCGACGCCAGCATCAGACTTTGCAGAGCGATCGGGAGTGCAAGTCTCGTCAGATTTCTGTAAAATTCTTTCTTGTCGATCTGTACTTTTGTATTTTTCTCTTTCATGTCATGTATCCTCGCATGATTTATTTATGTATTTCGGTAAGGCCGATTAGTCTTCATCATACTATATCTCAGATCGAATTACCAGTATGAGTCTGCAAGAAAATAATTTGTGCCGAAGCGTCACAAATTCTGTTGATCGCAGAGCAAGGTACTTAGGCAATGGGTGAAAAATCGTTGAAGCGACAGAGCATTTGTGATAAGGTAATCATGAACCATTATTTATTATGGATAGTGCAGGCACAGTCCGCAATATCCACGTGGAGGTAACTATGAAGATCGATCGTGAAGATATGCTGGAGCTTACCAGAAGGATGACGGTTTCGAGGAACTGTTTCAGCAGAATAGCCGGCGCCTATATGGATGAGGAAGGCTATATCGACGGCACATTTCATACGAATTTCCTAAAGCTGTCTGCTTCGGATAGAGCAAGAAATCTGGAGATTGCCAAAGCCATCCCTTTTTCGGAGACAAATGTACAGCTGACGGATCATCGGCTGGGAGCGGGAGCAAGGAAGCCGGGCGGCTTCTGGCAGTTATTAATGGCGCTGCGCGAATGTGAGATGAAGAATGATGCGCTGCTTCTGTCTCTTTACGAGTACATAGGGGAGCGTTACCATGCAGATCATCCTTATGGCATCTATGTCTTCTATGGAAATTATGATGTGCCGGTGAAGGGAAAGGATAAGGCGAGCCAGTGGGAGTCGGAGGAAGTGTATCGGTTCTTAATCTGTGCAGTATGTCCCGTGAGCGGGGATTATGAAGCGGGAAAACCGGAGTGCGGGTTCCTGTTCCCGGCATTCAATAACCGGAGTACGGATATGGACGGGGTATGCCTTTATGCGGCGGACGGGAAGCAGGAGGAGATGGCGGCGCTGTTTTCGTGAGCGGTATCTGTGAGCGCGCCCTGATTTGTATATTTTGTATATTGCGAAAGAAGGAAGGAACAGGATGACATAAGGAGGTATCGGCATATGTGGACATGTCCAAAATGCGGGCGCAGTTTTAAGAGACAGGGGCAGGAGCATTACTGCGGGAAAGCGCCGGAGTCGATCGACGAATATATAGAGGCACAGCCCGAGGAGACGAGACAGTATTTGAATGCAGTGCGGGACGCGATACGCACGGCGCTGCCGGATGCTGAGGAGCGTATTTCATGGAGTATGCCGACTTTCTGGAACAAGCATAATATTATACATTTTGCAGGCTTTCGGAAGCATATCGGTCTGTATCCGGGACCGGAGGCGGTCATGGAATTTGCGGAGCGTCTGCGTGAATATAAGACAAGCAAGGGTACGATCCAGTTTCCATACAGCAAACCGCTTCCACTGTCTCTGATCGCGGATATTGCCGTGTGGTGTTACACAACAGGAAAGCATCCGTAAGGCGCCAGGAAGAGCAGGGCGGCCTGCCGGTTAGAGGTAACAAGATGATAAGATGAGTAGATCCATGGATCTGTCTTAAACGGACATAATAATGAAGAAAGGAACGATAACGATGGTACAATTTCATGCAGAAAAGATTTCGGAACATGTAACGAGGATCTACGGCCTTGCCGGAGAGCAGATGTATCTGGTGGAGGGGACACAGCGGGCGGCGCTTGTCGATACGGGCAGCGGTGCGGGGAGTCTTCGACAGTATGTGGAGACTTTGACGGACAAGCCGGTCATTGTGCTTTTGACCCACGGACATGTGGATCATGCCATGGGAGCGCCGGAATTTGATACGGTCTACATGAGCAGGAAAGATGACTATATTTACGCGCAGCATTGCGAGCTGGAAGTAAGGAAAAGATTTCTCTTTGAGTCTCCAATGTTCGCAGAGGTGGCAGAGGAAGATTATATTCCGGTGACGCCGCCGGATGCGTTCCTGAATATGGAGGAAGGAGACGTCTTTGATCTTGGAGGCGTATCGATCGAGATCTATGCCTGCCCGGGACATACGAGGGGCAGCGTATGTATGCTGATCAGAGAGGAGAGAACGTTGATTACCGGGGATGCCTGCAATGGTTTTACCTTTCTGTTTGACGCCTATTCCACGGGGCTTAGCACCTATGAAAAGAATCTGCAGGAGTTGAAAGATAAGACGGCAGGGAAATTTGACCGTGTATATCTGTCACACGGGCCGGGCCGGGATTATCCGGCGGCATTGCTGGACGAGGTGCTGGAGGTTTGTGAGGATATCAAGCATGGAAACGTGGATGATGTTCCTTTTGAATCCAGGGGACGGAAGGCGCATATCGCCAAGGCATTGTCAAAGGAAGGCGGACGTCCGGACGGAAAGATCGGTAATATTGTGTACGATAAGAAGCGGATCGAAGAATAGGACCGCACCGATCGCGGTGACGACAAGTCGCCCTTTTTTCCCTGAGTCTCTGGACAAAACTGACTAAAAAAGGTATACTGATTTGTAGTAAAATGCGAGGGTATGTAAAGCAGATCCCACAGGCGGGCTTTGCTCGTTTGGTTCCAGGGACTAAGACAGGAGAGGTTACAGACTATGGATTACAAGGCAATTCCTTTTGAGAAGAGGATCAAAAGCAATATCAGAAATTATGCGTTGGATAATTTATACACCATCGATACGTTGAGAGAATATTGTAAGGCGCTTCACGCACTGACAGGAGTAGATATTCTGCTCACGGAAAGGCATGGTGAGAAGGTAGTATCGGTTGGCGGATTCGCCGGATTCACGCCGGATGTAGTCGGAGAACCCGGTCGTAAAGTGAGAGTTTACGGCAGGACGATCGCGCATCTGTATGCGCAGATGGAGAAAGTGCCGGATACGATGCGCCAGGAGGTAGGCAATCTTCTGGATGAATTTGCGAAGATGCTTTCTCAGTGGGGAGAAGAGGCATATTTACATAAGGAATCTTCTATTTATATGGACGAGCTGGAAGAGAAGGTGGGTGTGCAGCATGTGCAGACGGCCAGAGGAGAGAAAGAGGATGTCCTGACAGGCGTTTATCATAAGCATTACTTTGAGGAGCAGATGGAGCGTCTGGATGGTTTGAGCGTTGCACCGGTGGCAGTGGTCAATGCGAACATTAATGACTGGAAGTTCGTCAATGATCATTTCGGAGACGAGGAGAGCGACAGGTTGATCCGGACGATCGCCGATCTGTTGAAGCAGGAAGCGAAACCGGACTATGTCATCGGCCGGGTGGACGGCGATGTGTTCATTATCCTGATTCCCATGGCGGAGGACGGCGAAGCGGAGGAATACTGCGCGCATGTGCAGCAGGCGTGTATGGATTATGAGGACCCAATTCTGGCGCCTTCCGTGGCCTGCGGCATCGTCTACAAGACGAATGTGGAGGAACAGCTTAAGGATAAGCTGCCGGATGCGGAATACGAGATGTTCAACAATAAGTTCGAGATCAAGAATGCGCCCGGTTACCGTGAGAGGCTGGCGCATGGCGTGAAATAAGATAACTGAGATGATATAGAAGCTGCCGCAAAACGGGAAGTTCAGGTTTTGCGGCAGTTTTATGTGCATTGTGCTCTTTCAGGATGGAAAAGGCACCGTGCTACCCTGCTTTCAGTCTTATATTCTGGCGGGTTATAAATATTAGACCACTTATGGGAAAGAAGAACGCGGTCTGTGAGGTTTGACCCTGGTATCCTAAATTATAAAATAAATATTAAATTGCACTTCACGATACAAAACGAGATAGAGAGAGTAAAACAAAGAAAACAAGAGATAATATAAGAAAATTATGTGATAAATAGGGATAAATCAATTTGCAAACACACACATATGAAGATAATATATGTTTCAGCAGTTAGCACTCAACATGAATGAGTGCTAATAACAAGATGCATACTAAGATTTTTCTATAAGGAGGCAGCAGATATGAAATTAACACCACTTGGCGACAGAGTAGTATTGAAACAGTTGGTTGCAGAGGAGACGACGAAGTCCGGCATCGTTTTACCGGGACAGAGCAAGGAGAAGCCGCAGCAGGCAGAGGTAATCGCAGTAGGCCCCGGCGGTGTAGTGGATGGCAAGGAAGTGAAGATGGAAGTAAAGGTTGGCGATCAGGTTATTTATTCCAAATACGCCGGCACGGAAGTGAAACTGGAAGAGGAAGAGTACATCATCGTTAAGCAGAATGATATTCTTGCAGTCATCGAATAGATATGACAGATATAGCAGCGGGTTTTTAAGCGCGAAGAAAGCGCAGATTAACAGCGCGGCAGAAGTTTTGATCAAGTATGCGCAAGCAATCAATTTAGGAGGACATGAATCATGGCAAAGGAAATCAAATATGGTGCAGAGGCCAGAGCGGCCTTGGAATCTGGTGTAAATCAGCTGGCGGATACCGTCAGAGTAACTCTCGGACCGAAAGGCAGAAACGTAGTGCTGGATAAGTCTTACGGCGCTCCGTTGATCACAAACGACGGGGTAACGATCGCCAAGGAGATCGAGCTGGAAGACGCATTCGAGAACATGGGTGCACAGCTTGTGAAGGAAGTGGCTACCAAGACCAACGACGTGGCAGGCGACGGTACAACAACAGCTACCGTTCTGGCACAGGCAATGGTAAATGCAGGTATGAAGAACCTGGCTGCAGGCGCTAACCCGATCATCTTGAGAAAAGGTATGAAGAAGGCTACCGACTGCGCAGTGGATGCGATCGCAAAGATGAGCTCCAAGGTAAAAGGTAAGGAGCATATTGCAAGAGTTGCGGCAGTTTCTTCCGGCGATGAGGAAGTAGGACAGCTGGTAGCAGACGCTATGGAGAAGGTATCCGGCGACGGCGTTATCACGATCGAAGAGAGCAAGACCATGTTGACAGAACTGGATCTGGTAGAAGGTATGCAGTTCGACAGAGGTTATATCTCTGCTTATATGGCAACCGATATGGATAAGATGGAAGCGGTTCTTGAGAATCCGTATATCCTGATCACAGATAAGAAGATCTCCAACATTCAGGAGATTCTGCCGATCCTGGAGCAGATTGTACAGTCCGGTGCGAAGTTACTGATTATCGCGGAGGATGTGGAAGGTGAGGCACTCACCACATTGATCGTTAACAAGCTGCGTGGCACCTTCAATGTTGTAGCTGTGAAGGCTCCTGGCTATGGTGACAGAAGAAAAGCAATGTTAGAGGATATCGCGATTCTGACAGGCGGACAGGTGATTAGCTCCGAGCTTGGTTTGGAACTGAAGGAAGCTACCATGGATCAGCTTGGCCGTGCGAAATCCGTTAAGGTTCAGAAAGAGAACACGGTTATCGTTGACGGTGAAGGCGACAAGGAGGCGATCCAGGCAAGGATCAGTCAGATCAAGATGCAGATCGAGGAGACCACATCCGATTTCGACAGAGAGAAACTGCAGGAGCGTCTTGCGAAACTGGCAGGCGGCGTAGCAGTAATCCGTGTCGGTGCGGCTACCGAGACAGAGATGAAGGAAGCGAAGCTTCGTCTGGAAGATGCGCTGGCAGCAACGAGAGCAGCCGTAGAAGAAGGTATCATTGCAGGCGGCGGTTCCGCATATATTCACGCATCCAAGGAAGTTGCTAAACTGGCAGAGACCTTGGAAGGCGATGAGAAGACAGGTGCACAGCTCGTGCTGAAGGCACTGGAGGCTCCGCTCTTCCACATCGTAGCCAATGCAGGACTGGAAGGTTCTGTGATCATCAATAAGGTAATGGAGTCTGAGGTTGGCGTAGGTTTTGATGCTCTGAAAGAAGAGTATGTGAATATGGTAGAGGCAGGTATTCTTGATCCCGCCAAGGTGACGAGAAGCGCACTGCAGAACGCTACCAGTGTAGCATCTACACTGCTTACAACAGAATCTGTTGTAGCAAACATCAAGGAAGCAGAACCCGCTATGCCCGCAGGTGGCGGCGGAATGGGCATGATGTAAGCCAAAGCGGCACGGCATGAATGTCTGATCAATAGTATGCCCCCTGGTCCGGAGTTTTCCGGACCAGGGGGTCACTTTATATACAAAGGGATCTGGGAGAAAAGTTGACGGGATATTATGTGATCGGCTGCGGGCGCAGCGCAACGTTGGAGGATGAGCGGCAGGGCGTGTATCTTTCCGATCACTATCCTGTATGCGCGGTATTGGCAATCGAATAGGGATGAAACCGGAGATTTTTATTCGGGAAATATGAAAGAACTGTTGGAACAGGCGAAAAGAATATTTTGACTTGCTTATGATTTGCGATTATAATAGGGAATAATGATATCAGAACTGACTGTTATGTCAGGTCATAAATAAGGCAGAATGGCTGGAGAGGCTATGGCGACAGAAGAAAAGAAAGAAGTCATTATTGACGATGGCAGAATTGAATCAATCGAGGAATTTCAATCTCCCGAGGCTTTATACGAGGAGCTTATTAACCGTGTGCGTAAATATCACCCTTCCGATGATATTTCTCTGATCGAGAAGGCTTATCAGACGGCCTACGATGCCCATCGGGGGCAGGTGCGTAAATCGGGAGAACCTTATATCATACATCCGCTTTATGTATCGATCATACTGGCCGACCTGGAGCTTGATAAGGAGACGATCGTGGCGGGACTTCTGCATGATGTGGTGGAAGACACGATCATGACGGACGAGGAGATCAAGGAGCAGTTTGGTGCGGACGTGGCGGTGCTCGTGGACGGCGTCACGAAGCTGGAGAAGATTAATTTCCACGGAGACAACAGCGGTGACAGGGATCGGGATGCGGAGAAGCTGGAGCGGCAGGCGGAGAACCTGCGCAAGATGTTTTTGGCTATGGCCAGGGATATCCGGGTCATCCTGATCAAGCTGGCGGACAGACTGCACAACATGCGTACCTTGCAGCATATGCGCCCGCAGAAGCAGCAGGAGATCGCCAGAGAGACGCTGGACATCTATTCACCCATTGCCCAGAGGCTTGGTATTTCCCGAATCAAGGTGGAACTGGACGATTTGTCGTTAAAATATCTGGAACCGGAAGCTTACTACGATCTGGTGAACAAGATCGCGATCCGCAAGAGTGACCGCGAGCAGTATATTCAGACGATTGTGGATGAGGTGTCTGAGCATATAGAACATGCGGGGATCAGAGCACAGATTGACGGACGGATCAAACACTTTTTCAGCATCTATAAGAAAATGAAGAACCAGAACAAGACCATAGATCAGATCTATGATCTGTTTGCGGTGCGTATCATCGTGGATACGGTGCGGGATTGTTATGCGGCGCTGGGTGTGATCCATGAGATGTATAAACCTATCCCGGGGCGTTTTAAGGATTATATTTCCATGCCCAAGGCCAATATGTACCAGTCACTGCACACGACGCTGATCGGCAGTAAGGGGCAGCCCTTCGAGATCCAGATCAGGACCTATGAGATGCATAAGGCGGCGGAGTATGGTATCGCCGCTCACTGGAAATATAAAGAGGCTTCCGACGGCAGGAAGGTGGAAGCCCAGGAGGAAGAGAAGCTCGTATGGCTGCGGCAGATTCTGGAGTGGCAGCGGGATATGTCGGACAATAAGGAGTTCCTGAATCTGCTGAAAAGCGACCTCAATCTGTTTTCTGACAGTGTATACTGCTTCACGCCGACCGGAGATGTGAAGAATCTGCCGGCCGGGTCTACCACGATAGACTTCGCTTACAGCATTCACAGCGCCGTGGGCAATCGGATGATTGGCGCCAGAGTCAATGGCAAGCTGGTGACCATCGACTACGAGATCAAGAACGGCGACCGGGTGGAGATCATGACCTCCCAGAACTCCAAGGGTCCCAGCAGAGACTGGCTGAATGTGGTCAAGAGCACCCAGGCGAAGAACAAGATTAACCAGTGGTTTAAGCATGAGTTAAAGGAAGATAATATTGTTAAGGGCAAGGAATTGATCGCCAGCTACTGTAAGGCGAAGACCATCAATCCGGTTGAAGTGATGATTCCCAAGTATCAGGAAGCCATCATGAAACGCTACGGATTCCAGGACTGGGATTCGGTGTTGGCAGCGATCGGCCACGGCGGGCTGAAAGAGGGACAGATCCTCAATCGTATGCAGGAGCTGTATGACCAGGATCACCGCAGGGAGATGACAGATGCGGAGATTATGGCTGAGGTGGAGGAGAACGCTCAGATCAACAGAGAGCGGACGAATAAGAGCAGCAGCGGTATTGTGGTCCGAGGGATACACGACGTGGCAGTGCGTTTCTCCAAGTGCTGCAGCCCTGTGCCGGGAGACGAGATCATCGGTTTCGTGACAAGGGGAAGGGGGATATCCATTCACCGAACGGACTGTATCAATATCATGAACCTTCCGGAGATCGACCGCAACCGGCTGATTGATGCGGAGTGGCAGCAGGCGGAGTCCACGGGCGGCAGGTATCTGGCGGAGATCAGTATCTATGCCAATAACAGAAACGGCCTGCTGGCGGATATCTCGCGGGCGCTTACGGAGAAGGAGATCGATATCCTTTCCTTAAATACCCGGGTGAGCAAGCAGGGAACGGCAACGATCCTGGTCAGCTTCGAGATCGGCAGCAGGGAAGAACTGCAGCGCATCACGGATAAGATCAGGACCATCGAGAGCGTGATCGATATCGAGAGAACGACCGGTTAAAAGGACATATTGGAGGTCAGCGCATTAGAAAAGGAGAAGCAGCATGGGAAATTTGAAGATTGGGCGGTTGATGCTTGGCATCTGCCAGACGAACTGCTATTTTGTATATCGGGAAGGAACGAAGGATGTGATCTTTTTCGATCCGGCCGACAAGGGAGATTATATATATGAGACGCTTACCGAGAAGGGATTTCAGGTAAAGGGAATCCTTCTTACCCACGGACATTTCGATCATATCTGGGGCGTCAACAGGTTAAAAGAGCTTTCGGGTGCGCCTCTTTATGCGTATGAGGCGGAGAAGGCGCTGTGCGAGGATGCGGTAACGAATGTGTCTGATCAGGTGGGGCGGCCTTACACGGTGAGTCCGGACAGATATGTGAAAGATAACGAGGAAATCACCATAGCGGATATGACCTGCAGGCTGATCGCGACGCCGGGGCATACGGTGGGCAGCTGCTGTTATTATTTTGAGGAGGCGGATATCCTGATTGCGGGCGATACGCTGTTCCAGGACTCCGTAGGCAGGACGGATCTTGCAACGGGCAGTATGAGCGCCCTTGTCCGTTCGGTGCGGGAGAGATTATTCGTGCTGCCGGAGGAGACGAAGGTATATCCGGGCCACGGAGAGTCTACGACCATCGGCCATGAGAAGAAGTATAATCCGTTCCTGTCATAATTTGGCATCCATGCGGCCCGTCAAGCGGCAGGCTGAGTATGATGGGCTTATATTAAATGTGATAAACAGGCGATTGTGCGGCGGGTCAATCGCCTGTCTCAATGTAGCTATTGTAGATGTTGATTGCGCAGCAGATACGCAGGGCTGAACAGTCGCAGAAAGGCGGCAGATATAAGATGGAACCTTCCAAATCAAACATACGGATACTGAACAGGGATGTCATTAAGTACATCGCGATGTTTACGATGCTGCTCAACCATATCTCACACATGTTTCTGCCTGCAGGCAGCGTGCCCGCGTTTTTGTTTGAGTATATCGGGTATTTTACGGCGCCAACCATGTGTTATTTTCTGGTGGAAGGATATGCTTACACGGGTTCTAAGAAAAAGTACGGAGTGAGGCTGCTGCTCTTTGCGATCATTTCGCAGATTCCATTTACGCTGGCCTTTCGGTTTGGCAATCTCAATATGATCTATACGCTGTTGTGTTGCTTTCTGATCCTGACAGTGAGGGAGAAGATACCGGGATGGGGGCTTAGGACGACGTTGAGTATCTGTCTGACGCTGGCCACTGTGGTGGGAGACTGGGCGCTGATGGCGCCTGTTTTTACCATTATGTTTCATAACAGCAGGGGGGAGAAGCGCGGGCTGATCCGTGGTTATTTCGTGGGTTATGCCTTCTTCGCCTTCATGATGATACAGACTTACAGAATAGGATACAATTATGCGTTGCCGGAGGCAGTGGCTCTCGGGCTCTTGTCCGGGATGGGGATCGTGGCATCTGCAGTTGTCATATTGTTTTTCTACAATGGAAAAAGAGCCGAGCGGGGCAGAACTTTTTCAAAGTGGTTTTTCTATGTATTCTACCCGGGACATCTGATCTTGTTGTATCTGATAAAAAGCTATCTGATCGGGTAATGGTATTTGCCAAACAATATTGGGATCATGAAAATGGAGAGACGGCATGGCAGAAGCGCAGCAGAACGACAGACAACTTCAAATACGAAAGATTGCCGGCGAGGTAATGGGGCTTGCCCATGACGGTATTCTGATCAATATGCGGTTTCTGGATGTGGCATTGTCGAGGATGAAGGTGGTGTGCAGGGAACAGACGGGCGCGCATCTGTTTGATGGGATTACGCTCTACTATGATCCGGCCCTGCTGCTTGGACAGTACAAGGCCGCGCCTCATTACGCCGCCAGGCTGTATCTGCACACGCTGCTGCACTGTATTTTCTATCACGGCAGGAGTACGGATAAGCTGAACAGGGATTATTGGGATCTGGCCACGGATATTGCGGTGGAGCATACGATCGTGGATATGGGACTGCATCTGACCGGACTGCCTTCGGACGATCTTCTGCAGAACCGGCTGGCGCTTTTGCGAAAACAGGCCGGGGGCCTGACGGCGGAGAAGCTGTACCGGTATTTCCGGATCGAGGAGCCTTCTCATAAGGCTATGGAAGAATGGCATAAGCTGTGTCATTATGACGAGCATATTTATTGGGACAGGCAGGAGGAGCTTGCGCTGTCTCAGGCAGAGTGGCGCAAGATCAGTGAGCGCATCAAGGCGGATCTGAAAAGTTTCAGCAAGGACAGGAACAATGCCGAGAGCATAGAGCAGAATCTGAGGGAGGCCACGAGAGAGCGCTACGATTACACGGATTTTCTGCGAAAGTTCATGGTCATAGGGGAGACGGTGCAGGTCAACGACGATGAATTTGACTATATCTATTACACTTACGGTTTGCAGACTTACGGCAATATGCCGCTGGTGGAGCCTCTGGAATATAAAGACAGCAATAAGATCAGGGATTTCGTGATCGCCCTTGACACCTCGGCTTCCTGCAGGGGAGAGACGGTGCAGGCCTTTTTGCAGAAGACCTATAATATTCTGCAGGCCGGGGAGAACTTCTTTCATAAGATCAATGTGCACATCTTACAGTGTGACAGTGAAGTCAGGCAGGATACGAAGATTACCCGGCGCGAAGAGTTCGATGATTTTCTCGCCCATGGAAAGCTGACAGGATTTGGCTCCACGGATTTTCGTCCGGTGTTTGCCTATGTGGAGCAGCTGCAGGAGAAACAGGAATTCGATAACCTGAAAGGCCTGCTTTACTTTACGGACGGTTACGGGATCTATCCGGAGCGGATGCCGGATTACGATGTGGCCTTCGTCTTTCTGCAGGAGGATGAGAATGCGCCGAAGGTGCCACCCTGGGCAATCAAGATCGTACTGGATGAGGAAGAGCTGGAGTGATCCGAAGCGTATTGAAAGAGTATAAGAGAGTATAAGTTATAGAAGAAAGGCATAAGCAATAAGATGACGATCAAAGAAGCAAAGAATTATATTAAGGATTCCGTAAAACTGTATCTGAAAAAGGATGAGGAGGGCGAGTACCGGATTCCGGTGGTCAGGCAGCGTCCGATCTTTCTGCTGGGGGCGCCGGGGATTGGGAAGACGGCGATCATGGAGCAGATTGCGCAGGAGCTGGGAATTGCACTGGTGTCCTATTCCATGACGCATCATACGAGACAATCGGCGCTGGGGCTGCCTTTTATCACCCACAGGGAGTATGCGGGGAAGACTTACGATGTGTCGGAATATACCATGAGTGAGATCATCGCCTCGGTGTATGAGGTGATGGAGGAGAGCGGCATCCGGGAGGGGATCCTTTTTCTGGATGAAATCAACTGTGTGTCGGAGACGCTGGCGCCTTCCATGCTGCAGTTTCTGCAGTATAAAGTGTTTGGCAGGCATCAGGTGCCGGAGGGCTGGGTCATCGTGACGGCCGGTAATCCGCCGGAGTACAATAAATCGGTGAGGGAATTTGACGTGGTAACCCTTGACCGCCTGAAGATCCTGGAGGTGGAGGCGGATTTTGCCACTTGGAAGGAATATGCGAAGGAGCGGGGGCTGCATACAGCGATCGTGAATTTCCTGGATCTGAAAAAAGATGATTTCTATGAGATCGAGACGACAGTCAAGGGGAAGAATTATATCACGGCCAGAGGATGGGAAGATCTGTCCAAGATGCTGGAGCTTTATGAGGAGGAACAGATCCCGGTGGAGGAATCCCTGATCGGGCAGTATATCCGCAATGAGCGGGTGGTGAAGGAGTTCGGGGCTTACTATGATCTGTATCAGAAATACAAAAATGATTATAAGGTGGAGGAGATCCTGTCCGGAACCGTCAGCGAGCAGGCGAAGGATAAGGCCAGAAAAGCCGATTTCGACGAACGTCTTTCCCTGATGGGGATGCTGATCGATAAGATCCAGCAGGATATCCGGGAAAATATGCAGACATCGGAACTGCTGCGTGAACTGATGAACCCATTGAAGGCGCTGAAAGCCAAAATGGAGTCGGGCTGCAGTGTGCCGGAGTTTGTGCAGCTTGTGGAGAAACAGACACAGGCGCGGCAGACGAGCATGGAGTCTCTGGCAAAGGCCGGCGCCCTGTCTGCCCGGGATAAGAAAAAGAACCGTGCCATGCTTCGGTTCTTAGCGGAGGCAGAGCGGATGCTGCGGATGCAGGATCAGGAAAGTGCCGAGACGGCGTTTGCACTGCTTAAGGAGAGGTTTGACGGGCAGGTGGCGGATTATAAGAAAGATACGGGCCGGATCAGGGAACGGCTGCACTGCCTGTTTGCTTTCGTGGAGGATACTTTTGGCTCCGGCAATGAGATGCTTTTGTTGATGACGGAGTGTACGGTGCAGCCGGACTGCGCGAAATTCATCGCCGCTTACGGTTGTGAGGATTATCAGCGGCACAATGAGGAACTGATGCTGACAGAACGCGGTGATGACATCCTGAAACGGATCGATGCATTGATGACTTTTTGAGTGTAAGGGACGGTTTTATGTTGGATAGGATGATAAGGTACGGAGAACTGGATACGGAACACGGTTCGCTGGAATATAAAGTTTCGGAGAACGGGGTGCATATTACAGGGTATCAGGGGAAAGACTCTGAGATAGCGGTGCCTGATATGATCGACGGATGCCCTGTTACCTGTATTGGCAAGAAGGCATTCCTGAGTAACAAGCTGTTAAAGCAGATTACGCTGCCGGAGTCCGTTGTGCGGATAGAAGACTGGGCGTTTGCTTTTTGTGCCAGACTGAATAAGATCGTGGTTCCGTACCATGGCATGGAGATAGGGCAGGGGATCTTTAAGGAATGTCATGTTCTGGAACAGATCATAGACGAGCACAAGGACGAAAAGGATCCCGGGACGATCGATGTCTCTTTTCTGCTGGCGGCTGTCATGAGCAGACTGAATGCTTTTTACCTGTTTGATTTCGAGAATGCCGGCACGCCTCAGTGGCTTGCACAGTGGGACGCCAGAATGCAGTCTATCATGCAGGAGGATGACGCAGAAGGGTTTTCCAGGATGCTTCTGTGCGGAGAGGAAGACTATGGCAGCAGGGAAAACAATCTGGATTATTATATGGAGCAGAGAAGAAGGGAGAAAGTCCGTCTGGCGATGCTGCGCTTAATGCATGATCATGAACTGGAACAGCCTTTGCGTACACAGCTGACAGAGTATCTGCTGGATCATGTCAAGGGGCAAAGTACGGAAGAAACCTGGCTGGTGGTACTGGAAGAACATGGGGATGATCTGCGGTATTATCAGTTCCTGACACAACTGGGAGGGGTCAGTCCGGATAATTTCCAGGCGATGATGGATGATCTGGGAGAAGCACATACGGAAATGAAGGCTTATCTGATGAGCTATCATAACGAAAATCATACGAAAGAGGATGTCTTTGCAGAGTTTGAATTGTAAATTTTCTATTGCGCTGACAGGATTTCTGTGGTAATATAGAATCTGCTTGACATTAGGAGGTGTGGAAATGGGAGCGCTTAGAATTACGTTGATGGTTATCTTTATTTTGATCAGTGTTGCACTTGTTATATTGGTTTTGATGCAGGAAGGCAAGTCGGCAGGGTTAGGAGCGGTGAGCGGAGCTGCTGAGACATATTGGGGTAAGAATAAGGGAAGATCCATGGAAGGTAAGCTGGTCAGGGTTACGACAGGGCTTGCGGTAGCTTTTATGGTATTGGCTGTTATTCTGAATCTGAATTTGTTTTGATCGTGAAAGCACTCTTGCGCAAGGGTGCTTTTTTTGTCTTATAGGGGATTTCTACGAATTTCCCATAGGAGGTAAGCAGGGATCACAATGCGGCAGAAAGGATCATGCCGCTGTTTAAAGGCGTTATAGATGGTGATGAATATGGATAGGGATCTTGAATGGAATGGTATGTTTGAGCACAATGAAAGAGTCAAACAGCGTAAAGCGTTAATATGCGAACTGCTGGCGGATGATATCTATGTGCCGATGAAGGAGAAAGAACTGGCGGTTTTCATGCAGGTGCCGGGGGAGGAGAGGGAAGAATTTCGCCGGATCCTGCAGTCGCTTGTGTCGGAAGGCAGGATACAGGTAACCGGACAGGGGAAGTATGTAAAGCCGCAGGATAACAGGCTTTCGGGGATTTATTACGGTACGGCAAGAGGATTCGGATTTGTCGAGGTCGAGGGAAGGGAAGAGGATCTGTATATTCCCGAAGATAAGAGAGGCGGAGCCTTTCATCAGGACAGGGTGCAGGTTGCGCTGCTGCCGGGTGGACATGGCAGGCGGCAGGAAGCCTGTGTAGTTAAGATATTGGAGCGGGGAACGAAACAGGTAGTCGGAACCTATGAGCAATGTGAGAATTTCGGCTTTGTGATCCCGGACAACAGTAAGATCGGTACCGATATTTTTGTGTCCAGGGAACGTTCCAAAGGCGCGGTGACCGGGCATAAGGTCGTAGTGGAGCTGACTTCCTATGGTGACGACAGACATAAGCCGGAAGGAAGAGTGGCGGAGATACTTGGCCATATCAATGATCCGGGCGTGGATATCATGTCGGTTGTCCGCAGATTCGAGCTCCCCGTGGAGTTTGGGGAGAAGGTTATGAAGCAGACGGACCGCGTGCCGGATCATGTGCAGGAGACGGACAAAGATGGGCGTACCGATCTGAGAGACCTGCAAATGGTGACAATCGACGGTGAGGATGCCAAGGATCTGGATGATGCGGTAAGCCTGTATCTGGATGAGAGAGGACAGTATCGGCTGGGAGTGCATATTGCGGATGTGAGCAATTATGTGCAGGAGAATTCGGCTCTGGACTGGGAGGCTTTAAAACGCGGCACCAGCGTATATCTGGTGGACCGGGTCATTCCCATGCTGCCCCACAAGCTGTCCAATGGGATCTGCTCCTTAAACGAGGGCGTGGAGCGGCTGGCGTTAAGCTGTCTGATGACGATCAATGCCAGGGGAGAGGTGACGGATTATGAGATCGTGGAGTCCGTCATCCGTGTAGACAGGAGAATGTCTTACACTTCGGTCAAAAAGATCCTTCAAGATCAGGATGAGGAAGAGCGCAGGCAGTATGAATCATTCGTGCCGATGTTTGAACTGATGGAAGAGCTGGCAGCGATTCTTCGGAAGAAACGGCATAAGCGGGGATCGATAGACTTTGACTTTACGGAGAGTAAGATCCTTCTGGATCAGGATGGCCGGCCGTTGGAGATCAGGCCATATGAGCGCAATGTAGCGACTAAGATCATAGAAGATTTTATGCTGATCGCCAATGAAACGGTGGCGCAGCATTTCTTCTGGCTGGAGCTGCCGTTCGTATACCGGACGCATGAGAAACCGGATCAGGAGAAGATTATGAAACTTTCGTCATTTATCCGTAATTTCGGTTATTCCGTTAAGACATCAGGGGATGAGATCCATCCCAAGGAGCTGCAGAAGCTGCTGGGCAGGATAGCGGATACGGAGGAGGAAACTCTGATCAGCCGTCTGACGCTCAGGAGCCTGAAACAGGCTAAGTATACGGTGGAATGCAGCGGGCATTTCGGACTGGCGTGCCAGTACTACTGTCACTTTACATCGCCGATCAGACGTTATCCGGATCTGCAGATACACCGGATCATCAAGGATCAGATTCGGGGCAGGCTGCGGGAAGAGCGGATCGCGCATTATGCGGGCAGGCTGCCGGAGGTCGCCAAACATTCTTCCAGGATGGAGCGGCGGGCAGAGGAAGCCGAGCGGGAGACCGATAAGTTGAAGAAGGCCGAATACATGGAAGAGCATATCGGTGAAGTGTATGACGGCGTGATCTGTGGTATAACGCAGTGGGGTATCTATGTGGAGCTGCCCA
This sequence comes from uncultured Lachnospiraceae bacterium, assembly GCA_947644545.1. Lineage (GTDB taxonomy): Bacteria > Bacillota > Clostridia > Lachnospirales > Lachnospiraceae > UBA3282. The sequence continues at coordinate 173,332 of CANRZW010000002.1, forward strand.
ATACAGTGGAAGGATTGATTCATGTGTCTGTTCTTTCGGGAGACTTTTTCTACTATAATGAAGAGAGTTATGAGATGATCGGAAGGGATACCGGGAAGACCTACAAACTGGGAGAACGAATCCGGGTACAGGTCAAGAGCGTAGACCGTCTGATCGGAACCGTTGATCTTATGCTTCCGGAAATAACAGATTTGGTATAGGGAAAGAAGGTGGACATATGGCCAGAGAAGCCATGAAACTGGTGTCGAATAACAAGAAAGCCTATCATGACTATTTTATAGAGGAGAAATATGAGGCAGGGCTTGAGCTGCACGGTACGGAGGTGAAATCGCTGCGCCTTGGCAAATGCAGCATTAAGGAGGCCTTCGTGCGGTTTGAGAACGGTGAGGCTTATGTTTTTGGCATGAATATCAGTCCTTATGAGAAGGGCAACATCTTTAATAAGGATCCGCTGCGTGTGCGCAAGCTTCTGCTGCATAAATACGAGATCGGTAAGCTGGCAGGGAAGATGGCGGAGCAGGGGTATACGGTCGTGCCCCTGCAGGTTTACTTCAAGGATGGGAGAGCCAAGATCGAGATCGGGCTTGCCAAAGGTAAGAAGCTTTATGACAAACGGCGGGATATTGCCAACAAGGATATGCGCAGAGAACACGAAAGAGAATTTAAGATCAAGAATCTGGGTTGAGTACTGAACAGAAATGTGGTATCATACTCATAGATATAAGGGCCAGTCAAGGTTTCGACAGGGGTCTTGCAGCTGGAGAAGCTATCCGCAGGCGATGCGTCAAATCGCGAATCTAAATATAAACGCTGAAGATAATTTAGCATACGCTGCCTAAGGGCAGCTGTCCGCCTTAGTGCACCTACACATTAAGAATCGGGCATCGACTATGTAGGAAACGACGCAGGTGACGCCTCTGCCCTGCGGGCGTAACAGAGGCTACTGAGCGCATTGGGGTGTCGGTCTCCTGATGTGCGAGGGAATGTGGAGTATTCCGCAATGATTGACTATGATAGTAGAAGGACAGGGAATGGGCTTTTGGACACGGGTTCGACTCCCGTCTGGTCCACTTAAGACACTCGGTTATTACCGGGTGTTTTTGTTTCGGGTTATATAAGTTCAGAATGAATGCGGAAATATATGGATACAATATAGAAACAGGGTGAAGGCATCTGTCAAGGCATCGTTCGACGTTACTTTTGATGAGGGCAATTATACAACTTGTCCTTTTTTTCCTATTATGGTAGAATATTCAAGATATCATCGAAGGCAGCTCTGATTTAGCGGGATGCGGGATAACAGGGGGAAGGTACAGTGGTTAGGTCCTATGCTACAACGGATATAGGAAGGAAGAGACAACTGAATCAGGATTTTATTTATCTGTCAGAGGTTCCTGTCGGTAATCTGCCTAATGTGTTTATTGTGGCTGACGGGATGGGCGGCCATAATGCCGGCGACTTTGCGTCGCGTTATGCGGTGGAGACCGTGGTGGAAGAGATCGAGATTTCTTTCGAGAAGAATCCGGTCAAGATTCTGGGCAGGGCTATTGAGAGAGCAAATAGACTGATTCGCAAGAGAGCCCAGGAGGATATTTCCTGCAGCGGCATGGGAACTACGATGGTCATTGCAACCTGTATCGGCAGATATCTGGAAGTTGCTAATGTAGGTGACAGCAGGCTCTATATTGTCAATGACAGGATCAAGCAGATCACTAAGGATCACTCTTTAGTGGAGGAAATGGTCCGCATGGGAGGGATTGACAGGGCCTCAGCCAGGAATCATCCTGATAAGAATATTATTACCAGGGCGATCGGCGCCAGAGATCATGTGGAAGCAGACTTTTTTAATCTGGAACTTCAGATGGGGGATATGGTTTTACTTTGTTCTGATGGATTGACAAATATGATGGACGACGAGACGATACATCGCATTTTGAAGGGCGGTGGCAGTCTTAAGGACAGAGTAGAGGAGTTGGTGAGGGTAGCCAATCAAAATGGCGGTAAGGATAATATTTCAGTCATTGTTATTGAGCCGTTAGCAGACGAGGTGGAACATGATTAAGATAGGTATGATGATAGGCGATCGGTACGAGATATTGGAACGGATCGGTACCGGTGGCATGTCAGATGTATATAAAGCAAAAGATTATAAGTTAAACCGATTTGTGGCCGTCAAGGTATTGAAGCAGGAGTTCAGCGAAAATGCCAATTTTGTGTCCAAGTTCAGAGTGGAGGCGCAGGCGGCGGCTGGGCTTATGCATCCCAATATCGTAAATGTTTATGATGTGGGAGAAGAGAGCGGCATTTACTACATTGTTATGGAATTGGTAGAGGGGATCACCCTCAAGAAATATATCGAACGAAAAGCGAGATTATCTGTCAAGGAGGCAGTGAGCATTGCGATTCAGGTGTCCATGGGATTGGAAGCGGCACATAATAACCACATCATTCACAGGGATATCAAGCCGCAGAATATCATTATCTCTAAGGAAGGTAAGGTAAAGGTAACGGATTTCGGTATTGCGAAGGCGGCTACCAGTAATACGATTACTTCTAATGTGATGGGATCGGTGCATTATACATCACCGGAGCAGGCCAGAGGCGGTTACAGTGACGAGAAGAGTGACATCTATTCTCTGGGTATTACCATGTTTGAAATGCTGACGGGCAGGGTTCCCTTTAACGGAGAGACAACGGTGGCGATTGCCATCAAGCATATCCAGGAGGAAATGCCGTCACCGAGAGACTATGTACCGGAAATTCCGATCAGTGTAGAGCAGATTGTGTGTAAATGCTGTCAGAAGAGCCCGGACAGAAGGTATCAGTCCATGCCGGAACTGATCGTTGATCTGAAACAGTCATTGATCAATCCGGACGAGGATTTTGTCAAACTTGTCGATCCCGACGAGGAGGCTTCCACAAGGATGATCACAGACAGGGATATGGCACAAATCAAACGGCAGTCTGACCGGCGTGACTCCATGGAGGAAGCGATGCGGCTGAAAAAGGACAACATGCGCGCTTATGAGATGGAGGAGGATGACGAGGACGAAGAGGATGACGAGGATTGGGATGACGACGAGGATTATGATCCCAAGATGGAGAGGATAACGACGATTCTGGCGGTGGTTGCCGCGCTTCTTGTCGGCTGTATCGTTATTTATGCGGTGGGAAGAGCAATCGGCGTGTTTCAGTTTGGTCAGGAAGAGGAGAATAAGACAGTACAGGAAGAAACGACAGAACAGGTGGAAATGATCAAAGTTGCGGGGATGAATGTGGATGATGCCAAGCGAGAGCTTCTGGAATTGGGGCTGACGCCTGAGATACGTTACGAGAAGACCGCGGAGCACGAAGCCGGAACCGTTCTGCGGGCGAGTGTTCAGGGCGGCGCTGCGGCAGGCGGTGACCAGGAAAAACTGATGTTGGATAAAGGAACCGTAATCATACTGACGGTGGCGGAAAGTCCGGAGGGAGTGAAGGTTCCGGCAACGACGGGTAAATCAAAGGAGGAAGCGACATCTATCCTGGAGAAGGAAGGGTTTGTGGTCAATGCGACGGAAGGGTATGACCATACAGTTCAGAATGGTTATGTGATCTCGCAGTCGCCGGAAGCGGGTACGACCGCCCCTCAGGGGTCTTCTGTTACGATCCGTATCAGTCAGGGGGCGGACGAGAACAAGGTCAGAGTGCCTGATCTGATTGGAATGGAAGAGATGGATGCTACCGTAACGCTGACAGAGCTTGGACTGCCGGTGGGCAATGTGACTTCGGTAAGCAATGAGGATGCCTCATTGACGGGCAAGGTGTGTTCGCAGAGTTACTCGGTCGGTTCCTATGTGGATCAGGGGACCGCAATCGATATAGCGATCAGTACGGGGCCGGAGGCGGCCACCTACCGGTATACGGAAGGAATTGTGGCGCCAACGGAGGATCCGGATTATCAGAGCGGTATGATGGTCAATGTCACGGTTACGACGGCAGACGGTACGCAGCTTTTGAGCACACAGACCGCATCTTTTCCGGTAGCGGTCAATTATACCGGGATCAAGTCTGCGACGGGTGTGATCACCTTTACCTTCCGGGTGGAGAAAGAGGCTGCAACGATGACGGACCCAAGTACGGGAGAAACCATAACGACCGAAGCTGTCTCGGAAGACAGAACAGTAAGAAGAGATATCAGTTTTACGCAGGAATAAGGACGGATAGATGCAGGGCAAGATCATCAAGGGAATAGCGGGGTTCTATTATGTTCATGTGGAAGGCAGAGGAACCTATGAGTGCAAGGCCAAGGGGATCTTCAGGAAGGATCATATAAAGCCTTTGGTAGGGGACAATGTGCAGATGGATTTGTTGGACGAGGAGCAGATGCTTGGTAATATTCGGGAGATCCTGCCCCGCCAAAGTGTTCTGCTGCGGCCGGCAGTGGCCAATGTGGATCAGGCGCTCATCATATTTGCGATTGTCAAACCAAATCCAAACTTTAATCTTCTTGACAGATTTCTGATTCGGATGGAACGGCAGAAGCTGCCGGTTATTATCTGCTTCAACAAACAGGATATTGCCACCCCGGAGGAAAAGGCAGCGCTGCGGCAGGCATACGAGAGCTGCGGATATCGTGTGATGTTTATCAGTGCATTGGAGAATGAGGGGCTGGAGGAAGTCAGTCAGGCATTAAATGGTAAGACCACGACGGTGGCAGGTCCGAGCGGAGTGGGTAAGTCTTCTTTGATCAACCGGTTATCTCCGCAGGCCAATATGGAGACGGGAGCGATCAGCGCCAAGATAGAACGCGGCAGGCATACGACAAGGCATTCGGAGATCATTGCACTCGGGGAAGAGACTTATATCGTTGATACGCCGGGCTTTACTTCTCTTGCTATATCGGAGATTACGAAGGAAGAGCTGGGTTCTTATTATCCGGAATTCGTCCAGTATGAGCCGTACTGCAGATTCAGTGGATGTGCCCATATCAGCGAACCCTCCTGCGGTGTGAAGGAGGCCGTGGAGGCCGGCAGGATCAGCCGGGTGCGTTATGATAACTATAGAGTGTTATATCAGGAATTGAAAGAGATTAAGCGGTATTTTTAAGGAGGACATAGATATGAAGCTGGGAATCGCTATTTGCGGGGCTGTTTCATGTAAATCCGTGTATCTCCATAAAAATAGTTTAAAGGTTGATAAATACTGGGGTTGAGGGTAATTTGATTTCTATGTAAGTCTTTATATCTTTATGAGGTTTGATACGAAATTGGTACGTAGACATGTTATTTTATAACAGGAAGTTAGAAACTATTAAGTTGAGCCTTAATACCGAGAAAAGTAAAAAGTTTATTAAATGTGTTGTAATGAGGGAAAAATAGTGTATACTGAAGACAGTAGGTGATGCACAGCCTTATAAATGAGCGAGTTATAAGTGGGTGATGCACAGCCCATAAGTGAGCGAGTTAGCAGGAGGCAGGGACTATTTGAGTCTCTGCCTTTTCTGTCAGATAATACGGCGGCTAAAGTATGCGATTGTTTGTACACAGAGGAGTTTTATGAAAGATAATTTAAGAATATTTGGGGTGAAGGATTCCTACATAAAATATTTGAGCCAATATCAGGAGCATTTGTTCCGGCATGAAGGAGGATCATCAGGACGTAAGTATATTGGAGTCGTTTTTGAAATCAATAAATTTTCCTATTTTGCACCGCTATCTTCGTTTAAACCTAAACATAAGAAGATGAAGGAAGGTGCGGATTTTATTAAGATAAAGGATTACGCAGTTATCAATATTAATAACATGATTCCTGTACCGAAAGGGCAATTGGTAGAACTGAATATCAATGCGGAAAAAGATTCGCATTATAAGTTCCTTTTGCAGGCTGAAAATCGGGAAATCAATAAGCAAAAATGTCGAATAAGAAAAAATGCGGAGATAGTTTATAATCATAAAAAGCGTAATGGAAATTTGACACCATTGGCAAAAAGAACAAATGATTTTGAAATGTTGGAGAAATTAAGCAGGGATTTTTGGTGATTATTAGCGGCTGTTCTTGTTTGACAGTTTTGCTGAGGTCGGCAAAATCGTAGATGCTGGTGCACCTAAAAACGTACAGTATAATGTCGGGAAATAGTTACCCATGTCTATTGAGAAAATCGTAGGAATGATGCTAGCGAATTTATCAAATACGGAAAAACTGACAAATACCGTCAGGATGTAAAGACTGGTACGGTTGCCAAATTGCCGGAAGAACTGAAACCTATGGCAGATGGTATTCATTCGCTTATTCAGTCTGTTTATGATGACAGTATCCTTAAAGACCTGATTGGGCAATTGCTTTCTATGAGGGCAAGGTCAAGCATATTTTCTTTGTTGCTGAAACGAAAGGTACAATGGAAGGAGGATAAAAGCAATCGAGGGTTCATTGTAAGTATATGCCGAACAATCTAACAACTTAAGACAGTCATGCTAAGACTTGGCATTCAAAAATTGAATACATAAATCCTGCAAATGATACGGCAATTCTTCCCAACAGTTTGCAGAACAATCAGGGATTATAGGTTTTTTATCTAACACAGCGCAAGGGCAGTTACAGACCACAGGGAATCTGTCTGGACTGTCTTTTTGTGCTTTTTAAGGAAGAAATTCAATTTAACGATTAGGGAGCCGCAGAATATTCCAATATCGGAATCAATCGGATAGAAGAACTGCTAAAGATACCAAATTGCAAATTTGTACTATATGTGGGAAAGAAGAAACTCGTGAAGCGTAGAGAATTTGATAAATTTCTAAGCGATACAGTGGAAATATAAAATGCTGTAATTTACTTTTGAGCCTTACTATGCTATACTATCAATGCTCGGTTTGCCGAGCATTTGGTATTAAGGCTCTTTTTACGCGAGTAGCGATGAAAATGCCATGCTTGCATGAGCATTTGAGGAGCACCGTGATAGTCATAGGACTTGTTCTATGACAGAAAGGAGCTTTTACTATGGGAAAGGACATAAAAGGAAAGGAGCTTGGCGTTGGAATAAGCCAAAGGTCGGATGGCTTCTATGTAGGAAGATTTACTACGAAATACGGACAACGGAAGCAGAAATTATTCCGCAAATTACAAGAGTGCAGGCAATGGCTGGCAGACTCGCAATATCAGGACGAGCATAGCAATCTGAATTTCCCGGAAGAAATGACGGTAAAGGCATGGTTTGACTATTGGATCGGCATGAAAAAACGAACGGTACGCCCGAACACGGTAAGAAATTATACAGAGTGTTATGAACGTAACATTGATCCAGTGATCGGAAAACTGATTTTGTCAGAAGTAAAACCGATTCAGTGCCAAATGATTATGAATCGTATGGCTGACGAAGGGTATCGAACATCTACTATTTATCAGACAAGGATAGCATTGTTTAATATGCTTGGTTACGCATATCAGAATGATGTGATAATGAAAAATCCCTGTAATGGTATGATAAAATCTGATATCGGGAAGCCTACACAGAAGAAGGAAGCACTGACATTAGAACAGCAGAAAAGGTTTGTAAGAGGTATTGCGGGGAATGCGTACGAGTACCAATACAAATTTTTATTGCAGACAGGGCTTAGGACAGGGGAACTTGTAGGATTAAAATGGTCGGATATTGATTTTGATAAGTCATACATTTGCCACCAGATGTATCGAGGGCGGTATGAAGCCAAAGACTTTGCAGGACGATACTTGAACATTCTAACATTGATATCACCATGAATCTGTATGTTCACACGACAGAAGACGAAAAGCATAAGGAAATTGAAAAAATTGTGGCGTCTCTCAAGGTAGTTTAGAAAAATTGGTACGTAAATTGGTACGTAACCAAAACCATGAGAGGCGAAAACCCTATAAAATATAAGAAAACTAAAGGAGATTAAAATAAGATGAAGCTGGGAATCGTGGGGCTCCCCAATGTGGGCAAGAGCACACTTTTTAATTCATTGACGAAGGCGGGTGCGGAGTCGGCGAACTATCCGTTCTGTACCATCGACCCGAATATTGGCATCGTTGCGGTGCCGGACGAAAGACTGAAACTGCTGGGAGACATGTACCAGTCCAAGAAGGTGACGCCCGCCACCATCGAGTTTGTGGATATCGCCGGGCTTGTCAAAGGTGCATCGAAGGGCGAGGGACTGGGCAATCAGTTCTTAAGCAACATCCGGGAAGTGGATGCCATCGTGCATGTGGTGCGCTGCTTTGAGGACAGCAATATCGTGCACGTGGACGGTACCATCGACCCATTGCGGGATATCGAGACCATCAATCTGGAGCTGATCTTCTCTGATCTGGAGATATTGGAGCGCAGGATTGCCAAGACCGGTAAGGCGGCGAAGATGGACAAGACATTGGCGAAAGAGGCGGCTTTGCTGGAGAAATTAAAGGCGCATCTTGAAGACGGACAACTTGCGAAATGTTTTGAGCCGGAGGATGACGACGAGGCATCTCTTCTGGCATCTTATAATCTGCTGACTTATAAGCCGGTGATCTTCGCGGCCAATGTGGCGGAGGATGATCTGGCGAATGAAGGAGCAGACAATGACGGGGTGAAGCGGGTCAAAGAATTCGCGGCGCAGAATGACAGCGAGGTGTTCGTGATCTGTGCACAGATTGAGCAGGAGATCGCCGAGCTGGATGAGGAAGAGACGGCTATGTTCCTGGAGGATCTGGGTTTATCGGAATCCGGCCTGCAGAAGCTGATCAAAGCCAGCTATCACATCTTGGGACTGATGAGTTTCCTCACGGCAGGGGAGGATGAGACCAGGGCATGGACGATCAGGATCGGCACGAAAGCGCCTCAGGCTGCAGGGAAGATACATACGGACTTTGAGCGGGGCTTCATCAAGGCGGAAGTAGTCAACTACAAGGATCTGCTGGAACAGGGTTCCCTCGCGGCTGCCAGAGAGAAGGGCCTGGTCGGTATGGAAGGCAAGGAGTATGTGGTGCAGGATGGAGACGTGATCCTGTTCCGCTTCAATGTTTAGTGCATCACCTTTAGCAGGTGATATACAGTTAGATTCAGGGAAGGAGTCTGGGAAAGCATGCAGGATATCATGGGCGTGAAAGATATTGCGTTTCCGCATTTGGGCATCTATTTGGAGAATTTGCCGCGCGGTTTCAGCATTTTCGGATTTCAGATTGCATTTTATGGCGTGATCATCGGGATTGGTATTTTCTGCGGTATTCTTCTGGCGGCGCATATTGCGAAGCTGGAAAAGCTGAATCCTGATCTGATCTGGGATTTTGCGATTTATGCGATTGTTTTTTCGATTATTGGAGCCAGGATCTATTATGTGATCTTTGCGTGGGATACCTATAAGAACGATCTGCTTAGCATCTTTAATACCAGAAAGGGCGGTCTGGCTATTTACGGGGCGGTGATCGCAGCATTTATCACGTTGTGGGTTTATTGCAGGATCAAGCAGCAGAGTTTTCTGCAGATTGCGGATATCTGTGTACCGGCGCTGGTATTGGGACAGATTATCGGGCGCTGGGGTAATTTCATGAACCGGGAAGTGTTCGGTGAATATACGGACAGCCTGTTGGCCATGAGGCTTCCGATCGAGGCGGTCAGAAGCAGTGATATTTCGGAAAGCATTTCCAGCCATATTGTAGAAGGAACGAACTATATACAGGTGCATCCTACGTTCCTGTATGAGGGATTATGGAATCTGGCGCTTCTTGTTTTCATGCTGTGGTATCGGCGGCATAAGAAATTCCGGGGTGAGATGTGGCTGCTTTATCTGGGCGGCTATGGACTTGGCCGGGCTTGGATCGAGGGAATCCGTACGGATACGCTCTTTATCCCCCACACGACGATTGCGGTCTCGCAGGTGCTGGCTGTCGTACTCTTTGTGATCGCCGTCATAGCCGATATCGTGATACGTATTCGCTTGAGACGGGTTGCGCAGACGGAAGACCTGACAGGAGAAAATAACTAGTGTAATTAAAAGTAAGCCCCAATCATGTTTAACCTGCCTCCTGGCGGGCCGCATGGGCATTCATGCGATGAAAGTCGAAGACTTTCATAGTAAACTTCCATCATGCTCAGCCTGCCGTCGGGCGGGCCGCATGGCCATCCATGCTGTGAAAGTCGAAGACTTTCATAGTAATAGAACAGGAATATATGGAAAGAATCTTACATCATGCAAGTGTATGTAAGGTTCTTTTTTTTCGGGATTTGTAGAATTAGCGCGAAAGAATTTCTTCATAAATTCCTTGCAATATGGGTCAGCATAGTATAAAATTGGTATCAAAGTGGTGGAAAGTGGTAAGAAGTGGAATGAAGTGGTTGATAAAACCCTGTTTTCACAAAATAACTGATTTTCCGTGGCAGGCCACTTGTACGGCGGAAGGTGTATGGATGATGGCAGTATGCTGCAGCATATACTCAGGGCAGGTGATTGATGATGTTTATGGGAGAATACAATCACACAATCGATGCGAAAGGCAGGCTGATCGTCCCCTCAAAGTTCAGGGAAGCATTGGGAGATACCTTTGTGGTGACCAAGGGACTCGACGGCTGTCTGTTCGTGTATGACAACGAGGAGTGGCAGGCTTTTGAGGAGAAATTGAAATCCCTTCCGATCACAAATAAAGAGGCCAGACAGTTTGCGAGATTTTTTCTGGCGGGAGCTGCAGAAGTAGAGGTGGATAAACAGGGAAGAATCCTGGTTCCGAATATTTTGAGGGAGTTTGCGCAGATCAGTAAGGATGTTGTACTGATCGGTGTGGCAAGCAGGATAGAGATCTGGAGTAAGGAACGGTTCGAAGGCATTGCGGCCTTTGAGGATATGGATGAGATAGCAGAGCACATGGCGGAACTTGGCCTTGGGATTTAGACAGTAAATCCTCTGTACGGGGCAGTGTGGCCATAGCGTATGGATATACCGATGGATCGGGGAGAAGACAGGATGGAATTTGAACATACATCGGTTCTCTTAGAGGAAACCATAGAGTGTTTACAGATAAAGCCGGATGGTACGTATGTGGACGGTACATTGGGCGGAGGCGGCCATTCTGACAGGATTGCCGCCGCACTGAGTCGTGACGGCAGACTGTTCGGGATCGATCAGGATGAAGCGGCCATAGAGGCAGCCGGGAAACGTTTAGAGCCATATCGGGACAGGGTGATGCTGATCCGTGATAATTATTGCAATACACGGCAGGCTCTTGCGCAGATTGGCGTACAAGGGGTAGATGGCATCCTGCTGGATCTGGGCGTTTCCTCGTTTCAACTGGATAATTCAGAGCGGGGATTTTCGTATCGATACGATACTCCGCTGGATATGCGGATGGATCAGCGGCAGTCATTGACGGCCAGGGATATCATCAATCAATATACGGAAATGGAACTGTACCGGGTGATCAGGGATTACGGCGAGGAACAGTTTGCGAAGAATATAGCCAAGCATATCGTAAGGGCCAGGGAAGATAAGGCCATAGAGACAACGGGAGAACTGAATGAGATCATCAAGGCGGCGATCCCGGCAAAGATGCGGGCGGCCGGCGGGCATCCTTCCAAGAGGACGTTTCAGGCGATCCGGATCGAGTGCAACAGAGAACTGGAAGTGTTGAGAGATTCCCTGGATGAATTGATCGATATGTTGAACCCGGGCGGGCGGATCTGTATCATAACGTTCCACTCCCTGGAAGACAGGATCGTAAAGACGGCTTTTAAAAAGAATGAGAATCCCTGTACCTGCCCGCCGGACTTTCCGGTGTGTGTGTGCGGACAGGCTTCTAAGGGAAGAGTGGTGACCAGAAAGCCAATCTTACCGTCGGACGAGGAGATCCTGGCAAATAAGAGAGCAAAGAGCGCAAAATTGCGAGTGTTTAGCAGAACATAGGGATCGTTATATGTTCTGTATTATGCGGTGCGGAGGTGATGGATAATTTATGGCAGCAGTACACAGAACGAGAAGACAGCAGCATACGGCAGATAACAGAAAAGAGCACTATGTACAGGGAAATACTGTCAGAAAATTTGACGTGACCAGAGAAATTGATGGCAAGCCGCAGACGAAGATCAGCAACAGAACCCGAAAGAACAGAGATAAGGCGAAACATATGAGTGCCGGTTATGTGTTCTTTCTGAGCCTGGCCCTTGTAGCGACAGGGTATATTCTGATCTATTATATCGGACTGCAGTCAGACATTACAAACAGTGTGCAGCATATTTCCAGACTGGAGAAAGAGTTAAATGACCTTAAGCTTGCGAATGATGAAGAGTACAGCAGGATAACGAGCAATGTGGATCTCGAAGAGATCAAGCGGGTGGCGATACAGGAGCTGGGAATGCAGTATGCAAAGGAAGGACAGATTATTTCCTTTTCCAGTGAGAGCAACGATTACGTAAAGCAGATGGCAGACATACCCAAATAAGCCGGTGTGGGCCATATGAGACTATAAGCAGGTGGTAATTTGAGTAATAGAGGAAAAGGAAGAGATCTCGGTAACAGATTTACAATTAAAATGCAGAGGAAACTGGTGGTACTGTTTCTGCTTGTGTTATTGGTTTTTGCAGGACTCAGCGCCCAGTTATATCTGATCACAAGAGACAACGGAGAAGAATATAAGCAGAAGGTATTGTCGCAGCAGGAATATGATTCGACGACAATACCTTTTAAACGTGGAAATATTGTGGATTCCAACGGTACGATTCTGGCAGTCAGCAATAAGGTGTACAATGTGATTCTTGATACGAAGATCCTGATGCGTAACGAGGAGAAGCTGGAGCCGACACTGGAAGCTTTGCGCAAATGCTTTGACATTGACACTGCCGCGGTGCGCAATTATATTGCGGAACACCCGAATTCTTCTTACTATGTGATGGCAAGGCGTATGGAATATGAGAAGATGAACGCCTTTCAGGAAATGACGAAGGATCCGGAAACAGGTGCGAACTTAAGGGGCGTGTGGTTCGAGGATGAGTATAAACGGGAATATCCAAACGGCAGGCTGGCATGTGATGTGATCGGATTTACGACGAGTGACAATGTGGGAACTTACGGTCTGGAGGAATTCTATAACGATCTGTTGTGCGGTACCAACGGAAGAGAGTACGGTTATCTGAACGAGGACTCCAATCTGGAACGTACTACCATACCGGCTAAGGATGGCAATAATCTTCATATTGCACTGGACAGCAATATACAGAGCATTATCGTCAAACATCTGGAAGCGTTTAACGAGGAGTTTAAGGATAATTACAGACCGGGAAATGCAGCGGAGCATGTCGGTTGTATCATAATGGAGGTCAATACCGGCCGGATTCTGGGAATGGCAGATTACCCGAATTACGATCTGAACGATACCAGGAACAAGGAGAATCTGCTCGGTATGCCGTTGTTGGATGATAAGGGATTCAGAACCGGGGAAAGCGTGACGCAGGAGATCCTGGATAGTATGGATGATGCGGCGATGTACCAGCAGCTTAACGGTCTGTGGAAGAATTATTGTATCTCGGATACGTATGAGCCGGGGTCAGTTTCAAAACCGTTTACGGTTGCGGCGGCGTTAGAGGCCGGTGCGATCAATGGTACGGAATCCTTTGACTGTAAAGGATTCCTGGTGGTAGGAGATCACGAGATCAGCTGTCATCAGACCTTTGGAGACGGCTATATTACCGTGCAGCAGGGAATAGAGCGTTCCTGTAACGTGGTGCTGATGCATGTGGCAGCTAAGCTTGGCAAGGAGGAATTCGTAGATTACCAGCGGCTGTTCGGTATAGGGCTTAAGACGAACATCGATCTGGCCGGAGAAGCGAGAACGGCAGCAACCGTTTATACGAAAGAAAATATCGGGCCGACTGACCTGGCGACCAACTCTTTCGGCCAGAGTTTTAATGCGACGATGATACAGATGATCACGGGGTTTTGTTCTCTCATTAATGGAGGTTATTATTATGAACCCCATATCGTGGATAAGATCACGACCGCCGATGGCGCGACGATAGAGAACATTATGCCGAGAGTCTTGAAGCGTACGCTCTCGCAATCTACCAGCGATATGATCAGGGAATTCTGTAATACGGTGGTGAGCGGCGAGAAGGGAACCGGTAAGACGGCGAGGCCGGCAGGCTATATGATCGGCGGCAAGACCGGGACGGCGGAGACGCTGCCACGTAAAAACAATGAGTATGTTGTCTCTTTCATGGGGTACGCGCCGGTGGACGATCCGCAGATCGCAATCTATGTGGTGGTGGACAGGCCGAATGCATTTGCGCAGGATGATGCAAAGTATGCGACCAGAATCGTTAGGGCAGTGTTAACGGAGGTACTGCCATACCTGAATATCTTTATGACAGAGGAACTCAGTGATAAAGAGCGGGAAGAGCTGGAGGAGCTGCAGATTCAGATCAGGATGGCCGATGGCGGGACGCCGGAGGACGTGCAGACGGATGAAGAGGGCAATCCCATCGATCCGGAGAATCCGGAAGGCGCCGGGGAAGAAGGCGAAGAGGGAGAAGGCGGCGAAGACGGGACACAGCCCGAGGAATCACAACCCAATGATGTATGGAAGAGCTTCCCGAAGGATCCGGAGACGGGATACCTTAAGGATCCGGATACCGGCGCGCTGTATGATCCTGAACTGGGAACGCGGGTTTATGGCGGAAGTCTGCTTGACGAGGAGGAAACACAGCCGGGAACCGGGGAGGATAGCGAAGAGGAAGAGATGCCGGAAGAGGATGAGCCGGAAGAGAGTGAGTGATAAGAGAATGGCAGATAGTATGAACAGTCTAAGTGAACTGGTGGAATCGGCAGTACATATTGTTAAGAAGGTATGGGCCGGCGGATCGGATCAGCAGACGGCATACAGCGGCAAGACCTATGATAAAGAGGTGCAGAAGCCGGTTCTCAAGTGCAGTATCTGTAACGGTGAACAGGTAGCGGGGTTTAAGGATATCCGCACGGGAAAGTTCGAGGAAGTGGCGCTTATCAGGACGCCGAAGGAACTGGATGATTTTATGAAGCTGTATGGGATCAAAGAGATCTCAAAGGAATATTGAGACAGGAAATAAGAATAACCTCACAAAAGCAGTAATAAATTATATTAATATCTTTTGTGAGGTTTTTGTATGACAGAAGACGTACCTTATCAGCATAAGACATATCACAGGAGCAAAACAGTGATGGCGTTGTTTCTGTGCGTGGCGGCTTTTGCAGGATTGATGGGCCGGCTGGCGTATCTGATGATCTTTCAGTCGGAATATTATACCATGAAAGCGAAGGAGCTTCATGAAAGAGAGCGCAGCATCAAGGCGGCCAGAGGCAGGATCGTGGATGCCAACGGCAAGATACTGGCAGACAATAAGACAGTATGTACAATCTCCGTGATTCACAATCAGATTACGGATCAGGAGGAAGTGATCGCCGTACTGTGCAAGGAGCTGGGGCTTTCAGAGGAGTATGTCAGAAAAAGAGTAGAGAAATATTCGTCGATCGAGAAGATCAAGAGCAATGTGGACAAAAGCATAGGGGATACAATCCGGGCTTATGATCTGGCAGGAGTCAAGGTAGATGAGGATTACAAGCGTTATTATCCCTACGATTCGCTGGCGTCAAAGGTGCTGGGATTTACAGGCGGAGATAACCAGGGGATTATCGGACTGGAAGTTATCTATGAAGAATATTTGCAGGGGGAAGCGGGAACAATCCTGACAGTGACGGATGCCAAGGGCGTCGAGGTGGCGGAGGCGGGGGAAGAAAGAGTAGAACCGGTCGACGGCCAGGATCTGTATGTCAGCCTGGATATGAATATCCAGAGTTATGCTACACAGCTGGCGCTGCAGACTATGGAGACGAAGGAAGCGGACAGTGTGTCCATTCTTGTCATGAATCCCCGGAATGGGGAGATCCTGGCGATGGCAAACGTGCCGGAATTTAATCTGAATGATCCCTATGCGCTGCCGGATACCGTGGATGCCGATACGGTCAGCGAGGAAGAGAAGCAGAATCTCCTGAATGGCATATGGCGTAACGGCTGTATCAATGACACGTATGAGCCGGGGTCCACATTTAAGATTATTACGGCGGCGGCAGGTTTGGAATCGGGGGCGGTCAAACCCACGGATACCTTCAACTGTCCCGGTTTCATTATGGTGGAGGACCGCAGGATCCGGTGCCACAAGGTGGCGGGGCATGGTGCGGAAGATTTCGTTCAGGGCACTATGAATTCCTGTAACCCCGTATTTATCACGGTTGGACTGCGTATCGGAGTGGAACGTTATTATTCTTATTTCAAGCAGTTTGGGCTGTTGGACAGAACGGGGATCGATCTGCCGGGAGAGGCCGGCACAATCATGCATAACGTAGATAATATCGGCCCGGTGGAATTGGCGACGATCTCTTTCGGGCAGTCCTTTCAGATCACACCGATCCAGCTGGCGGTGACGGCTTCCTCGATTATCAACGGAGGAAGAAGGGTGACCCCTCACTTTGCAGTCAAGACTGCCGACAGCGACGGAAATAACAGCCATGTTTTTTCCTATCCGGTCAGGGACAACGTGGTATCCGGGGAAACCTCGAAAACCATGCGTTATATTTTGGAGCAGGTGGTGGCGGAGGGGAGCGGTAAAAACGGTGCGGTGGAAGGATACCGCGTGGGCGGAAAGACCGCTACCAGCCAGACGCTGCCGCGGGGAAGCGGCAAGTATATTGCCTCTTTTCTTGGGTTTGCACCGGCCGATGACCCACAGGTACTTGCCGTTGCCATCATCAACAATCCACAGGGAACTTATTATGGCGGACAGATCGCGGCGCCGGTGGTGCGGCAGCTTTTTGAAAACATCCTTCCCTATTTGGAGAAAATAAACTATAATAAGACATGAAGCTGCACTAAGGCGGCATGGAATAAAGCCTAAGGGCAGCTAAGTCGTGCATTCTTTGCCGGTTGTGAGCAGTATAATAGGTATTCCTGGCAGGAAGTCAGGTGAAGAGAGATAATTTACGGGTAGTTTGGAGGAAGAGATGAATAGTACAATTTTAATGTCGGTTTTGTTATCATTTGCGATCAGCGTGGGTTTGGCGCCGGTGGGAATCCCCTTTCTGCGCAGGCTGAAGGTGGGGCAGACGGTCCGGGATGAGGGACCGGAGAGCCATCTGAAGAAGAATGGGACTCCGACCATGGGCGGGATTCTCATATTGACGAGTATGGTGATAACATCTGTTTTCTTTGTAAAGGATTATCCGAAGATCATTCCGGTCCTGTTTCTTACGCTGGGCTTTGGGCTGATCGGGTTTCTGGACGATTACATTAAAGTTGTATTGAGACGATCACTGGGACTGCGGGTGTGGCAGAAATTCCTGCTGCAGATCATAGTAACGGGCGTTTTTGTATTTTATCTGCTGAATTATACGGATGTTTCTCTGAGCATGAAGGTGCCTTTTATCAGGGATATGTATCTCGACTTTGGATGGATGAATATCCCGCTCCTGTTCTTTATTGTGATCGGTACCGTTAACGGCACTAATTTCACGGATGGACTGGACGGACTGGCAAGTTCCGTCACAGTGCTGGTGGCGACGTTTTTCAGTGTGGTGGCGATCGGTACGGGCAGCGGTATTGAACCGGTTACCTGTGCGGTGGTGGGAGCGCTTCTGGGATTTTTGCTGTTTAATGTTCACCCGGCCAGTGTGTTTATGGGGGATACCGGATCCCTTGCGCTTGGTGGTTTTGTGGCGGCTGCGGCTTATATGATGCAGATGCCTCTTTTTATTGTGATCGTCGGCTTTATCTATATGGTGGAAGTGCTGTCTGATATCATACAGGTGAGTTACTTTAAGATGTCGGGTGGTAAACGTGTCTTCAAGATGGCGCCGATTCATCATCATTTTGAATTATGCGGCTGGTCGGAGACCAGGGTGGTAGCGGTATTTTCCATTGTAACGGCGCTTCTGTGCCTCGTGGCGCTGATGGGGGTTTGGTGATAACGGGCGATATTCAAAGGTTATGTCCGGTAACGGGAGAGAGGATATGGATCGATGTTGGATTTGAGAGATAAGAAAGTACTGGTGGTCGGCTCAGGGATCAGTGGAATAGGGGCGGTAAAAGCGCTATGCCATGTAGGAGCCCATCCCATCCTGTATGATGCGAATGAGAAATTAAAGAAAGAAGAGGTGGCGGCAAAGCTTGCGCCGGGAACGTCGATACAGATCGTGATCGGAGCACTGCCAAAGGAGACGGCACAGACGGTGGAGCTGGTGGTTTTAAGCCCGGGGGTGCCGACAGATACGGAGTTTGTGGAAGGCTTTCGCGCCAGAGGCATCAGGATCTGGGGCGAGATCGAGCTGGCTTACCGGATCGGCAGAGGAAGGGTAATCGGAATCACGGGCACGAACGGCAAGACAACGACTACCTCTCTGGTGGGTGAGATCATGGCGACTTACTGTGGGGATGTGGATGTGGTAGGCAATATCGGGAATCCTTATACCCTTACGTCGCTTGATTCTACCGATGATACCGTGACGGTGGCGGAAATCAGCAGTTTTCAGCTGGAGACCGTGGAGGCGTTCGCACCGCAGGTGTCTGCCATCCTTAATATTACGCCGGATCATCTCAACAGGCATCATACGATGGAAAAGTATGCGGCAGCTAAGGAGGCTATTGCCGGTAAGCAGTCGAAAGAACAGGTCTGTGTGCTAAACTATGAGAATGATTACACGCGTGATTTCGGGGGCAGATGTCCCGCCAGGGTGGTCTGGTTTTCTTCCCGGAGAAGACTGGAGAACGGTTTCTATGAGGAAGACGGGAAGATCTATCAGGCCATAGACGGTCAGAGTTCTTTTGTCATGAATGTTCATGACATGAATCTGGTAGGCACCTGTAATGTAGAGAATGTGATGGCGGCGATCGCCATTGCCCGGGCCATGGGTGTGCCGATGGAAACGATTCTCACAGTGGTAAGACAGTTTAAGGCCGTAGAGCACAGGATAGAGTTCGTGGCGACAAAGAACGGCGTGGATTACTATAATGACTCCAAGGGCACTAATCCGGATGCGGCCATACAGGGAATCCGTGCCATGTGCAAGCCTACTGTGCTGATCGGAGGAGGCTATGATAAACAGAGTGAGTATGATGAGTGGATAGAGGCTTTTGAGAGTAAGGTCAAGTGTCTTGTGCTGATCGGTCAGACAAGAGAGAAGATCGCCGCCTGTGCGAGAGCGCATGGCGTGCAGAATATTATTCTGGCGGACAGCTTTGAGGAAGCGTTCGCGGTCTGTGTACGGGAGGCTGAGAGCGGAGATGCGGTATTATTATCACCTGCCTGTGCAAGCTGGGGAATGTTTCCTGATTATGAGGCCAGGGGAAGGTTATTTAAGGAACTTGTGAATCGATTGGAGGAATCGGAGTAAGTGGCACGAAGAAATGCAACCCGCAGGAGAAAAGCAAACAGTGAGAATTTCATGGATTACAGCCTGTTGTTTATCGTGCTGTTTCTTCTGGCGTTTGGTATGCTTATGGTGTATTCTACCAGTTATTATGAGGCGAATCTGGATTTCGGGGATTCGGCTCACTATTTGAAGAAACAGATATTTGCCACGATCCTGGGATTGGTCGCAATGATCTTCGTGGCAAATATACCGTATCACTTCTGGGAGCGGTTTGCAGTGCTTGGCTATGTGGTGTCGGTCGTGCTGATCTTGCTGATCATCCCGTTCGGGCGTGAGGCCAACGGCGCAAAGCGCTGGCTGTACATAGGACCTCTCTCTCTGCAGCCTGCAGAGGTCGCCAAGTTGTGTATGATCCTTTTTCTGGCAAGTATGATCTGCACGATGGGGAAGCAGATAAGGAATCGAAAGGGCTTCTGGATGGCGGTGATGGTTCCCATGCCGATTGCCCTCATGTTGTGGAAGATCACACAGAATATGAGTTCCGCGGTCATTGTTGTGGGAATCGCGGTATTGATGTTGTTCGTTGCCTGTCCGGATTATAAGCGGTTTATTCTGTTGGGGTTAGTTACCCTGGCCGGCGCGGCGCTTATTGTATTTGCCATCGTACAGATGGGAGCCAATCAGACGGATAATCTGGATTTCCGAGGCGCACGTATCCTGGCATGGCTCGATCCGGAAGCGTATGCCGACGGTAAGGGGTTCCAGACGCTGCAGGCGCTTTATGCGATCGGTTCCGGCGGCGTGTTAGGTAAGGGACTGGGGGCCAGTATGCAGAAGCTTGGCTTTCTCCCTGAGGCGCAGAATGATATGATATTCTCCATTATCTGCGAAGAACTGGGACTGTTCGGCGGTTATGCGGTGATAATCATGTTTATCCTGTTGATCTGGCGGTTCATGGTGATTGCCAACAATGCACCGGATCTGTTTGGCGCGCTGCTCGTGGTAGGGGTGCTCGGGCATATCGCGATCCAGGTAATTCTCAATATCGCCGTTGTGACCAATACCATTCCCAATACGGGAATCTCCCTGCCGTTTATCAGCTACGGTGGGTCCTCGGTCATGTTCCTTTTGATCGAGATCGGACTTGTCCTTAGCGTGGCACGGGGAATACGGCTCAAGGATTTATAAGGACAAGATAACTTTTGAATGGAAAACCATATAGATAGAATAGGTCATATTTTTTGGATTCGAGGTAAATAATATGGACGCTGTTCGTATCTATGGTGGTAATTGTCTGAGTGGACAGACTACGATACAAGGGTCAAAAAATGCGTCGCTGCCGATTCTTGCGGCGACTCTGCTGATAAACGGTATCTGTGAGATAGAAAACTGCCCGGATATATCCGATGTGTATCATATGCAGCGGCTGCTGGAGAGTCTTGGGTGTAGAGTGGAAAGAGAAGATTCCCTTGTAAGGGTGGATACAAGCTGCCTGAGGGAGAGTAATATGCCGGCCGATTCCGTAGGGGTGATGCGTTCTTCCATCATGCTTCTCGGAGCGCTGCTTGCCAGAACAGGCAGTGTCCGGATGGAGTATCCGGGCGGCTGTGTGATCGGCGCAAGACCGATCGATCTGCATCTGCAGTCACTGCGCAGGATGGGGGTTGAGATCGACCAGCAGGAGCTGGGATTTTCGGCCAGGGCAGCCGGCCTGCGGGGAATTGTGTTTCGTCTGCCCTTTGTCAGCGTGGGCGTGACGGAGAATCTGCTTCTGGCAGCTGTTCTGGCAGAGGGGATGACGGTGATTGAACCGGCGGCAAGGGAACCGGAGATACAGGCGTTATGTGAATTTCTGATCCGGGCGGGAGCAAGGATCGAGGGAACGGGCAGTGACCGGCTGGTCATTCACGGTGTGGAGAAGCTTATGCCTGTCAGATATCGTGTTCCCGCTGATCGAATCGTGGCGGGGACTTATATGTGTTCCTGTATGTGTGCCGGCGGCAGCGTTTTCTTGAAGGATGCGCCTGTTCGGGATATGGAAGTCGTGGTGGAGTATGCCGGAAAGCTGGGGGCCGTCGTCAGTTATGAGTCGGACGGCATTCTGGTGGCCGGCAGGGCCTGCGGGAGCCTGCCCTGTGCGCTGCGGACCGGCTGTTATCCGGATTTCCCTACGGATCTGCAGTCCCCCTTTATGGTGGTGATGGCGGCTTCCGGGAAAAGAGGACGGATCGAGGAGACCGTATTCGAGAACCGGTTCCGGATCGTGCCGGAGCTTATGAAGATGGGGGCAGATATCAGCGTCCAGGGCAATACGGCGTATGTAAATGGTGTGCGAAGGCTGCACGGTGCGGTCGTGCAGGCCAAAGAGCTGCGGGGAGGGGCAGCGCTTGTTGTCGCGGCGCTTGCGGCTGAGGGCACCAGCATCGTGACGAACCGCCATTATATTGACAGAGGATATGAGGATATTGTTTTCCGCCTGCGGGAATTGGGGGCGAAGATAGAACTTGCATGAGGTTTATGAATGAGTAACAAGAAAGCGGTCAAAAAAGTAAAGAAAAAGAATCCGAATCTGCGTCTTGTGAAAAACAATGATATAAAACCGGAAAACAGCAGGAACAGGCAGAAGGAGACATTGCGGTTTGGCAAGGTAAAAAGAACAATCATTCTGTCTGTGCTGTTGTTTACGTTGATGATCCTTATGATTTCAGCGTATTTCTATATCGTGAAGAATTATACTGTCACGACAGTGCATGTGGAGGGAAATATCCATTACACGAATGAAGAGATCATGGATATGGTGATGGGCGGCGCCTATGGCAATAACTCCCTTATCCTTTCGCTCAAATACAGGGATAAGGGGATAGAAGATATTCCTTTCATCCAGAGGATGGATGTAGCGATCGAGGCGAAGGACACGATCCGGATCACGGTCTATGAGAAAGCGTTGGCCGGCTATGTGACTTATCTGGGCCGGTGCGTGTATTTTGATAAGGACGGGATCGTGGTAGAAACCTCCACGGAGACAACGGAAGGAATACCGCAGGTGACGGGGCTTAAGTTCGATCATGTGATCCTGCATGATCGTCTTCCGGTAGAAAAGCCGGAGGTATTTGCGGAGATATTGAATATTACGCAGCAGCTGGACAAGTATTCCATGTCCGCGGATAAGATCTATTTTGACCCTGATTATAAGATCACGCTTCTGTTTGGGGATGCGAGGGTAGCGCTTGGAAACGATATTTATATAGAAGAAAAGATTATGAAACTGCAGTATATCCTGCCGGATCTTATCGGCAAGAGCGGCGTGCTGGATATGCGGGAGTATAGTGAGGACACAAGATCTTATAGTTTTGAGCAGGATTAGCACAAAGAAAGCTTAAAGGGCGGGCATTTTTCGCTCTGATTTAAGATTTCGCGAAGCGGAATCGAATTATTTGATGGCCAGACGGTTACGAACAAATAACAAAAAACACAAAAAATGGGTTGCGAATTTTGAAAAATAATTATATGATAATATATGAGAGTTTATGCATAAGTAAAAGGAGGAAATACCTTGCTTGAAATTAAGTCAAATGATGCTGATTCTGCAGCTAAGATCATTGTAGTAGGGGTTGGCGGCGCAGGAAATAATGCTGTAAATAGAATGATTGATGAAGCAATAGACGGAGTTGAATTTATCGGGATTAATACGGATAAACAGGCGCTGCAGTTATGTAAAGCGCCGACTCTGTTACAGATCGGTGAGAAACTGACCAAGGGTCTTGGTGCAGGAGCGAAGCCGGAGATCGGGGAGAAGGCGGCTGAGGAGAGCTCGGATGAGGTTGCGGCAGCGCTCAAAGGTGCGGACATGGTGTTTGTCACCTGCGGTATGGGCGGCGGTACCGGTACGGGAGCAGCGCCTGTAGTTGCCAAACTCGCTAAGGATATGGGGATTCTGACGGTCGGCGTGGTAACGAAACCGTTCCGTTTCGAGGCCAAGGCCCGCATGACGAATGCGCTTACGGGGATCGAGAAGATCAAGGATAATGTGGACACATTGATCGTAATACCGAACGATAAGCTTCTGGAGATCGTTGACAGAAGGACGACCATGCCGGATGCGCTCAAGAAGGCGGATGAGGTATTACAGCAGGCCGTGCAGGGAATTACGGATCTGATCAATGTACCTTCCGTGATCAATCTGGATTTCGCGGACGTGCAGACTGTTATGAAGGACAAGGGTATCGCGCATATTGGCATCGGTACCGGTAAGGGAGACGATAAGGCGAGCGAAGCGGTTAAGATGGCTGTGGAGAGTCCGCTTCTGGAGACGACCATATCCGGCGCTACGCATGTTATCATCAATGTTTCCGGGGATATCTCGCTGGCAGACGCTTCCGATGCGGCAAGTTATGTGCAGGATCTGACCGGAGACGAAGTAAATATCATCTTTGGTGCGATGTACGATGCGAATATGACGGATACATGCAATATTACGATCATTGCCACCGGCATCGAGGAAAAGGCGAAGCAGATGAGCGGTCTCGGCTTCAAATCCGGATACATAACACCTACATCTCTGCAGGGTAAGCAGTCCGGTATCCTGCCGGGCGCGGGGCTTGGCAATTTCACGACACCGTCCGGTTTAAAGCAGGGAGTACGTCCGACAGGAACCATGACGGGACAAGCAGGGACCGCTCCTTTGAGGACGATCAGCGGCATTAATAAGTCGGGTGATATTAAGAGTTCTATCGAGGAGAAATCCTTAAAGATACCTGATTTTTTGAGCAGAAACAATAAATAACCGTCTACGGTAAACGAACCACAGGAGAAGATCCTGTGGTTTTTTGTTGCTATCTGTCTTTAAAAATAGTGGAAATGCTGCCCGGTTACGACAGAATATTTACGTCCCATTTCTTATAATAAAGCAGAGATACGGAGGTGAAATGTGTATTACAAATTGTATATTGACAGTGTTTTTATCCTGCAGATAACGGGCAATTTCTATTTGCTGTCTCTGACCGGCATGATTCTTGGATGTACTGCCACGCATAAAAGAATCTGGTTTGGCGCAGCGGCAGGGGCGCTCTTTATCTGTATGGCGATCCTTGTACCGGCGGGACCGGTCTACGTGAGGATTTTGATCGGTACGGTTCCTGTCAGTATGTTGATGTGCTACCTTACCTTTGGGATACGGCGCGGCAGAAATCTGATTCATGGCAGCCTGATTATGGCTGGCTGTGGATTTTTTTCGGGCAGTATCATGATATGGATTCTGAACCGCCTCAGAATGGTTCTAAGCGACAGCGGCGGTATGGCTGTGACATTAGTGTCAGGTTATTTATCGTATCGTATCGTCAGGGGAATGATCGGATATTTCCGAAACAGGAAAGAGAACTGCATCAGGAAAGTAGCCGTATATGTGCCGGATCTTAATCAAAAGATAAGGATACAGGCATTTCTTGATACCGGAAACCAACTGGCAGATCCTGTCAGCGGCGCGCCGGTCAGCGTGATCAGCAGAAAGCTGGCGGATGAGATTGGCTCCTGCTTTAAGCCGGAGAAATACCACGCGATCCCCTTTCGCAGTGTCGGAAGAAAAAGCGGCATTCTCGACGCCTATGAGCTGCCGGAACTGTTTATAGAGGAACAGGGAAGGGATATTCGGAAGGCACATGTTATTCTGGCAATTTGTGACGACGGCATTTCAGAAGAGAGTATCTGCCAGATGATACTCCACCCCCGGTTATTAGAAAACTAGGAGGAACAAAGATGGTTTTAAAAGTGGCAATTCCCGGCAGGGTTCAGTTCAAAATGGTACATAAGGATACAAGGTTCCTTATGACAAAGCAGGGGGATATACATTACATAGGGGGAACGGAAGTGCTTCCGCCGCCGCTTGAGAGTGAGAAGGAGAATGAGATCATAAGCGATCTTGGAACCGAATATGAGGAGGAGGCCAAGGCGATCTTAATAGAACATAATCTTCGGCTGGTTGTCTATATTGCGAAGAAGTTTGATAATACGGGGGTTGGCGTGGAGGACTTGATCTCGATCGGGACGATCGGACTGATCAAGTCGATTAACACCTTTAATCCCGGGAAAAATATCAAACTGGCAACTTATGCTTCACGCTGTATTGAGAATGAGATCTTAATGTACTTAAGAAGAAATAATAAGCATAAGATGGAGGTTTCCATTGATGAACCGCTCAATGTGGACTGGGACGGCAACGAGCTTCTTCTGTCGGATATCCTGGGCACGGACGAGGATGTGATCTATAAGGATATTGAGAATGAGGTGGAACGCAAACTGCTGATCAGGGCGATCGCCAAATTATCGGAGCGGGAGCAGACCATTATAAAGCTGCGCTTCGGGATTGGGAGCAAGGACGGCCAGGAACTGACACAGAAGGAGGTTGCGGAGCTTCTGGGGATTTCTCAATCCTATATATCCAGATTGGAGAAAAAGATCATGCGCAGACTAAAAAAAGAAATGAGCAAGGACAATTGAGGATGACGGTTCAGGTGCCGGAGTGATCTGCTCCGACACCTGTGTCATATTATGCGGTGAGATATAAGCGCATGGTTTTGAGCGCATTTTTTTCCAGCCGGGACACCTGCGCCTGAGAGATGCCGATCTTACTGGCCACTTCCATTTGCGTTTTGCCTTCAAAGAAGCGCAGCGTGATGATCTCGTGTTCCCGGTCGCTGAGTTTTTTCATGGCTTCACTTAAGGAGATATGTTCCACCCAGGTTTCCTCACGATTCTTCTTATCACTGATCTGATCCATCACGTAGAGGGTGTCGCCGCCGTCGGTATAGACAGGTTCATAGAGGCTCATGGGACTCTGAATCGCATCCAGGGCATAGACGATGTCCTCCTTTGCAACACCGATCTCTGCGGCGATCTCGGTAACGGTAGGTTCTTTGGCGTTTATACGGGTAAGATGCTCTTTGGCATAGATGGCTTTATAGGCCGTATCCTTCAGGGAACGGGAGACGCGGATGCTGTTTGCGTCCCGCAGATAGCGCCTGATCTCGCCCACGATCATGGGGACGGCATAGGTGGAGAATTTTACGTTGAGGGTGCTGTCGAAATTATCGATGGCTTTGATGAGGCCGATACAACCGATCTGGAACAGATCATCCACATTTTCGTTGCTGGAATGAAATCTTTTGATGACACTTAAGACAAGACGGAGATTGCCGTTGATATATTCTTTACGGGCGGCGGCATCGCCGTTTCCGATCCGTTTAAACAGTTCTTCCTTTTCGGCATTTTTCAGAAGCGGCAGCTTGGAGGTATTGACACCGCAGATTTCCACTTTACCCTGTATCATATTTGTATCTGTCCTTTCCGTTAAAATCTCTTTTCTAACAAGGATGTACGAAACGTCAGGAATTATTCATGAAATTTTAAGGAAAAATCTTTGTATATTGTTTTACAAAATGACATTTTTTTGATACATTATTATGAGAGAAAGTCCGGAAGTTAAAACTTCCATTAAGTATTCGGGGATATTGCGGGTACAGCCGGCAATATCCATGTAGAGACAGCTATGACGTAAAAGGATATGACCAAAAGGGGAACGGGATGAGGTGAGGCGGAAATGATATGTACGAAGTGCGGCGAACGCTTGATGGAGAAGGATCAATTTTGTCCGAAATGCGGCGCCAAGGTAATAAAGGAGAGAAGATGTCCGGACTGCGGGGAGATCCTGCGTGACGGTGTCCGGTTCTGCCCCGGATGCGGCAGGGCAGTAGGGGAGAAACGCAGGGCGCAGACGGTGTCGAACGGAACGGTGGATGATATCCCGATCGATGCCATTGAGAGGAACATCCTCTCCGAGACCGCGGCTGAGATCAAGGCGGAACGCAGGGTGCAGCCTGCGGCTCCCAGGAGAAAGGCAGACAGGGGCGCAGCTTCTGCGGGTGAAGCAGAGAGAGGCAGGAATACAGGCGGAAGTTCCCGGACGGCAGCGCCGGCGAAGAAGAAACAGAATGTGGATCCGCAGCCTCCGCGCAGGAAGAAGACGGTCTACCGGGAGGAGGACGACTGGGAGTACGAAGATGACTGGGACGATGAGGATTGGGATGACGATGATGAGGAGGGAATGGATCCGATCACCATTATGACGGTGGTAGTAGGGTGCATTCTGTTGATTGTAGTCGCTTTCCTGGGATTTCATTTTTACAGACAATATGTGCCCAGAGACTATGAGGGGGCAGCGGAACAGGGAGAGGAGCAGAAGGAGCAGAATCAGACCGAACAGGATGGGGGCGAGAGCGATGGATCGGGAGACGATGGCCAGGAACAGACAGGCAGCATATCCGGCGACGCATCTGAGCTTAAGATCGTAGCCAATGTGAATGTGCGTGACCAGCCGAGCACGTCGGGCACCAATGTTCTGAGGGTAGCGAAGGCGGGAGAGACTTACGTCTGCAATGGCAGTACGAAGGACGGACAGTGGTATGAGATCGTTCTGGAAGACGGGACGATCGGCTATGTATTCTATGAGTATGTTTCCGTTCAGTAAAGAGAATTGAACCGAAAGGAATAGGAACCTTATTTGGGGCATATGCATTTAATAATAAAAAGCCCGGTGAGGTTCCTATGTTATTTTCAGAATTAAAGAAAAAAGAAGTGATCAATCTGAAAAACTGTCAGAAATTGGGCAGAGTAACGGATTTTGAGTTTGACGAGTGTACCGGACAGATTTTTAAACTGATCATTCCGGGAGAGAATAAATGGTGTGGGCTGTTCGGGAGCGATTCAAACTATGTCATCTGCTATAAAGACATCAAACAGATCGGACCGGATATCATTATTGTGGATATTTGTGTGTAGGTTTCCATAAAATAGTTGACATAATTGTCAAATTCACCTATAATAGCGGTATATTGAGCCTGAGGAGGATTTCCGGATGAAATGCCCATTTTGCGGACATGAGAATACAAGAGTGATCGACAGCCGTCCGGCGGAGGAGAACAATTCTATCCGCAGGAGACGTGTCTGTGATGAGTGTGACAAGCGTTTTACAACTTATGAGAAGGTGGAGACGATACCGCTCATCATCATTAAGAAGGATGATAACAGAGAGACTTACGACAGATCGAAGATTGAGGCAGGTGTACTGCGTGCCTGTCATAAGCGGCCGATCAGTGCGAACCGGATCAACCAGTTAGTGGACGAGGTGGAGACGGAGATCTTCAATATGGAAGAGAAAGAGATCCCAAGCCAGGTGGTAGGGGAGATCGTCATGAACAAGCTGAAGGATTTAGAAGCAGTTGCCTATGTAAGGTTTGCATCGGTATACCGGGAATTTAAGGATATCAATACTTTCATGGATGAGCTCAAGAAGGTGTTGGAGAATTAGGTTGACATAAGTGAGCAGAGTAAACAGGGAGTCGCTATGACAGAGCAGGAAAAAGAGATTGCAGCAAAGGCAAGTGTGCCGATGACGATAGCTAACGGATTCAGATGGTTCTTTATGATAATTGCGTTATTGGTTCTGCTTGTCATGTTTTTCGGGAATAAGATATGGGAAGACGCGGCGTGGTATGCAGCTTTTTCCGGGAAGGCATATGCTTTCCTGATGTGGGATATTGCCCTGATGCTGCTGTGCAGTATTCTGCGCATTATCTTTGCGGCAAGATATAACAGGATCGTCAGGAATCTATGATAACAACCCCTTGCATATAAGTGAGGGGTTTTGTTATGATAAGAAATGTGGTGATTTGGTTTGATACATGGGAAAGAGATGGAGAGATGAGATTGTTAGAGCGCTTTTATCCGGATTTTTATCTGGATTCTACTTATGAAATCGATTTTGAGAAGCGGTATCAGGAAGGATACCGCGGGGTGATCTTTGATATAGACAATACCCTGGTGCCGCATGGGGCGCCGGCGGATCAGCGAAGCATCGAACTGTTCAGGCGGCTTGGGGAGATCGGCTTTGAGAGTGTGCTCTTATCCAACAATAAGGAACCGCGGGTAAAGATGTTCAATGATAAAGTGCACTCACGCTACATACATAAGGCCGGTAAACCGTCCGTGAAAAATTATATCAGGGCCATGGAACTGATGCATACCGATCCGGAGAGTACAATGTTTGTCGGGGATCAGCTCTTTACGGATGTGTGGGGAGCTAAGAAAGCCGGGATCAAAACCTGGCTGGTGAAACCGATCCATCCCAAAGAAGAGATTCAGATCGTACTCAAGAGGAAACTGGAGTGGATCGTACTGTTCTTCTACAAACGTTCCAGAGGACGTTACTGTGAGCTTGGATGAAGAAAGGGCATGGAGGTTAGGATGGATATCAACGGTAAGACAAGAACCTGTGGATTGATCGGGCGTCCGGTGGAACATACGTTATCCCCGGTTATTCATAATACGCTGGCCGGACTGACGGGGCATGATATGGTATATGTACCGTTTGACGTGGAGCCGGGTGGACTGCAGGATGCAGTCAGAGGCGCGTACGCCTTGCAGATTCTGGGATTGAATGTGACGGTGCCCTACAAAAGCGAGGTGATCGACTGTCTGCAGGAAATCGATATGCTGGCGCAGAAGATCGGAGCAGTGAATACGCTTGTGAGGACAGCGGGCGGTTATAAGGGCTATAACACCGATATGGAAGGGCTGTACCGGGCCATGATAAGCGAAGGGGTCAGGATTGCCGGAGAGCAAATCATTCTCCTGGGCGCCGGCGGAGCGGCAAGGGCCGTGGCGCATCTGTGTGCGCTCAAAGGAGCCGGGAAGATCTATCTGTTAAACAGGACTCTGGACAGGGCCGGACAGGTGGCGGAGGAAGTTAACCGCGCGGCAGGCAGGGAGGTAGTTCGTCCGCTGCGGCTTACGGAGTATCATGAGATTCCGGCGGGCAGGTATCTGGCGATCCAGGGAACTTCGGTAGGACTGGCGCCTCATGACGATGAAGTGATTCTCTCGGATAAGGCCTTTTACGAGAAGATACACACGGGTTTCGACCTGATCTATAATCCCTGGGAGACAGGATTCATGCGGCTTGTGAAGTCATGCGGCGGCAGAGCGTACAACGGACTTAAGATGCTTCTGTATCAGGGGATCATTGCATATGAACTGTGGAATGACATATCGGTGCCAGAGGAGACGGCACAGATCGTTTACAGGAAACTGATGGCACATTTTGAGCGATCTTAAAGCGCGGCAGTACAGGAGCACATCGGAAAACGTCAGATAAGGGAGTTATGCGATACAGATGGGAAATGTGATATTGATCGGGTTTATGGGCAGCGGAAAGACAACGGTCGGACTCAGACTGTCCTATCGTCTGCGGCAGTCGGTCATAGACACGGATAAGGAGATTGAGAAAGAAGAGAAGCGTACCATAGCGGATATTTTTGCGGCTGAGGGAGAGGAATATTTCAGGGCCAGAGAGACGGCATGTCTGCAGAAGCTGCAAGGAAGCGTGCGTAATCAGATCATATCTGTGGGCGGAGGATTGCCCATGAGGGCGGAGAACAGAAAACTGCTGCATCAGCTGGGACAGGTTTTTTATCTTCGTGCGGACGTGGAGACGATCTATGGGCGGTTGAAAGGGGATACCACAAGACCTCTTTTGCAGGGAGACGATCCTCTTACGAAGATCAGGGTGTTGATGGAGGAGCGGGATCCTTTCTATAAGGATGCATCGGATGTGGTCATTCAGGTAGACGGCAAGAGTTTTGAGCAGATCCTGGATGAGATAGAGGGAAAGGTAAGATAGAGAGAAAGACAAGCTGGCGACAGCGATAAAGATAAGATAAAGATAAAAGAGATGCAGACAAGAGAAAGGTATGGTGACTAAGATGAAGCTGTTAGTGATTAACGGACCCAATATTAACTTCCTGGGCATCAGGGAAAAGAGCGTATATGGAACACAGGACTATGATGCTCTCCTGCAGATGATCGCAAAGAAGGGGCAGGAGGAAAACTGTACGATCGAGGTGTTTCAGAGCAATCATGAGGGAGCAATTATTGACCGGATACAGGATTCTTATTTCGATGGCACGGAGGGGATTGTGATCAATCCGGGAGCCTATACCCATTACAGCTACGCGATCAGAGATGCGCTGGCCAGTGTCACGGTGCCCAAGGTGGAGATTCATATTTCCAATATTATGGAGCGGGAGGAGTTCCGGAAAGTATCGGTAACGGCTCCGGCCTGTGATAAACAGATCTACGGGGAAGGGCTGCAGGGGTACCTTATGGCGATCGACCATATTCTCACGATGACAACAGCGTAGAAGCCGGCCGCAAAAAGTTTTCGCCTTTTTTTGGGAAAGAGGTTGAAAAAACAAAATTTATAGTATAAACTAAGTAAGAATTATACTTGTGAAAATTTAGGAGGATAGATTTATGATATCTGCAGGCGATTTCAGAAATGGTATTACCATTGAGTTTGAAGGCAATGTTTATCAGATAATTGAGTTTCAGCACGTAAAGCCCGGTAAAGGAGCAGCTTTTGTCAGGACGAAATTGAAAAATATCATCAATGGCGGCGTGGTGGAGAAGACTTTCAGACCGACTGAGAAATGCCCACAGGCACGGATCGACAGGAAAGACATGCAGTACTTGTATTCCGACGGTGATCTGTTCAACTTCATGGATACGGAGACTTATGATCAGATTGCATTGAACGCGGAGACGGTAGGTGATACGCTTAAGTTCGTGAAAGAGAATGAGATGGTGAAGATCTGTTCTTACAATGGCAGTGTATTTGCGATTGAGCCGCCTTTGTTTGTAGAGTTGGAGATTACGGATACAGAACCCGGATTTAAGGGGGATACGGCGACAGGCGCTACGAAACCGGCAATCGTTGAGACCGGAGCGAAGGTTATGGTTCCGCTGTTCGTAGAGCAGGGCGAAGTGATCAAGATTGATACCAGAACCGGTGAGTATCTGTCCAGAGTATAACAGAGACTGCATATTTTTTGGAAGAAGCCTATAAGACAATGGGAGCGGAAGTGACCATTGTCTTTTGTGTGTCAGGAAACTTTTCCGCTTATTCGAGTTCGCTCTTTTTGCTTTTGTCCGGAGAGAATGGGAAAAGAGGAAAGATGAGATTTGAAGAATTTAAGGATAAAATTGTTGAGCTGCTGCAGGACAGACTGGGGGAATGCCATAAGATCACGGTGACGAAAGTACTTAAGAATAATGATGTCCGGTTGACAGGAATCGTGATCATGAGGGAAGAAGACAATATTTCTCCCACGATTTATCTGGAGGGACCCTATCGTCGATATCAGGCGGGTGTCCCGGTACAAAAGATCGCGGAAGAGATTATTGCTCTTTATGAAGAACATGCCTGTACCGTAAACCTGGATATGGATTTCTTCAGGGATTTTGGGAAGGTGGAGGACAGGATCTTTTACAAACTGATTAATTATGAGAAAAATAAAACGCTGCTTGCGGACGTACCCTGGTTCAGGTGGCATGATCTTGCCGTCACTTTCTACTATGTAATAGAGGCGGAAGCATTC
This sequence comes from uncultured Lachnospiraceae bacterium, assembly GCA_947644545.1. Taxonomy (GTDB): domain Bacteria; phylum Bacillota; class Clostridia; order Lachnospirales; family Lachnospiraceae; genus UBA3282. The sequence goes on from CANRZW010000002.1 coordinate 206,165, forward strand.
GGGAGAGCGTCTATTATGATCCATAACAATCATCTGGATATGTGGGGGCAGTCTGCGGAGGAAATATATCGTACCGCGCACAGGAACATGGCGGGACGTATGCCGGAGCTTCTTGTGCCGATACAGAAGATGTTGGAAGAAATGATCGGCAGGAAGCTGGGCGAGGAGGAACAGACCTTGTATGTTTTGACGAATCGTGATAAACTGTTCGGCGCTGCGGCTATGCTTTATTCGGAGAAGATCAGACAGCTGGCGGACAGGCTGCAGACAGATCTGCTGATTCTGCCCAGTTCGATCCACGAGGTTCTACTCATACCGGAGGATCGGAGCAGAGAATACTTGTTTTACAGCCGGATGGTAAAGGAAGTGAATAACACGCAGGTGGATCCGGAAGAGATCCTGTCTTTCAACCTGTATCGCTACGACAGGGAGAGAGCGGAGATCGAAGTCATCTGCAGTGATTAAGCCGGGAGTTCATGACTGAGCCATAACGGACATTACGGAAATTATTGCATAATTTTTTTAGATACTGGACAACGGGGCCAGCTTGTGGTATGATAATCGAGATGTAACAAAATCGTAATATTTCATACGATCAAGATTTACCAGAAATCTGTTCTATCACAGATTTTGGTCAAGCACCCGTAGTCTAATGGATAAAACGTAGGCCTCCGACGCCTTTGATGCAGGTTCGAGTCCTGTCGGGTGCATTAAACTGACATTCTAAGAAAGGTTGTTTTACATGAATACATCAAATAACAATATACAGGATTTTCTCAAGGCTAAGCTGGAGATCTTCAGAAATTGGCTCTTCAGATATTCCAAGATTATCATGCCTGTTGTATTGGTACTTTGTGTGGTTGGTACGGTCGTGATTGCGATCAATGCCAATAAGAGGAAGATGGCAGAGGAAAGTGTCGAAACAACAGAGGGAGTAGATATCGAGCTTGCGGATAATCTGCTCGCGGTACCGGAAGTGCCGTTGCAGCAGGATGCAGTACCGGAGATCAACGAATTGTTCAGTGCCTATTATACAGCGATGGTGGATGGGGATACCGATACCATGAGCCGGCTGGTGGATCATCTGGATGAGACAGAGATTCTGAAAGCACAGGAGACGAGTAAATATATCGAATCCTATCCGACGATTGAAGTATATACGAAGGTCGGACCAAGAGAAGGCACTTATGTGGCTTATGTATACAACGAAATCAAATTCAAAGATTACGAGAAGCCGGTTCCGGGGATGCGGGTATATTATGTCTGTACCGATGAGAACGGAGAGTATTACATCAACGAGGACGGAGAAGAGAGCGAAGCCGAGTTGAATTATATTCGTGAACTGAACCTGCAGGATGATGTAGTGGACCTGAATAACAGGGCGGCTGCGGCCTATAATGATATGGTTGCAGAAGATGAGGTGCTGAGAGATTTCCTCATGGATCTGAATCTGGAGATCGATAAGAACGTAGGAGAGGCACTCGCCCGTGCGGAAGGCAGTGAATCTTCCGAAGGAGATGGCGCTGAGGGTGCGGCCGAAGATCCGGCAGACGGAACAGAGATGTCTGCGTCAGGGGAGTCTGACATTGTAGTAACGAAGGTCAAGGCCATTGATGTAGTAAATATCAGGACTTCGGACAGTGAGACTGCCGATAAACTGGGTAAGGCAGCGGTTGGCGATGAGTTCACCTTATTGGAAGAGAAGGGGAATGGATGGAGTAAGATCAGCTATGAAGGCGGAGAAGCCTATATTAAGAGCGAGTTCTTAGAGCCTTCCGAGACGATGCAGGCGGATGCGGGCAGTGAAGAGCAGCCGGAGAATGAGCCAGAGGAGACGACAGAAGAGCCGCAGGAAGAGAACAACGCCGGCGCTTCGGCACAGACCACAGGGACGGTAACCGTGAAAGAGAATGTCCGGGTACGGGCATCAGCCAGTGAAAACGGAGAGAAGCTGGGAACAGCTTACATCGGAGAGAAGCTGGAAGTGATCATGAAACAGGCGGACGGCTGGACGAAGATCAAATATAACGGCCAGACGGCTTACGTGAAGTCCGATTATGTAGAATAGTTACGAAACCGTGTTTAAAGGAACAAATAGTGGTAATGATAAAGAGTATGGGAATCATCCCGTACTCTTTTTTTGGGTAAAATGAGTGGAAATGGAGGAGTGGCATGAAACATGATGATTCAAAAATACTGCAGGAGATACAGCGCAATACCAGAATAGGAATGACGGCGATCGAGACGATCTTAGATAAGATCGAAGAGGATGAGTTTGCACTGCAGCTTTCCAGACAATCCCTTCGCTATTCGGAGATCCATAATAGGGCGTTGGATCAGATCCTGGAAAATAATGGGGAAGTATACCACGGAAGCCAGATCACGGATCTGATGCTCAAGGGAAGTATTCATATGAATACAGCGCTGAATGTGAGCAGGGAACATCTGGCAGAGATGATGATACAGGGAAGCAACAGGGGGATTACCAGTATGTGGAAGGTGATAAAGCATAATCAGATGGCGACCGATACCGCGTTTGAACTGGCACAGGAACTGGTTTCCTTTGAAGAAAGTGCGATTGAAAAACTGAAAGAATATCTTTGATTTGTATACAAGTATATCTGGATTACAGTATTATTGTACAATATGTCCAAAAAATGGAAAAAATGCGCAGATAATTTTTACACGTTAAAGTGATGAATTGTATTGAGATTTCTGTTCACACATACTATAATGGTACATGGAGTAGAGTACAGATTAAAGGAGGAGATACAAAATGTCATACGTTGATGAGGTTTATGAACTGGTAGTAGCGAAGAATCCGGCGCAGCCGGAATTTCATCAGGCTGTCAAAGAAGTTTTAGAGTCCCTTCGCGTTGTGATCGAGGCAGACGAAGAGGCATACAGAAAAGAAGCGTTATTGGAGAGATTGACTGTTCCGGAGAGAATCATACAGTTCCGTGTTCCCTGGGTAGATGATAAGGGACAGGTTCAGGTTAACAATGGATTCCGTGTACAGTTCAACAGTGCGATCGGCCCCTATAAGGGAGGATTACGGTTCCATCCGTCCGTTAATTTAGGGATTATCAAGTTTTTGGGATTTGAGCAGATCTTCAAAAACTCTTTGACCGGGCTTCCGATCGGAGGCGGCAAAGGTGGATCCGATTTTGATCCGAAGGGAAAGACGGACAGGGAAGTTATGGCTTTCTGTCAGAGCTTTATGACCGAGTTGTACAGACATATCGGTGCGGATACGGATGTACCGGCAGGCGATATCGGTGTAGGCGGCCGCGAGATTGGTTTCATGTACGGCCAGTATAAGAGAATCCGCAACCAGTATGAGGGTGTGCTGACCGGTAAGGGACTTACATACGGCGGTTCCCTCGCAAGGACGGAGGCGACAGGATACGGATTGTTGTATCTGACAGAGGAGATGTTGAAGTGCAACGGTAAGGATATCGCAGGTAAGACGATTGCAGTGTCCGGCGCCGGCAACGTAGCGATCTATGCGATCCAGAAGGCACAGCAGCTGGGGGCAAAGCCTGTTACATGTTCTGACTCCACCGGTTGGATCTATGATCCGGAAGGCATTGACGTAGCCCTTCTGAAGGAAGTGAAGGAAGTAAAACGTGCACGTCTGTCCGAGTATGCAGCGGCAAGGCCCAGCGCAGAGTATCATGAGAAGAAGGCGGGTGAGCATGGCGTCTGGACAGTGAAATGTGATATTGCCCTTCCCTGCGCGACGCAGAACGAGCTGGATCTCGAGGATGCGAAGGCGCTTGTAGGAAACGGCTGTTTCGCAGTTGCGGAAGGTGCGAACATGCCTACCACACTGGAAGCGACCGAGTATCTGCAGAAGAACGGCGTGTTGTTCTGTCCTGGTAAGGCGTCAAACGCGGGCGGTGTAGCGACCTCTGCTCTGGAGATGAGCCAGAATTCCGAGAGACTGTCCTGGACATTTGAGGAGGTTGACTCCAAGTTGCAGCAGATCATGGTCAATATCTTCCACAATCTGGACGAAGCTTCCAGGAAGTATGGTATGGAAGGCGACTATGTAGCCGGCGCGAATATCGCAGGCTTCCTGAAAGTAGCTACAGCCATGAAAGCACAGGGTATTGTATAGGATATTATAGAAGAGCAGACGAATCCCGGAATGTGACCGTTCCGGGGTTCTTCACGTTCTCATATTCTGCAAACGGCATGGCTCGTTTTGTTCTTCTGGACAGTCTGCATAATATGAGGTAGAATAGACATGTTCTAAAAAAGAGAGCAGGAGTGGTTTATATGGATAAGAGTGAAGAGGATCTGATCGTTGGCGGTTATCGATTCGCGACGGTGGCAGATGCCGAAACAGCCAGACTGGAAAAGAAGAAGATCGACAATCTGGAACAGCATCTGGATCATCGCAATCCGCAGAATCTTTTGCTGGTTTATAACAGGGCGATCGAGAACAGGGTGTTTCTGACGCCGGTGGGCATGACTTATTTGCAGAGAATGCAGTCGCAGCTGGCCGATTGCGGAGTGCCGCAGGAGAAGATTAAACCGATACCGCTATATGGAACATTCAGCAACAAGACGGAGAATAACAGTTCGATCAGGCGGAGCATGGAAGCGAGAGGCGCTAAAGTGGAATATCGGGGGCGGTTCATCACATCGGTCTGTATCAACTTTTTGTTTGTGGCGGCGATCATAGGCTTGATATTGGTTTCCCTCTGGAGTGATACACCGACGATCATCAATTACAGAACGGCCGTTGTCAATGAGTATTCGGAGTGGGAACAGGAACTGTCAGAGAGAGAGAAGGCGGTCCGGGAGGCGGAACGGGCTTTGGACCAATAGAGAAAAGGTGTTGATTGGATGGAGCGATTAAAGATACTGGTAGTGGACGACGAGAGCAGAATGCGCAAACTGGTCAGAGACTTTCTGATCAAAAGCAATTATGAAGTGATCGAAGCGGAGGACGGCGCGCAGGCGGTAGATCTTTTCTTCGAGCAGAAGGATATCGCGCTGGTCATTCTGGATGTTATGATGCCGAAGATGGACGGCTGGCAGGTATGTAAGGAGATACGTGGGTATTCTAAGGTGCCGATTATCATGTTGACAGCCAAGTCCGATGAACGGGATGAACTGCAGGGATTTGAGCTGGGGGTGGATGAGTATATCTCGAAACCGTTCAGCCCCAAGATCTTAGTGGCCAGGGTAGAAGCCATATTGCGCAGGACGAACCAGTCGAGTGCGGATGAAATGATGGAGGCCGGCGGCATCGTGATCAATAAGGCGGCGCACAGTGTCCTGGTAGACGGCCAGCCTGTCGACTTAAGCTATAAAGAATTTGAGCTGCTCAGTTATTTTATGGAGAATAAGGGGATAGCTTTGTCCAGAGAGAAGATCCTGAACAGCGTCTGGAATTATGATTATTTCGGGGATGCCAGGACTATTGATACGCATGTGAAGAAGCTGCGCAATAAAATGGGAGCTAAGGGAGAACTGATCAAAACGATCTGGGGCATGGGCTACAAATTCGAGGAATAAGACGCGATAGCCGGGCCGGATGGTTGACACCGCTGCAGAGAGGAACTAATGTGCAAATGTGCAGTCCCGATCTGCGGCAATGTGAGGACAAATGGCTTATGAGATATTCCATGAAGAGACAGTTTGTATTCATTTTTATTACGTTGATCACCGGTACGATCCTGCTCTGCCTTCTGGCGAACAGCACTCTGCTGGAGAAATATTATATCAATAATAAGAAGAATGCGCTGGTTAAGGCATATGCAAGCATCAATGCGGCATCGAGCGCAGGCGATATCACGTCTGAGCTTTATGACATCGAACTGCAGAAAATACGTGATAAATATAATATCAATGTGCTGGTGCTTGACAGTGACTCGAAGATGGTCAAGACTACGATGGTCGATCAGGAATTTGCGATCAAGCATTTGTTGAACAATATTTTCTATGGAGTGAATAAGGAAGAGGTCCTGCTGGAAGACAGAGGGTATATGATACAGATTGTCACGGATGTCCGTATGCAGACCGAATATATAGAGATGTGGGGGATGCTGGATAACGGATATTTCTTCATTCTGCGGAGCGCACTTGAGAGCATTCAGGAAAGTGTCTCCATATCCAATCGTTTCATGGCTTATGTCGGAAGTATTGCGGTCGTTGTAAGCATTCTGCTGGTCATTGGTCTGTCTAATCGGATCACGAAACCGATCATGGAGCTGGCCGGCATCTCCGAAAGGATGAAGCATCTGGATTTCAATGCTAAATATACGGGAGACGACAGGACGGAAATCGCCATATTGGGCAACAATATCAATGAGATGGCAGAGGCTTTGGAGACGACTATCTCTGAATTGAAGACGGCCAATAACGAACTGCTCAAGGATATCGAGAAGAAAGACAGAGTCGATGAGATGCGCAAGGAGTTTCTTTCTAACGTGTCCCATGAATTGAAGACGCCGATCGCACTGATCCAGGGATACGCGGAAGGACTGCGGGAGGGCATTAATGATGATGCCGAAAGCCGTGAGTTTTACTGTGATGTGATCATAGATGAGGCAGCCAAGATGAACACCATGGTCAAGAAACTGCTGACGTTGAATCAGTTGGAGTTCGGCAATGAAGTAGTGAATATGGAGCGATTCGATATCGCGGCGCTGATCAGGAATTACATTGCTTCCTCGGATATCCTTTTGAAGGAGAGGAATATCTCCGTTCGTATGGAAGATTATGGAGCGATTCATGTCTGGGGTGACGAGTTCAAAGTGGAAGAAGTATTTATGAACTATTTCACGAATGCGATCCACTATGCACAGGGTGAGAAGATCATCGATGTGAAGATACAGCCCGTAGATCAGTATGTCAGGATATCCGTTTTTAATACCGGAGAGCAGATACCGCAGGACAGTATAGAACATATCTGGGAAAAGTTCTATAAAGTGGATAAGGCGCGGACAAGGGAATATGGCGGCAGTGGAATCGGCCTGTCTATCGTCAAGGCGATTATGGAATCCATGAATCAGCAGTACGGTGTGATCAATTATGAGAATGGGGTGGCGTTCTGGTTCACCCTGGATGTTGCGTAACGACTGTTATGTATTTCTATTTGAGAGCAGAAAAGGTTTGTCAGATGAAAGATATTACGTTATAATAGAAGACAGCATGGTGATCTTATGCTTGGCAGTATGCCCATAGCGGGACACTTTACAGATTTAAAATGGTGATGGGAGATATAGATGTGAGAAAAGTGGGAACAGTTCTGTGTGGTATCACGGCGGCAATTCTTATGGCAGGATGCGGTTCGATTATGCCGGATCTGACAGAGGAGGAGACGGAGATTATTTCAGAGTATGCGGCAGGTGTGCTGTTGAAATACGACAGGGTTTATAGCAGTCGTCTGATGGACGCCTCCGAATTTGAGGAGGAAGAGAATAAGAAGGCGGAATGGGAAGCGGCAGCCTCCGTGCAGGAGACGGCGGAAGAGGAAGTGCCGGAGGAGAGTGTGGCGGATACTACGGAAGTGATCGATGCCAGTCAGGATACGGAAGTAGCGGCAGTGCCGTCTACGATAGAAGAATTCTATGGAATTCAGGATATTACATTTCAGTATACAGGGTATGAATTGACACAGTCCTATCCGTCAGGCTCAGATGGTGAAGCGGTCTTTTTTGCCATGGACGCCACGGAAGGGACACAGCTGCTTGTCCTGAAGTTTACGGCGGCCAATGGAGGTACGGCGGATCAGGCGCTGGATATGATTGGCAGCGGCGCGAGATTTAAGATATCCGTCAATGGCGCTTCCGGAGAGAATGCACTGTCAACCATGCTGTTGAATGACCTGCAGACTTATAAGGATGTGATTCCTGCAGGGGCGAGTATAGAACTGGTCAGCATTGTGGAAGTACCCCAGTCGGTTACGGTGGAAACGATTGATTTTATCCTGCGCGGAGAAGCCGGGAATGCCGTGATCAAATTACAGTAAAGTTTAAGGTTCTTGTTTTATAGCGGACATAGGCGAACGGGATTACCGGGGTCTATGTCCGTTTCCATATTTGGGAAAGAGAATTTCTAAAATCTTTATTAAGATAAAAAGGGAGACGTTGACAGTATGATACTTTCAAAATATACTGATAAAGCGACCGACCGACCGGTCGGACGGAAAGACGACGATGGGAAAGAGGAGTAAGTATCATGTTGGGAAAATTCAGCGTTAAGAAGCCCTATACGGTTTTGGTGGCGGTTATTTTGATGATCGTTCTCGGAGTGGTATCTTTTACAAAAATGTCAACGGACCTGCTGCCGAGCATCAGTCTGCCGTATGTCATTGTCGTGACGACTTATCCGGGAGCAAGTCCGGAGACAGTAGAGATGGTGGTGACGAAGCCGGTAGAGGCGTCTATGGCGACTGTAAGCAATATTGAGGGGATAAGTTCTGTTTCCAGCGAGAATTATTCCACAGTCATTTTGGAGTTTGCACAGTCGACGGATATGAATGCGGCTTCTTTGGAGATCCGGGAGAATCTGGATCAGATCAAAAGCTATTGGGATGATTCGGTCGGAAGTCCGATCATTATGAAAATGAACCCGGATATGCTGCCGATCATGATCGCAGCTGTCGGCAGTACGGGTATGACGGATGCGCAGATCAGTGAGATGACACAGAATCTGGTGATCCCGGAACTGGAAAGCATAGAAGGTGTGGCATCCGCAAGCGCTACGGGACTGTTTGAGGAAAGCGTAAATGTGATCATCAGACAGGAGAAGATCGACGCCATCAATGAACAGGTATTTGCGTATATTGATGATGAGATGAAGGATGCCGAACAGGAACTTGCCGACGGGAAACAGGAGATTTATGACGGCCAGGCAGAGCTTGACGAGGCCAGGGCGGAACTGGAGGAAAGCAAGCAGGAACTGGCGGACAGTGAACAGGAGCTGAATGATAACAGCAGAGAGCTTGAAGAGAACAGGCAGAAGCTGCAGGACGGGAAGGCGGAGATTGCGGAGAATAAGTCAAAGCTGGAAGAAGGAAAGGCGGAGCTTGCAAATAAGAAAGGTGAGACTGCAGCGCAATTGGCTGCGGCGGAGACCAAGATCCTGACGGCAAAGACGGATCTGGAAGCGACGAAGATGCACCTGACGCTGGAGATCGCCACGTCAGAAGCGACGATAGAAGCCACGCAGAGCGGGATTGATAAGATCGATGAGGGCTTGAACAAATATAATGAGGCGAAGCAGGCCGTCGACAGCATCAATGATCTTATCACAGGTCTCGACCAGGCGCCCTCGCAGGATATTCCGGTTGCAGGCATACTGACCGGTGAACAGCAGGAGAGTATCGCGCAGCTTCTGCAGATGAGTGTTGACGATATCAGCGGGATGACGGTGGGAATGTTGAAGACGGCATTGGTGGCGGCGCGCGATTCCATGAATGCAGTCTTGGATGCTATGGATCCGAACGCTTTGGAAAGTCAGAAACAGGAGCTTATGCTGACGATCGAGATGCAGCAGGCCGCTGTTTCTGCCATGAAATCACAGCTTTCCGGTATCGAGGGGAATATCGGCTCCCTGGATAGGGCGCTGGAGCAGCTCTATGCGGGCAACCTGACTGCGGCGATCGAATTTGCCAATGCCCAGACTACGATCAGCGTCGGGGAAATGCAGTTAAGCGCCGCCGAGACGCAGCTGGAGGCAAGTGAGAAACAGCTGGAAGCAGGAGTGGATCAGCTGGAAGCCGGACGGGAGCAGATAGACTCCGCATGGGAACAGATCAGGGACGGGGAAGAACAGCTGAATGATTCGGCGCAGCAGTTAAAGGATGCATTGCAGCAGATTGCGGATGGAGAAGAAGAGCTGGAGGAGGCCAGAGAGGACGCCTATGAGCAGGCGGATATGAATAATATCCTTACGGTCGATACGGTAAAATCTCTTCTGGCGGCACAGAATTTCTCCATGCCGGCAGGGTATGTTACGGAGAACGGAATCGACTATCTGGTAAGAGTAGGAGATAAGCCGGAAGATATAGAAGAACTGAAAAGAATGCCGTTGCTCAATCCGGAAATGGACGGGGTGGATATCATCACGCTGGCGGACGTGGCGGATGTCTTCATGACGGATAATTCCGAAGAGATCTATGCAAACGTAAACGGTGAACCCGGTATCATGATAACGATCCAGAAGCAGACGGGTTACTCCACGGGCGATGTATCCGACAGGATTCTGGATAAGTTCGCGGCATTGAAGGCGGAGAATCCGGATCTGATTCTCATTACGCTGATGGACCAGGGAATCTATATTGATTTCGTCATGGATTCCATTATAAATAACGTGCTGTTTGGCGCAATCCTGGCAGTGCTGATCCTGATCCTGTTTCTTAAGGACTGGCGGCCTACGGCTGTGGTGGCCTGTTCCATTCCGGTCAGTCTGATCACGGCGATTGTGTGCATGTATTTCAGCGGGGTTACCCTGAACGTCATCTCCCTTTCGGGCTTGGCGCTTGGCGTCGGCATGTTGGTGGATAATTCCATTGTGGTAATCGAGAATATTTTCAGAATGCGAAGCGAGGGATATTCGGCCAAAGAAGCTGCTATTGCAGGTGCGGGTGAAGTTGCGGGTGCGATTCTGGCGTCCACGCTGACTACAGTGTGCGTATTTCTGCCCATTGTCTTTACAGAGGGGATCGTCAGACAATTATTTGTAGATATGGGACTTACGATTGCCTATTCGCTGTTTGCCAGTCTGCTGATTGCATTGACTGTGGTTCCGGCTATGTCGGCAGGTATCTTTTCCAAGGCAGCGCCGCAGAAGGAGAGTAAGATCTTTGGCGGTTTGATGGCAAAGTATGGCAAGTTACTGGAGTTGTCGCTGCGCTTTAAACCGATCGTTCTTGTATTGGTGTTTGCGCTGCTGGCAGTCAGTGCAATGGCGGCTTTTTCCAAAGGAACAGCCTTTATGCCTGATATGGACAGTACACAGATCACCATGACGCTGCGTCTGCCGAAGGATACGCCGCTTTATGAGACGGCGGATGCGACAGATCGTGTAATCGACCGCTTAAGAGAGATGGAAGAGGTAACGGATGTGGGAGCGATGGCCAGTTCCTCTTCTCTGAGCATGCTTTCCGGCGGAGGCAATACAGCCAAAAATGAAACCGTCGTATACATATCACTGCGTGAAGATAAAGAGAGAGATAATTTGGAAATAGCACGTGATATTCAGGAGAATATCGCAGATATTATAGCGGAATATCAGGCAGAGGCAGCGATCGAGACGTCTACCATGGATATGAGCGCGCTGGGCGGCAGCGGTATCACCATCCAGGTCAAAGGACGCGAACTGGATACCCTGCAGAGAATTGCCAAGGATATCGCGGCGATTGTTGCGGGGGTTGAAGGTACCGATGAGGTGTCCGATGGTCTGGAGGAATCGACGGGTGAGATGCGTATCCTGATCGACAGGCAGAAAGCGATAGACCATGGGATTACCGTGGCGCAGGCATTCCAGCAGATACAGGCTAAACTTGCCGATGCAGCCAGTGCGACCACCCTGGAGACGGAAATCGAAGATTATAGCGTATATGTCAAACATGCAAAGGATATAGAGCTGACAAGGGATTTGGTAAAGAATCTGGAACTTGACCGCACCAAACAGGATGGAAAAAAGGAGAAGATAAAGCTCTCTGAGATTGCTGTTTTTGAAAGTACGGAAGCGCCGAAGTCTGTAAACAGGACCGATCAGACAAGATATATTGCGGTATCTGCATCGATCGCAGACGGGTATAATATCGGATTCGTATCGGAAGATGTGGAAGAGGCGCTCAGAAATTATGAGATGCCGGGTGGGTACAGCTACACGATGAGCGGTGAGAACGAGACAATTAATGATGCGATGGAGCAGGTTACCCTGATGCTGCTTCTTGCGCTGATCTTCATGTATTTGATTATGGTAGCGCAGTTCCAGTCACTCTTATCGCCCTTTATCATTATGTTTACGATTCCGCTTGCCTTTACGGGAGGACTCTTGGGACTATATGTAAGCGGCAGCGAGGTGAGCGTGATCGCATTGATCGGCTTTGTGATGCTTTCCGGTATCATCGTGAATAACGGCATTGTTCTGGTAGATTATATCAATCAGCTTCGTGCAGGCGGCATGGAGAAAAGAGAAGCCATCATCACGGCAGGCAGAACGAGAATGCGGCCTGTTTTGATGACCGCATTGACAACGATCCTGGCACTGAGCACGATGGCATTCAGTGATGATATGGGGGCAGATATGTCAAAGCCCATGTCGGTCGTTACAATCGGCGGACTGATCTATGGTACTTTGCTGACATTGATCGTGATTCCCTGCATTTATGATATCTTTATGAGAGAGAAAGGCAAAACAGGGAGTATAGAGGCAGATGACAATGAATAGAGAGTATTTACCGAAGGAAAAGGCCATCTATCAGGCAGTGCTCGCGCTCTTTGAGGAAGGGGCCGATATCAATAGCCTTACTGTAGCAGAGATAACAGGACGGGCCGGGATCGGAAAGGGCACTGCTTATGAATATTTTTCCGGAAAAGAGGAGATGATCGCAAAGGCTTTTTTCTATAATGGAGAGATGTTCTGCGGGCAGTTATATGAAGGAATATGTAAAAAGAGTACCCTTTATGATAAGATCTACTGTGTACTGCTTGAGATGGAAAGGCAGATTCCCAGTATGGACTGTGTTTTCCGACTGCTTCATATGCTGTCGGAAAACTCTTCGGTGAGCAGGTGGATCAGAAAGTTGTTAAGGGAGAGGGAAATGACAGAGGAAGCGCCTGCGGCGGGGATGATACGGAGGGTTCTGCTGGATGAATTAGACGGTAGGGAAATGCCGTCCGAAGAGATGATGACATATCTCGTCTTCAGCATTTATTCCAGGATCTTTTGTTATGGAATGATGCTGAAAGATGAGAAATATCAGAATGCGGAACAGAGAGAAAGTATCCGCAGCCTGGTCTGTCAGGGCGTCTGCAGGGAGGTGGAAGACGCCCTGACAGACCCTAAATTGGGCCAAAATCTGACCGGATGAAAAAAAACAAAAAAAATATCAAAAAAGCTGTTGACAATTAGAATTTGTGATGCTATACTCAGATACGTTGCTGAGGACAACACCAAAACACAGCGACAGACATGCGAAAGACGCATGAAGAACCTTGACAAATAAACAGTAATGCAACCCTGA